>NZ_JBSFKD010000053.1:19780-45482 GCF_053598395.1 Streptomyces sp. NPDC001135 | reverse complement strand
TGCGTGCCTGGCGGCCGCTCGGAGACCAGTCCATGAACGCAGGGATGCCGGGGTGAGGAAGGCTGCGATGCCGAGCCGTCTCGTTTGCGGTCCGGCCCGGTCCCACCCGGGCGGCCGTGACCCGTCAGGGGGCGCCCCCGGCCCGCAGCAGGAGCACCGCCACGTCGTCGGCCCTTTCCCGCGCCGCCGCGCTCTGCCGGACGACCTCGTCCGCCAGCCGCTCCAGCGGCTGGTCGCCGATCTCCGACAGCAGCCCGCCCAGGCCGCACAGCGCGTCCTCGATGTCGATGCCGGGCGCCTCCACCAGACCGTCGGTGTACAGCACGAGCACCGAGCCGGGAACGAGGGACACCTCGGTCGTCGGGTACACCGCCGCCGCGTCGATCCCGAGCAGCGGGCCGCCGGCCAGATCCAGCACCCGCACCCGCCCGTCCGGCCGTCTCAGCAGCGGCGGCGGATGCCCCGCCCGGGCCATGACCGCCCGCCCGCGCGCCGGGTCCAGCCGCAGATACAGACAGCTGGCGAACAGTTCGGTGCCGAGGTCGATCAGCAGCCGGTTGGTGCTGCTCATCACCTCGTGCGGCGCCTGCCCGACCGTGGTGTACGCCCGGACCCCGGTGCGGATCTGCCCCATCAGGCCCGCCGCGGTCACGTTGTGCCCCTGGACGTCCCCGATCACCGCCGCCGCCAGCGGCAACGTCGGCACCAGGTCGTAGAAGTCGCCGCCGATGTCCATGCCATGGGTGGCCGGCACATAGCGGGCGGCCGCCTCGATGCCGGGCGGCGGTGTCAGTGAGTGCGGCAGCAGGGCCTGCTGGAGCCCGTGCGCGAGCCGGTGCTTGGCGTCGTAGAGCAGGGCCCGCTCCAGCGCCTGCGCGATCAGCCCGCCCAGCGACGTCAGTACGGCCCGCTCGTCGGCCGGGAAGACGTGCGGCTCGGCGTAGGCCAGCACACACGTGCCCACCGGCCGCCCGGACGCGATCAGAGGCAGATACGCCCAAGCCGCGAAGCCGTCCGGGGGATCGTGCCGGCGCGGATACAGCCGCTCCAGCTCCTCCCGGGAGTCGAAGAACGCGGGCACCCCGCTGGTCAGCACCTGGGTGCCCGGGGTCCGCTCGGTCAGCGGCAGCCCGTGGAACCGCTCCACGGCGTGCGGGGCGCCGTATCCGCGTTGCCCGAGCACGTGCAGCCGGCCGCCCTGGGTGCCGAGGATCACCAGCGCCTGGCTGCCGACCGCGGGCGCCACCTCGTCCCAGACCAGCTGCACCACGTCCTGCACCCCGACCGCCTCGGTCAGCGCGCCCGCGAGGCCCAGCACCTGGGAGATCGTCACCAGCCGGGCCGGGGACGCGCCCGCCTGCGGCGCTTCGCGCGCCATCTCCGCCACCGCCCGCGCCCGGCTGATCCGCACGGTCAGCCCGGTCGTGCTCGGATACATCCGGAACGACAGCCACTCGCCCGGCGGACGCAGCGCCACGAACGACGTCACCTGCTGGCTGAGCAGCGCCCCCCGGTAGCGGTCCTCGTACATCGGGTCGTTCAGCCAGGGCACCGACACCCACGGCAGGGTGCCCAGCAGCTCCCCGCCCGGTCTGCCGAGCAGCTCGGCGGCGGCCGTGTTGACGAACCCGATCCGGCCGTGCAGATCCAGCGACACCAGTCCGTACGGCAGCCGGGACACCATCCGAGCCGCCTCCACCGAGCCCAGCGTGCCGCCCACGCCCGCCACCGGCTCCGCCACCACATCGGACTCGTGCCCGAGCGGCCGGTTCTCCCGCGCGGCCCGCTCCAGCCGCAGCGCCAGCCGGTCGCAGGCCGCCCACAGGTGGTCCCGCTCCCGGTCGGACAGCTCCGGCGCGTGCGCACCCGGCCACGTCACGAACACCGCGCCGTACAGCCGGCGCTCCGTCGCCACCGGCAACGCGGCCAGCGCGAACGGGTACGCCAGCACCACCGCGATCCGCGGATAGCGGCGGGCCATCTCCTCCTCGCCGCCCACCCACACCAGCCGCCGTTCGCGTGCCGCGTCGGCGACGGGGATCGGCGCGCTCAGCCCGACCCGTTGCCAGGGCGCCGCGAAAGCGCGGGGCATGCCCGCCATCACCGCCATCTCCAGGACCGGCTCGTCGGACCTGAGCAGGTACACCGCGCCGGAGTGCGCGCGCACCGCCCGCATCATCGAGACCAGCGCGAGCGACAGCACCGGCTGGGCGGCCGGTATACCGTCGGCCGCGGGTGCCGGTGCCGGGCCCGGCGCGTCGGACACGCCGACCACCTCCTCGTACGGCCGCGCCGCGCATCCTGGGGACAAGATTCCCCCGCGGGGGCGCCTCCCGCACGGCGAGCGCCCCGGCCGCGAGCTGTGGGCCCGCAGCGGTGGACGCCTCCGGATACCCCCTCCGCCCGCCTCCATGCCCCCGTGGTGGAAGCGCGGACGGCGTACGGGCGCCTCGCGTGCGCCCCCGCGCACCCCGATGGCCGGATCTCCGCGCCCGTGAACGGTAACGGCACCCAAGAATGGGCACGCGCTGTCCGGTGTCGTGGCCACGGCAGGGGCGGCGCCGAGAACGGGTACGGGTACGGGACGAACAGCCGAGGGGGCGGGCAGTGATCCGGGTGCTTCTGGTGCACGACGTGAGTCTGGTGCGATCGGTCCTGGCGGAGTGGCTGCGCCGGGAACCGGGGCTGGACGTGGACGACACGCCGTGGCAGGGTGCCGCCGCCCGGGTCCGGTCCTTATGCCCGGACGTGTGCGCCGCGGACCTCGACTGTGCGGACGGCCAGGGGCTGCCCCCGCTCGGCGACCTGTGCCCGCCCGGCCCCGGCGGCAGGCCTCCGGCGCTCGTGGTGCTGGCCCAGGCGAACCGGCCGGGACTGCTGAAACGGGCCGCCGAGGCGGGGGCGCTCGGCTTCGTCGACAAGGCGGGTTCCCCGGACCGGCTGGTGGGTGCCATCCGTTCCGTCGCCAAGAGGGAACGTTTCGTCGATGCCTCGCTGGGCTTCGGCTTCCTCAAGGCGGCCCAGATGCCGCTGACCAGACGCGAGCTGAGTGTGCTCTCCCTCGCGGCTGCGGGCGCCTCCATCGCGGAGATCGCCGGCAGCCTGCACCTGTCCCTCGGCACGGTCCGCAACTACATGGCGTCGATCACCCGCAAGACCGGCGCACGCAACCGGATCGACGCGATTCGCATATCGCAGGGTGAGGGATGGGTGTGAGGCGGAAGGGTGAGCAGGAGGGTGCTGTGACTAGCCGGGCAGCGGCGCCGGGTGCGTCGTCCAGCCGCCGGCCAGGTCCCGGTACAGGTCCGAGACCCGCAGGAGTTCGTCGTGGGTGCCGCAGGCGGTGCGCGCGCCGTCCATGACGAGGATCCGTTCCGCGCGGCGGGCCGAACTGATCCGGTGCGCGACGACGATCAGCGTGCCGCCCGGACGCGCCGCGAAGGCCCGTTCGGCGCGCGCTTCCGCCTCCGGGTCGAGATGGCAGGTCGCCTCGTCCAGCAGGGCCAGCGGGGCGGGGGAGAGGAAGGCGCGGGTCAGCGCGATCAGCTGCCGCTCGCCCGCGGACAGCTCCGTCGGGGTGACCGTGGCACCGGGTCCGCCCAGTGTTCTCAGCAGCGGGGTGAGCCCCACCGCGTCGGCGGCTGCCAGAAGTTCGGCCTCCGGCACGGGATCCTCGCGCAAGAGGGTGAGGTTTTCGGCCAGGGTGCCGGTGTGGACGTAGGCCTCCTGGGGGATGAGCACGGTTGCCCGCGGGGCGGGGACGGGGTGGTCGTACACCCGGATGGTGCCGTGCTGCGGGGTGAGCAGGCCGGCGATGAGGGCGGTGAGCGTCGACTTGCCGATTCCGCTCGGGCCCACGACCGCCAGGTGGGCACCTTCCGGGAGGGTGAGGTCGAGGTTGTCCAGGACGGGATCGCCGTTGGAGCCGTAGGCGAAGGTGAGGGAGGTGAGGGAGAGGGCGCGCGCCCTGGCGGAGCCGCTGACACGCACGGCCCCGCGACCCTCGGGGGGTCGCGCCGCCCGGGGGCGGGGGGCCCGGGTGAGTCTGCGCAGGACGACCGTCAGGCGGGAGCCGCTGGTGCCCAGTCCGTGGACGAGGGTGTGCAGGGCGGGGAGCAGGGACTGGGTGACGTAGGCGAGCGCGCCGACCAGGGCTCCCGGGGTGACGCCGTGGCCGAGCAGCCAGGGCGCGGTGACCAGCAGCAGGACCGCCGGCAGTTCGCCGCCGACCGCCAGGGCGGCCACGCGGGCCACACTCCAGCGGGCCAGGGAGCGGGCGGCCCGCAGTTCCGCGTCGGTGCGTTCCCCGACGGTGCCGGCGACCCGCTCCTCGGCACCGGCCGCGGTGACGTCCCGCAGCGCCGGAAGCAGCCCGCCCAGTTCCTGGGCCAGTGCCTCGTCGGCGGCGAGGAACGCCTCCTGGCGGCGGGCCAGCGGTCCGAGCGTCGCGGCGAACAGGGCCACCCCGGCGAGCAGCGGCGGCAGGACGACCGCGAGGAGCAGCGGGGCCAGCGAGAACAGGCCGATCAGGGCACCGGCGGCGGTGAACAGGAAGGAACGGGTCACCATCACCACACCGGCGAGCGTGTCGCGGGCGATCTCCACCTGCTGGGTGAGCCCGGACAGCGCACCCGGGTCCGCCTCCCGCACCCCGCGCGCGACCACCGCCGTCACCAGCCGGTCCCGGGCCGGCTCCACCAGCTCGGCGACCACTCCGTACACCCGTCCGGTCCCGTACGCCCCGGCACACACCGCGAGTCCCGCGGCGCCCAGCCACAGCAGCCCGGTCCGGGCGTTCCCGGCGAGGAACCCGCTGTCCAGGGCCCGCGCGAGGGCGTAGCCGACGAGGAAGGTCTGTGCCGCCTCCAGTACGGACCACGCGCCGAGCCGGACCAGTACCCGCCACCGCTCCCGCGCGAACCGGCGCGCTCGCATGAGGACCGGCTCCGGGTGCCCGGGGGTCCGGCCCGGGGCCACGGCGCCGGACCGGCCGGCCGGCCGGGACCGGCGTCCCCCGCCCGCCCCGCCCGCCGCCTCCCGCTCCCCGCCCGGCATGCTCGCCAACGTCCGCTCCCGGTGTGATGTGTGTGTCGGGTTCCGGTCCTGGTCCGGTGTGTCGGCCGGTGCGTGCTCCCGGCCCGGCGCGCCGGGTGACGTCCGGTTCCGGCGTATCCGTCTCCCGGTCCCGGCCCGGCCTGCTCGTCAACTCCGGCTCCTGGAGCGGCACTCGCCGTTCCGGACCGCTCTGCTCCTGGGGCCGTCCGGTCTGCGTCGTCGCAGACCGGTGTGACGGGCGGGCCTCCGTCTTCTGATGCGCGTGCGGGCCTTCGCCGGTCCGGTCCGGTCCGTCCGTCCCGCGTGCCCGCCCGCCATCAGGACCCCTCCGTCCGGGCCTCGCGCTCCGCCCGGATCTCCCGTCGCATCCGTGTACCGGTGGCCCGTGCCGCCCCCGCCGCGCCCTTCGCCTGCCGGTCGCCGTCCCCGTCGCCGCTGAACACAGCCCGGTACTCCGCCTCCCGCCACAGCTCACGGTGGGTTCCGACCGCCCTGACGCGGCCGGCGTCGAGCCAGGCGACCCGGTCCGCGCGGGCCGCGGTCGTCGCGCGGTGGGCGATCAGCAGGCGGGTGCGGGACGGATCCGGGGCCAGCAGGGTCCGGCTGATGTGGTGTTCCGTGACCGTGTCCAGGCTGGACAGGGCGTCGTCGAGGATCAGCAGCCGTCCGCCGTGGGCGAAGGCACGGGCCAGCCCGAGGCGTTGGGACTCACCGCCGGAGCGGGGCGCGTCGGCGGTGCGCGTGGCGTAGCCGTCGGGCAGGCGCCGTACGAAGTCGTCGGCGTGGGCGCGCCGGGCGGCGGCGCGGACGGCGGCGGGTGTCGCGGGCGTGAGCCCGAAGGCGATGGTGTCCTCGATGGTCGTACCCGGCAGGGCGGGGCGCTCGAAGGCGTAGGCGACGGCGCCGCGCAGCTCGGCGTGGGCCAGGTCGCGCAGCGGGACGCCGTCGAGGAGGACCTCGCCCGCGTCGGGGTCGGTGAGCCGGCCGGCGATCCGGGCGAGCAGGGACTTGCCGGCGCCGGAACGGCCGACGACCGCCAGGGTGGTGCCGCCCGGGACGGTCAGGTCGATGCCGTCCAGGAGGGTTCGTCCGCCCCGGAGCGCGGTGACCGCCCGCAGCTCCAGCCGGCCGTTGCCCGGCGGCAGACGGAGTGTGCCGTGTCCGGGCGCGGGCTCGGCGCGCACCTCGGCGAGCCGGCCGGTCGCCGCGCGGGCCCGCGCCAGTGCGGCGAGTTGCCCGACCAGCGCGCCGACGCCCGTGACGAGCACCGCGTACCGGGTGGCGGCCAGCACCTCGCCCACCGACAGGCGGTGCCGGGCCAGCAGCAGTCCCGCCACGGCCAGCACGCCCAGGTTCAGCAGCGGTGCCACGGTGACCGCCCGAGCGGCGGCCCGCCCCTGCACCCGCCACATGCGGTGCCCGGCACGCGACAGTTCGGGCAGTGGCGCCAGGATCCGGGCGGTCTCGCGGTCCTCGAGGCCCGCGGCCCGGATCGTACGGGAACCGCCGACCGCCTCCGCCAGCGCGCCGGCGATCCGGCCCTGCACCCGCTGGTAGTCGGCCACGCACGCCGAGGTGTCCCGGGTGAAGGCGCGCAGCAGCAGGGCCAGGACCGGTGCCCCGGCGAGGAACACCGCCGCCAGCCAGGGGTCGATGAGGGCGAGCGCCACCACGCCCCCGACGGGCCCGGCGAGTGCGGCGAGCAGGGCGGCCAGCGCACCCGGCGCCGTCCCGGCCTGCGCCGCGTTGCCGACCAGCCGCGCCACCAGGTCCCCGGCGCCGAACCTGGCCTCCGCACGCGGGCCCAGCGCCAGGACGTGCCCGGTGAGATGCCGGCGCAGCCATGCGGTGGCCTGCGCGTCGGCGGTGCCGGTGAGCACGCCCGCGCAGCCGTCCAGCAGGGCGAGCAGCACAACGAGCCCGGCGCAGCCGGCGAGCCAGGGGGCGGCCGGGGCACGGGCCAGCAGCAGGTCAAGGGTGTGCCCCAGCACGGCGGGCAGCAGCAGGCCGGCCGCCGTGGCCGCCGCGCTCACCGCGCACAGCGCGGCGCAGCGGGCGCCGCCCTGCCGCAGTACCGCGCGCGACAGGGCACGTCCGGCCGCTGAAGCCGCGGTCCCGGGGCTGGAGTTCATCGGCTGTGGCCTCGTTCGGGTCGGGCGGGAACGGGAGGGCTCCGAACGGCCCCGCCCACCAGGGACGGTGCCGTCCGGAGCCGTGGACTCACCGGCCCGGTCAGAGACAGAGCAGAACGCTCGCCGCCGAGACACAGGAGAGCAGGCTCGCGGTGCTCGCGCCGCCGTGGGTGAGTTCCTCGGACTCGAGGGTCTGCAGGTCGAGCAGTGCCATGGTGGTGTCCTTTCCTGGTTGGGGACGGGGGTGGTGCGTCACGACTCCGTCGGTGCGGAGCCGCGTGTGCGGGCCGCCGGTGGCGGCGGAAGGAAGGGCAGGTGCGCGGTGCGGGCGTCGTCGCGTGCCGCGGCGAGCGCGAGCAGGCATCCTGCCGTGCCGGTGGTGAGGTCCATGGAGAGCCGCATCATCTGGTGGCCCGGGAAGGCCAGTTGGCCCTGGTAGTCCATCGCGAACCAGCCGAGACCGGCGATCTGCTGCTCCAGCCGTTCCCGGGTGGCGCCCGGCGCGGTGCTGCGGGCCAGGTGCAGGACCATTCCCGCGCGGCCCTGGAAGAGGCCCGGCTGGGCGTAGAAACGGGAGGTGGCGGCGGTCAGGATGCCGGTCCGGGCGCGCTCGAACTCCGCGCTGTCCGCGTGCGCCAGGTAGTCGTCGAGGACCAGCCCGATCCCCGCGCTGCCGTCGCCGAGGTAGGGCAGGGTCCGCCAGCCCTCGTCCACCTCCAGGCCGCCGCCCGCCTCCTGGGTCACACAGCAGTCCAGGTCACGGCGGAGCGCCTCGGCCGCCGCGGTCAGGAAGCGGTCCTCGCCGGTCCGCTCGTACCAGCGCAGCAGGAACAGCGCGGGCCCGGTGGCGCCGCGCGACAGCCCGGCGCGCCGGCGCGGGGTGTCCGGGAGCGGTTCGGCGAGTCGCCGTACGAGGAGGTCGGCGGCCTCGGCGGCGTGTTGCCGCAGGGCGGACTCACCGGTCGTGTCCGCGAGCCGGCCGAGGACCAGGCCCAGCCCGGCGAGTCCGCCGTACAGGTCGGAGGCGAGGTTGCGCCAGTTCTCCCGCAGGACGCCGTCGATCAGGTCCAACGCGCGTTGCCGGTGGCCGAGTTGATCGTGGACCAGGGCGACGCCGGCCAGGCCGTCGTACAGCCCGAGCGGGGTGCCGGGCGGCGGCGGGGCGGTGTGGGCCAACAGCCAGCGCTCGCCCTCGTCGTAGCGGCCGGCCCCGGACGCGTCAAGGGCGTGGAGCACCCCTGCCGCGCCGTGCGCGAGGCCGAGGCCGCCGCCGTCCGAGAACTGGGCGATGTCACCGGGGAAGAGCCGGTCGTCGCGTTCCGGGGTGGCGGAGGCGAGGATCGCCTTCACCATCGAGTCCCGGCTGTAGGGCCAGTCGCCGGGCACCACCGGCGGGGCCGGCCGGCTGCGGCGCCCGCCCGCCGGGTCCCGGGTGATCTCCGCGACCGCCTCGTCCAGGAAGGCGCGCGGCACGTCCGGGAACTGCTCGGCGATCACCTCGGCGAGATGCGCGGCCTTGCCCCGGTCCACCACGAACAGCGTGGTCACCGGCAGGAACAGGGCGAGCCGCAGACAGGCCAGGGCATAGCGGTCGACGTCGGTGCCCCGGCGGTCCGGCGGGGCGAAGAAGCCCGGGTGGGCGACGGTCTGCCGGCCGTTCTCCGCGGCGGGAGCGGCCGCCTCGAAGTCGATGAGGTGCACCGTCTCCTCGTCCGGCGCGACCATGATGTTGAAGACGTGGAGGTCGTTGAAGACCAGCCCGCGCGCGTGCACCGCCTCCACCGCCCGTTCCACCGCCCGGTGGATCCGCAGCGCCCACGCCGTGTACGCGGCGACCTTCGCCGGGTCGGGGTCGGGCGTGAGCAGCGGATGCCGTTCGGCGAAGAAGGAGTTGAGCGGACGGCCTGCCAGATGGTCCATCACCAGGAACCGGTGCTCGCCCAGCGTGAACCAGTCCCGCACCTCGGGCACGACACCCGTCCCGGCGACCCTCTCCAGTGCCGCCTTCTCCCGCTCCAGCCGGGCCACCGCGTCCGCGCCGTCGGCGGCCAGGCCCGCGTGCGGCCGGGCCTCCTTCAGCACGACCCGGCGCCCGTCCCGGGTGTCGGTGCCCGCGTACACCCCGCCGCCGTTGGAGAAGTGCAGCGCCTTCTCGATGCGGTACGGCAGCTCGCCGACCGTGGTGGTGTTGCGCGCCTCCAGGTGCGGCCGCAGGAACTCCGGCAGTGTCACCCACTCGGGCACCTGGAAGGACGGCGCCCGCCGGTCCGGTACCAGCCGGCCCGTGCCGTCGGTCACCGCCGGGACCAGCGAGCCGCGCTGGTCGACGACGTACCGGCGGGCGAAGGCGCCGTAGCGGACGTAGAGCGGGCCGTCGTGCCAGCGCAGGTCGGTGAGGATGTACGGCCCCTCGCAGCCCTCCAGCAGCGCGCCCAGTTCCCGCAGCACCTCCCGCAGCTGCTCCTCGTCCGCCGGGTAGACGGTGACGAACTTGCCGCTGGTGTCGCGGCCCGCGTACTTGGCGTTGCGCAGGTGCAGCAGATGAGGGCCGGGCACGAACTTGAACGGGATGCGGCGCGGCACGCAGTAGTCCCACACGATGCCCGCGATCCGTTCCGCGTTCGCGGCGGTCGCCGAGGAGTGGACCTTCCAGCCCTGCGCCGGTGACGGAAGCGGCGCGCCGTCCGCGTCGAGCGGGGTCAGCGTCAGCCAGTCGCCCGAGCGTGCCGCGTGCCAGCCCTCCGGGACCGTGCGGCGCGCCGTCGCGAACAGCGCCGCCGGCGCCCCGTCCGCCCCCGGAAGCCGGTCGGGCGTGTCGTAGAAGTGCCCGTCGGCGAGCGCGTACACCTCGTACCGCTTGTCCATGCGCCTCCCGCCCCTCGTCGTGTGACCGGAAAAGACACTCCCAGGCGCTGGCCGGTCGCGGACAGTCACGTCTGTCACGAGGACACCGTGCGGAACTCATGCGTCAACATGCGTTCGGCGGGTTTCGAACGAAACGGGCGCGCCGGAGCAGCCCGAACGTCCACAGGGGCTGCGCCGAAGGCCCGTACGCGCTGTAATGGCGAACGTGGTGAGTGAGGGCGCTGCGATCAGCGGGACGCGAACGGCGCCGGAGCGTGCCGAAGCCGCCCTGGAGACGCTCACCACGGCCTCCGACACGCCCGACCGGCTCCACCGGGTCCTGGAACAGGCGCTGGTGTTCGCCGGGGCGTCCTTCGCCGGGGTGTACATACCCGGCGACGACCCGTCCGAGCTGTTCCTCGCCGAGTCCGCGGGCCTGCCCCGCACCCTGTACGGACTCCGCGACGCCTACCCGTCCGCCGGCGGTTCCCCGGTCGCCGAGGCCCACCGCACCGGACGCCCGCTGTGGCTCGGCCCCGAGCAGCTGGCCGACTGCCCCGAGGCACGGCGCACCCCGTCCCCGGACTTCTCCCTGACCGCCCTGCCGCTCGGTCCGGCGGGCGGCGGCTGTCTGCTGGCCGTCACCGAGCGCCCCGGAGGCTTCGGCACCGACGACCGCGCCTGCCTTCAGCTGATCGCCCGCGCTGTCGCCGTACCCGTCCCGGCCGCCCCCGCCGGCGACCGCGGCGAGCTGTCGCCGGACGCCTTCAGCCTGGCCGTGGACAGCGGCCGGGTCGAGGTCGGCGACGAGATCCTGCGCCTGTTCGGGCTCGCCCGGGACGCCTTCGACGGCCGGGTCGAGACCCTGCTCGGGCGCACCGTTCCGGAGGATCTGCCCGCGCTGATGTCCGTGGTCGAGGCGGACCACATGTCCATCGGCGAGCGCGAGCTGGAGTTCCGCATCCTCCAGCCCTCCGGCGCGCCGAGGTGGCTGCGGCTGCGCGGCCGGCTGCTGCCCGCCGGCGAGGGCCGCTCCGCCCGGCTCGTCGGCACCGTCGCCGACGCCTCCACCCTGCGCTCCGACGTCACCGACGTGGCCCGGGTACAGCGTCTGGCCGCGGCCCTCGCCACCGCCGGCACGGTCAAGGACGTCGGCCAAGCCGTCGTCGCCGCCCTGCGCGGACCGCTGCAGGCCGACCGGATCGCGCTCGCCGAACTGGAGAACGAGCGGCTCGTCGTCACCGTCCTCGACCCGCCCCAGGCCGAGGCCTGGCCCGAGGTGTGGCGCAGCGAGTGGCGCACCGAGTGGCCCGACGCGCCGGTGCGCGCCATGCCCACCCTGGCCGCCGCGCTGCGCGAGGGCCGCGCCCGGATCTGGCCGGCCGGAACCGCGCTGGAACCCGCCCTCGCCGAGGTCGGCCCCGGGGGCCTCGCGGTGCTGCCGCTGCCCGCCGGCGGCCGCATGGCCGGCGCCTGCCTGATCGGCTGGGACCGCCCGCGCGACTTCGGCCCCGACGAACGCGCCCTGCTGACCGCCTGCGCCGGTCTCACCGGCCAGGCCCTGCTGCGCGCCCACGCCTTCGACGCCGAGCACGAACTCGTCGGCATGCTCCAGCGCACCCTGCTGCCGCGCCGCCTGCCCCGGCTGCCCGGCGCGGTCGCCGTCGCCCGCTACCTGCCCACCACCGCCGGGCTCGAGGTCGGCGGCGACTGGTACGACGTGATCCCGCTCGCCGACAACCACGTGGCCCTCGTCATCGGCGACGTCCAGGGGCACAACGCGGGCGCCGCCACCCTGATGGGCCAGATGCGGACCGCGCTGCGGGCCTACGCCGCCGAGGGACACACCCCGGACGTGGTCGTGGCCCACGCCAACCGGCTCCTCCTGGACATGGAGACCGACCTGTTCGCCACCTGTGCCTACGTCGACGTCGACATGGAGCAGGGCACCGCCTGGTGCGTGCGCGCCGGCCACCTCCATCCCGTGCTGCGCCACCCGGACGGCACCGCCGAGATCGTCCCCACCGAGGGCGGCCCGCCGCTCGGTGTGCTCGACCGGGCCGAGTTCCCGATGACCCCGCTGCGGCTGCAGCCCGGTACGGTGATCGCGCTGACCACCGACGGGCTGGTGGAGTCGGCGGACGAGGACATCGACGTCGGCATGGACCGGCTCGCCCGCGAGCTGTCCGCCGCCGACCCGGCCCACCTCGGCCTGGTCGCCGACGCGCTGCTCACCGGCGCGCACCGCGGCGACGACGTCGCCCTGCTGCTGATGCGCTACGACGGCATGGCCGTGCGTCCGCTGCGGGAGAGCTGGACGGTGTGGCGGGTGCCGGAGGCGGTCCGGCACGCCCGCCGCTTCACGCGGCGCACGCTGCGTGCCTGGGGTGTCACGCAGGACACCCTCGACACGGCCCTGCTGGTGGTCTCCGAACTCGTCACCAACGCCCTCGTGCACACCGGCGGGCAGGTCCGCCTCGACCTCAGCCTGGTCAACCACCGGCTGCGGCTCGCCGTCGCCGACTCCTCCCCGCGCAGCCCCGTCAAACCCGCCAGCATCGGCTGGGAGGCCACCGGCGGCCGGGGCATCATCCTGGTCGAGGCGGTCTCGGCGGCCTGGGGCACCCTCCCGGTCAGCGGCGGCAAACAGGTCTGGGCCGACCTGGTGCCGGACGGTTGACCGCCACCGGCCGTGCGTGTGTGCGCCGTCGGGGACCGTCCCGTCCGGGGCCGTCGTGGGCGGCCTGGTGCCCGGTGGTCCCGTGGGGGGCGTGTGCGTTCCGGGGCGGCCGATCGCGCTGCGCTCGGGTTCGTGCCGGGGGACCGGTCCGGCTGCGGTCGGCTGTAGGGGCGTTCCGGCGCCGCCGCGGTCGACCTGGGGGCTGCGCTGACGCCGCCGCGGTTCGGCTCCTGACCGGCGGCCGGTCTGCGCTGCCCGTCCCGTGTCCGCCCGGGCGAGCCGTCGGAGCCGGACCGCGCCCGCGGGCCCGGCGCCTGACCGCCTCGGCCGGGTCCGGTCCCGTAGATGTGCAACCGCCGCAGCGTGACCGCCACACGGGTGCGTTTGGGCAGGTTGGAGAGGCGTTGGAGAGGCGTATCCCGGACGTGGTGCCTAGGGTCGATTGGTGTGGCACACACCTTCGAGGAACTCGTGCAGAAGCAGCGCGCGGCCGACGCGGCCCACGCCACGGTCGAGGAGCTGCGGGACGCCTACGGCCCGCCGGCCGAGCGGCGGATGACCGGCGCCCAGTCGGGCACCTACGAGACCGCGCTGCGCGCGTGGCGGGACCTGGCCCGGGACGCGCAGACCGCGGTGAGCGAGTACGCGAAGGAGACGGGCCGGCCACGCCCCGAGGTCGAGGCCGAGGTGACCCGGGCGGCGGCGGAGCCGGAGACCGCATGAGCCGTGCAGGGCGCCGCGCCGAGCGCCTCGTGGACGCCGCGGACGCCCGGCTCCCCGTCCTGGAGGGCGGCCCGCTGCTGCGCAAGGCGTTCCCGGACCACTGGTCCTTCCTGCTCGGCGAACTCGCGCTGTACAGCCTGCTGGTGCTGATCCTGACCGGGGTCTGGCTGACCCTCTTCTTCCAGCCGGAGATGCGCGAGGTCGTCTACACGGGCCCCTATGTGCCGTTGCGCGGGGTGCGGATGTCGGCCGCCTTCGACTCCACCCTGAACATCAGTTTCGACGTGCGCGGCGGACTGCTGATGCGGCAGACCCATCACTGGGCCGCGCTGGTCTTCGTCGCCGCGATCGGCGCGCACCTGCTGCGGATCTTCTTCACCGGCGCCTTCCGCCGGCCCCGCGAGCTGAACTGGACGATCGGCGTGACCCTGTTCGCCGTCTCGCTCGCCGAAGGCTTCGCCGGCTACTCGCTCCCCGACGACCTGCTCTCCGGCACCGGACTGCGCATCGCCCAGGGCATCATGCTGTCGATCCCGGTCGTCGGCACTTACGTCGCCTTCTTCGCCTTCGGCGGCCAGTACCCGGGCCACGACATGATCACCCGCCTGTATCCGCTGCACATCCTGCTGCTCCCGGGCCTCCTCCTCGCCCTGGTCGCCGTGCACCTGATCCTGGTGGTGCATCTCAAGCACACCCAGTGGCGCGGTCCGGGACGCACCCAGCGCAACGCCGTCGGCAAGCCGTTCTTCCCGCAGTTCACCGGCTCCTCCGGCGGCCTGGCCGTCATCGTCGCCGGCGTGCTGGTGCTGCTGGCGGGCATCGCCCAGGTCAACCCGGTCTGGAACTACGGCCCCTACCGCCCCGACCAGGTCTCCACCGCCTCCCAGCCCGACTGGTACGTCGGCTTCCTGGAGGGCGCGCTGCGGCTGGTTCCGCCGTGGGAGACGAACGTCGCCGGCCACACCCTCATGTGGAACGTCCTGCTTCCGGCGGTCGTCCTGCCGGGTCTGCTGTTCGCCGTGCTGTACGCCTATCCGTTCGTGGAACAGCGGCTGACCGGGGAGCGCTGGGCCGAGCGGCACCTGTGCGACCGGCCCCGCGAGCGGCCCGTCCGCACCGGGCTCGGCGTGGCGGGCACCGTGTTCTACGGCGTGCTGCTGCTGGCCGGCGGCAACGACGTCATCGCCCAGACCTTCCGTATCTCCGTCAACGCCATCACCTGGGTGCTGCGCATCGCCCTGGTCGTGGCACCGGTCCTCGCCTTCCTGGTGACCCGGTGGCTGTGCCGGGCCCTGGCGGCGGCCGAGAACGAGCGGCTGGCCGAGGGCGTGCCCACGGGCGAGATCCGGCAGAGCGTCACCGGTGGTTACGAGACCGATCACGAGCCCGTGGAGACGTTCAGGCCGGGAGCCCCGCGCAGACCGCTCACCGGTGCGCGTACTGGAACACCATCCCGAACACCCCGCGCACCAGAACGCCCAGGCCGATGAGGAACAGCCACAGCCCGAAGACCACGCCGGCCGCCGTCAGTGCGAAACCGAGCGCGGTGACGATCGGCCACGGGCTCTCGTCGGGGAAGAACGCCACCGGCCCGGCCGCGTCCGCCACTTCCGCCTCGGTGCGGTCCTGCGCCCGCGTGCCGCGCCGCCGGTACTGGATCAGGCAGAAGAACGCCACCAGTCCGGCCATCCCGCACGCGACGACCAGCGCGACCGTGCCCGCTTCCTCTCCTGACCACACCCCGTAGAGCGCGGCGGACCCGCCGAAGAACAGCGCGACCCCGCCGAACAGCATCGCCTCCGCCTTCATCGCGCCTCCTCCTCCCCGGCCGGGCTCCCGACCTCGGGATGGTGCAGGTCGAAGGCGGGCGACTCCGAGCGCACCCGGGGCAGCGCCACGAAGTTGTGCCGGGGCGGCGGACACGACGTCGCCCACTCCAGGCCCCGCCCCCACCCCCACGGGTCGTCCACGGTGACCTTCTCGCCCTTGGCGGCGGTGCGCCACACGTTGTACAGGAACGGCAGCGTGGACACGCCCAGCAGGAACGCGCCCGCCGACGACAGGGTGTTGAGCAGGGTGAAGCCGTCCGTCGGCAGATAGTCCGCGTACCGTCGGGGCATGCCGGCCTCGCCGAGCCAGTGCTGCACCAGGAACGTCAGCTGGAACGCCGGGAACAGCAGCCAGAAGTGCAGTTTGCCGAGCCGCTCACCGAGCATCTTCCCGGTGAACTTCGGCCACCAGAAGTAGAACCCGGCGAACATCGCGAACACCACCGTGCCGAACAGGACATAGTGCAGGTGCGCCACGATGAAGTAGCTGTCGGTCAGATGGAAGTCCAGCGGCGGCGAGGCGATCAGCACCCCGCTCAGCCCGCCGAGGAGGAACGACACCAGGAAACCCATCGACCACAGCATCGGCGTCTCGAACGACACCGAGCCGTGCCACATCGTGCCGATCCACGCGAAGAACTTGATGCCCGTGGGCACCGCGATCAGGAACGACATGATCGAGAAGAACGGCAGCAGGACCGCGCCGGTGGCGAACATGTGGTGCGCCCACACCACCGCCGACAGCATGGTGATCGTGATCGTCGCCCCGATCATCGGCAGATAGCCGAACAGCGGCTTGCGCGAGAACACCGGAATGATCTCCGAGACGATCCCGAAGAACGGCAGCGCCACGATGTAGACCTCGGGATGCCCGAAGAACCAGAACAGGTGCTGCCACAGCAGCGCCCCGCCGTTCGCCGCGTCGAAGACGTGCGCCCCGAACTTCCGGTCCGCCTCCAGCGTCAGCAGCGCCGCCGTGAGCACCGGGAAGGCGGGCAGGATCAGGATCGAGGTGAACAGCACGTTCCAGGTGAACATCGGCATCCGGAACATCGTCATGCCCGGCGCGCGCAGCGACAGGATCGTGGCGATGAAGTTCACCGCGGTGAGCGTCGTCGACACACCCGAGACCACCAGCCCCATCGCCCACAGGTCGCCGCCCGCGCCGGGGGAGAAGTAGGCGCTGTTCAGCGGCGCGTAGGCGAACCAGCCGAACGCCGCCGCCCCACCGGGCACCAGGAAGCCGGAGACCACCATCAGTCCGCCGAACAGGTACATCCAGTACGACAGCGCGTTCAGCCGCGGGAAGGCCAGGTCGGGCGCGCCGATCTGCAGCGGCATCACCGCGTTGGCGAACCCGGCGAACATCGGGGTCGCGAACAGCAGCATCATGATGGTGCCGTGGACCGTGAAGAACTGGTCGTAGCCCTGCTCACTGAGGAACTGCAGACCCGGCCGGGCGAGTTCCGCGCGCATCCCGAGCGCGAGCAGCCCCGCGAACAGGAAGAAGCAGAACGCCGTGACCATGTAGAGCCGGCCGATCACCTTGTGGTCGGCGGTGAAGGCCCAGCGCAGCAGAGCCCGGCCCGGACGCGGGGCGGGACCCGTGTAGCGGGCGGCGGTCTCGTGGGTGTCCGGCAATCCGGGTAGTTCCGTCATCGCGGGTGACGCTACTCCGCGTGACCTGCGCCCTCCGGCGCGCCACGCCTCGCATCGGGGGTCGTATCCGCCGCTCGGCCGGGTACCCGCAGCCCCATGAACGTCGCCATGTACGTAGCAGCAGCGGGTGCCCAGGTCTTCGGATACGTCCTCATCCTGCTGGCCGGGGTCGCCTGCGTCGCCGGACTGATCTGGGCCTTCCGGCTCGGCTTCAAGGTGCGCGAGCGCGAACCGGCCCCGCCGCGACCCGACGAGCACCCCACGGTGCCACCGACCGGCCCGGTCCACGAGACCCATGAGATGCGCGAACCCGAGGAGGTGCCCCGGGCCGCGGACGACAGCGATCGGCTGACCCCCTACCAGATCGGCAACGTCCGCTCCAGGCGCGCCGACGACCAGCGTCGCCCGCGCTGGTCGCCCGGTTCCAGCGGGTCCTTCGGCGGCGGAGGCGGCGGGCGGACCTGAGGGGGTACAAGGGGGGCCGGGTGCGCGGGAGTCGCGGAGTTTGCGGGCCCGGCGCCCCGGGGACCCGGGGAGGCACACATCGCACGCAGGCCCCGGCAAGGCACAGTTCGCACACGCGCTCGCCGGCCCCGGCCGGCGCAGGAACGCAGAAGGAAGATGGACGACGTGACCGCGCATCCCAGCGAGAAACCCGCCCTGCCCTATGCCGAGACCGGCTGGGCGAAGGCCCGCCGCCGGCGAGGCCGGGGGCTGCGGACCTGCCTCCCCGCGATCCTGGAGCGCGGAACCGTGCAGCGGCGGGGCACCGCCTGCGAGGACACCATCGTGCGCGGCGAGGACTGAGGCGAGCGCAAGCACCTGGTTCCGGCGGCTCGGCCACCGGTCGCGTCCGACGAGAGGTCCTGCCCCGGCCTCCCGCCCTTCCCGAGGCTGTCCACGCCGTGAAACGGCTTCGGGAGCGGCGCGTCGGAGGCGTTCACGGCTCGGGGCGCGTGGCCGTGCCGGCCCGGCCCTTTGCGCGGGGGCGGATACCCCCGGCAAGGGGCCGTGCCGGTCGGTCAGTTGTGGGTCTTGGCGAGCAGCTCCAGGACCTCCGCGGTCGTACCGCTCTCGCCGAGCCGCGGGAAGATCCGCTCGACGCTGTTCGCGTGCGCCTCGGGGACGGCGTCGGCCATCGCGTCGGTGGCGAGGGTGACGTGGTAGCCGTGGGCGTAGGCGTCGCGGGCGGTGGACTCCACGCCGATGCTGGTGGCGATGCCGGTCAGCACGATCTGGGTGATGCCGCGGCGACGCAGCTGCACGTCCAGGTCGGTGCCGTGGAAGGCGCTCCAGTTGTGCTTGGTGACGTGGATGTCGCCGTCATGGCCGGACAGCTCGTCGACGACGACGTCCCAGCCCTCCGGGAAGGCGAGCCCGCGCGGCTGGTGCTCGGTACGGCCGGGGACCACGTCGGCCCAGTCGGGCGCGAAGGAGACCCGCACCAGGACCACGGGCAGCCCCCGCGAGCGGAAGGCGTCGGCGAGCTCGGCCGTGCGGGAGACGACGTCCGCCGCCGCGTGCGGCTCGACGGGCATGCCCACGATGCCGTGCTGCAGGTCGATGGCCACGAGGGCGGTACGGGGGTCGAGCGTGGTGAGCGACATGAGTCGGTCAGACCTTTCGAGAAGTGGTCGTCGTGCGGTGGAGAGCCGGCCGAGCGAGCGGTCCGGCAGGGTCGTCGCCGGCCGCGGGTCTGAGCCGGCGAGCAATGCACAGGGCCAGGCCGTGCGGCCCGGCCGTGTCGGCGTGGGCGGCAGCCCGCGGTGGCGACGGCCGCCGCCCCCGCGGCGCTGTCCCGCCCGGTGGGTTCGGCCTCGCCGCGGGTCAGCCCGGGCCGCCGGGTGCGCCGCCGGCGTTCCCGGGCCCAGCAGGACCCGCACCGCGATCAGCGCCTCCGGCGAGGGCGCGAGGGCATCCGGCAGACCGGCGAGACCGGCCGGGGCGGTTCCGGCGCGGCAGGGGCGCCGCGAGCCGTACGGGGCCACCAGGCGGCCGGTGACGGGCTGCCCGACGGCCGCCGGACGGAGTGCCGAGACCAGCCGGTCGGTCTCGCCGGTCGGGGCTGTGAAAGGCGACCCCGATCGGCGCCGGGGCCCCGGCGGTCACCGAGGAGCCGGCGGTCACCGAGGAGCCGGCCGGTATCGGCGGGGGTCCGTCGGCGGCCGGATCCCGGCGGGGGAGGCGCGGGTGGCCGTCCCCCCGGGTCCGGAGACCACCGGTGTCACGGCTGCGACAGCCGTTCCATCAGCTCCAGTGCCCTGCGGACGGTCTGCCGTTCCTCCTCCGTGTAGCGCTCCTGGAAGGCGCGGGCCAGCCACTCCTCGCGGACCTGCCGGTTGCCCTCGATGCGGGCCCGCCCCGCGTCGGTCAGGGTGACCAGCTGGCGGCGGCCGTCGTCCGGGTCGGGGGCGCGGCGAATCAGACCGTGCTGCTCCAGGGCCGCCAGTGTGGTCGCCATCGACTGCGGGCGTACACCCTCGGCGGCGGCGAGCGCGCTGGCCGTGGCGGCCCCGTGCTTGCCGACGAGGGTGAGCGCCGACTCCTGGGAAGGGCTGAGGTCGGTGTCCTGGGCGACCTCGCGGATGCGGCGCCGTAGCCGGCTGAACACCACACGCAGATCGCGCGCGGTGCGGACGGCGGAGTCGGAGATGTCGGCCATGCCGACCACCTTAGGACCGGCAGCGAGAACTGTCCAGCCCAGGCTGTTCAGTTTTACCTGAGGAATTGCCGGGTACTCGCCCGTCCTCGGACAGGGCAGCACGTCGGTGAACTCAAGGGAGCGCAGATGACCCCTGCGGACATGTCCGGCCTGGAGGCGGCGCTGCGCGCCGAGGTGGACGGTGAGGTCCGCTTCGACGCCGGCAGCCGCGGCGCCTACGCCACGGACGGTTCGAACTACCGGCAGGTCCCGCTGGGCGTCGTCGTGCCCCGCACGGTGGAGGACGGCGCCCGGGCGCTGGCGGTGTGCGCGCGCTTCGACGCCCCCGTCCTCTCCCGGGGCGGCGGCACCAGCCTGGCCGGGCAGTCGACCAACACCGCCGTGGTGATCGACTGGAGCAAGTACTGCACCCGGCTGATCTCCCTCGATCCCGAGCGGCGCACCTGTGTGGTGGAACCCGGGATCGTGCTCGACGAACTCAACCGGCAACTCGCCGGGCACAGGCTGCAGTTCGGGCCGAAACCCTCCACCCACAGCCACTGCGCGCTCGGCGGCATGATCGGCAACAACTCCTGCGGCGCCTCCGCACAGGCCTACGGCAAGACCGTCGACAACGTCCGGCGCCTGGAGATCCTCACCTACGACGGGCAGCGGGCCTGGGTCGGCCCCACCCCGCCCGACGAACGCGACCGGATCGTCAGCGGCGGCGGGCGGCTCGCCGAGATCTACGCCGGCCTCGACCGCATCGCCACCGAGTACCTCGCCGACATCCGCCGCGGCTACCCGAAGATCCCGCGCCGCGTCTCCGGCTACAACCTCGACTCCCTGCTGCCCGAGAACGGCTTCGACGTGGCCAAGGCGCTCGTCGGCAGCGAGGGCACCCTGGTCACCGTCCTGCGCGCCGAACTCGACCTCGTGCGCGTGCCGCCGTACCAGGCGCTGCTCGTCCTCGGCTACGACGACATCTGCGCCGCCGCCGACGACGTACCCCGGCTGCTGGAGCACTGCTCGCCCAGCCAGCTGGAGGCCCTGGACGGCCGCATGGCCCAGCTGATGCGCGAGGAGGGCGCCTACCTCGACTCCCTCAACGTCCTTCCCGAGGGTGACAGCTGGCTGATGGTGCAGTACAGCGGCGACAGCCAGGAGGACGTCGACGAGCAGGCCCACGCCCTGCTCCGCGCCGTCGGCCGCGACGAGAAGGAGAGCACCGTCGCCTTCTCCGACGACCCCGAACGTGAACAGAAGATGCTCAGGGCCCGCGAGGCCGGACTCGGCGTCACCGCGCGCCCGCCGGACGACCGCGAGACCTGGGAGGGCTGGGAGGACTCCGCCGTACCGCCCGACCGCCTCGGCGACTATCTGCGCGACCTGAAAGGGCTGTTCGGGGAGTTCGACTACGACCACCCCTCCCTGTACGGCCACTTCGGACAGGGCTGCGTGCACACCCGTATCCCGTTCGGGCTGCGCACCGCCGACGGTGTGGCCCGCTTCCGGCGCTTCGTGGAGCGCGCCGCCGACCTCGTCGCCTCCTACGGCGGCTCCCTGTCCGGCGAGCACGGCGACGGCCAGTCCCGCGGCGAACTGCTCACCCGGATGTTCGGCGAGCGGCTGGTGACCGCCTTCGGCGAGCTGAAGGGGCTCTTCGACCCCGGGAACCGGATGAACCCCGGCAAGGTCGTCCACCCCAACCCCGTCGACGGCCAGCTGCGGCTCGGCCCCTCCTGGCGGCCGGCCACCCCCTCGACCCACTTCGACTTCCCCGAGGACGAGCACTCCTTCAACCGCGCGGTGATGCGCTGCGTCGGCATCGGCAACTGCCGCAGCCACTCCGGCGGCGTCATGTGCCCCTCCTACCGGGCCACCATGGAGGAGGAGCACTCCACCCGCGGCCGGGCCCGGCTGCTGTTCGAGATGCTCGACGGACACGCCGACTCCGCCATCAAGGACGGCTGGCGCTCCACCGCCGTACGCGACGCGCTCGACCTGTGCCTGGCCTGCAAGGGCTGCAAGTCCGACTGCCCGACCGGCGTCGACATGGCCACCCTCAAGGCGGAGTTCATGACCCACCACTACGAGGGCCGCATCCGGCCCATGGCCCACTACTCCATGGGCTACCTGCCGGTGTGGGCCCGGCTCTCCCGGATCGCCCCCTCCGTGGTCAACTCCGTGCTCCACGCGCCCGGTCTGGCCCGCCTCGGCAAGCGGCTCGCCGGCATCGACGAGGCCCGCCCGGCCCCCGTGTTCGCCGAGGAGTCCTTCGTCCAGTGGTGGCGGTCCCGCGAGAAGGAGGAGCCGGACCCGGCCGACCCACGGACCGTGGTGCTGTGGCCGGACACCTTCAGCACCTACTTCCACCCCTCCATCGCGAAGTCGGCCGTACGGGTCCTTCAGGACGCGGGCTTCCGGGTCGCCGTCCCCACCGAGCCGGTGTGCTGCGGCCTGACCTGGATCTCCACCGGCCAACTCCCCGTCGCCAAGAAGGTGCTGACCCGCACCCTCGGCGTGCTGCGCCCCTACCTGGAGGCGGGCACCCCCGTCATCGGCCTCGAACCCTCCTGCACGGCCGTCTTCCGCGCCGACGCCCCCGAGCTGATGCCCGCCGACCAGGACGTGCAGCGACTGGCCGGACAGGTCCGCACCTTCGCCGAACAGCTCGTCCACCACGCCCCCGACGACTGGCGGCCCCCGCAGCTCGCCCGGCAGGCGACCGTGCAGACCCACTGCCACCAGCACGCCATCATGAAGTTCGACGCCGACCGCGAACTGATGCGCCGCGCCCACCTGGACGCCGAGGTCCTCGACGAGGGCTGCTGCGGCCTCGCCGGCAACTTCGGCTTCGAGCGCGGCCACCACGAGGTCTCCATGGCCGTCGCCGAACAGGGCGTCCTGCCCGCCGTCCGCGCGGCGGCTCCCGACAGCCTGGTCCTCGCCGACGGCTTCAGCTGCCGCACCCAGATCGAGGACGGCGGCACCGGCCGCCGCGCCCTGCACCTCGCCGAGGTCCTCGCGCTCGGCCTGGACGGCAACCTGCCCAGCGACCACCCGGAGCGCCTGGCCGACCGCCCGCCCGAGCCCTCGCGCACCGCCCGCTGGGCGACGACCGCCGCCGCGGCGGCCGTTCCCGCGGGCGCCGCGCTGGGGCTGCGGCTGCTCCGGCGCCGTGGCTGAGGAGGCGTCATGAGCGACCAGCCGACCGTCGACGCGGTCGAGACCGCCGTCTACACCGTCCCGACCGACACCCCCGAGGCGGACGGCACCCTCGCCTGGGACAGGACGACCCTCGTCCTGGCCACCGTCCGCTCCGGCACCACCACCGGCCTCGGCTACACCTACGCCCCGGCCGCCACCGCCCACGTCGTCCGCGACCTCCTCGCCGGCACCGTCACCGGCCTGACCGCGCTCGACGTGCCCCGCGCCAACGAGCGGATGTGCCGGGCCGTGCGCAACGCCGGGCTGCCCGGCGTGGCCGCCCAGGCGATCGCCGCCGTCGACATCGCCCTGTGGGACCTCAAGGCCCGCCTGCTCGGCCTGCCCCTGGTCGGCCTGCTCGGCGCCGCCCACGACGACGTGCCCGTCTACGGCAGCGGCGGCTTCACCACCTACGACGCCGAACGCCAGGACCGCCAACTGCGCGGCTGGGCCGAGGACGAGGGCATCCCCCGCGTCAAGATCAAGATCGGCGAGTCGTGGGGCAGCCGCGAGTCCCGCGACCTCGAACGGGTCGCCCGCGCCCGGGCGAGCGTCGGCGACGCGGTCGAGCTGTACGTGGACGCCAACGGCGGCTACACCTGCGGCCAGGCCCTGCGCGTCGGCGGCGCGCTCACCGACCACGGCGTGACCTGGTACGAGGAACCGGTCTCGTCCGACCACCTCACCCTGCTCGCCGACCTCCGGGGCCGCCTCCCGATGGACGTCACCGCGGGCGAGTACGGCTACACGCTGCCGTACTTCGAGCACATGCTGGCCGCCCGCGCGGTCGACTGCCTCCAGGCGGACGTCACCCGCTGCGGCGGCATCACCGTGTGGCTGCGCGCCGCCGCCCTCGCCCACGCCCGCGGGATCGACGTCTCCGGCCACTGCGCGCCGCACGCCCACGCGCATGCCGCCGCGGCCGTACCCAACCTGCGCCACCTGGAGTGGTTCCACGACCACGTCCGCATCGAGCGGCTCCTCTTCGACGGCGTCCTCGACCCGGGCGGCGGCAGCGTCACCCCGGGCGCCGGCGGGGCACCCGGACTGGGCCTGACCCTGGTCGAGGAGCGGGCGGAGAAGTACCGAACGGAGTAGCGAGGAGACAGGAACATGCCCCCCACCGTCGTGATCACCGGCGCCAGCGCCGGCATCGGCCGCGCCACCGCCCGCCTGTACGCCCGGCGCGGCGCGAACGTCGTGCTGGTCGCACGCGGCGAGGGCGGCCTGGAGGCGGCGGCCGACGAGGTCGCCGCGCTCGGCGGACGCCCGCTCGTGCAGGCGGCCGACGTGGCCGACGCGGCCCGGGTGGAGGCCGTCGCCGACGCCGCGGAGAAGGAGTTCGGCCCGATCGACGTCTGGATCAACTGCGCCTTCTCGTCCGTGTTCGCGCCGTTCGACGAGATCACCCCCGAGGAGTTCCGGCGGATCACGGACGTGACCTACCTCGGCTTCGTCAACGGCACCCGCTCCGCCCTCAGGCGCATGCTGCCCCGCGACCGCGGCACGATCGTGCAGGTCGGCTCGGCGCTCGGCGAGCGGTCGATCCCGCTGCAGTCGGCGTACTGCGGCGCCAAGCACGCCATCAACGGCTTCACCTCCTCGCTGCGCACCGAACTGCTGCACCGCGGCAGCAACGTCCACGTCACCGTCGCCCAGATGCCCGCGGTCAACACGCCCCAGTTCGCATGGGTGCGCTCCCGGCTGCCCCGGCATCCGATGCCGGTGCCGCCGATCTACCAGCCGGAGGTCGCCGCGCGGGGCGTGGTGTACGCGGCCGACCACCCGCGCCGCAAGCAGTACTACGTCGGCGCCACCACCGTGGCCACCGTCTGGGCCAACCGCCTGGCCCCGGCCCTGCTGGACCGCTACCTCGCCCGCACCGGCTTCGACTCCCAGCAGACCGACCGCATCCCGCCGGCCGGCCTGGACAACCTCTTCGAACCGGCGGACCAGGAACCGTCCGAGGACCAGGGCGCCCACGGTTCCTTCGACGACAGCGCCCACGCCCGCTCCTGGCAGGAAACGCTGGTCCGGCACCCCGCCGCCGCGGCCCTCGGCGCCGGTGCCGCCGTACTCGGCGCGGTCACCGGCCTGCGCCGGCTGACCTCCCGGGCGACCTAGCCTGGTCGGGTGCGCCTCCTGCTGATGTCCGACACCCACCTGCCCAAGCGCGCCAAGCTGCTGCCCGAGCCGCTGCTGGCCGAACTCCCGCACGCCGATGTCGTCTTCCACGCCGGGGACTGGGTGGACACCGCCACCCTCGACCTGCTGGAGAGCCGCAGCCGCCGGCTCATCGGGGTCTACGGCAACAACGACGGCCCCGAGCTGCGCGCCCGGCTTCCCGAGGTGGCGTACGCCGAACTGGACGGGCTGCGCTTCGGTGTCGTGCACGAGACCGGCCCCGCCCAGGGCCGCGAGGCCCGTTGCGCGGCCCGTTTCCCCGACCTGGACGTCCTGGTCTTCGGCCACAGCCACATCCCCTGGGACACCACCGCCCCGACCGGCCTGCGCCTGCTCAACCCCGGCTCCCCCACCGACCGGCGCCGACAGCCCCACTGCACCTACCTCACCGGGACCCTGACCGACGGCGAGCTCACCGAGGTGACCCTGCACCGGCTGCCACAGCGCTAGGCCCTGTCGTCACACTCCCGTCTGCCCCGCGACGCCATGCACGCTCCCCCGCTGCCTCAAGGGCGTGGGAGGTGCCCCCACTCGCCGCACCGGGCGCGGACCCAAGGACATCCAGTACGAGGGTCAGCGCCCGGCACGGCGGAGAGCACGCACCTGACGCCGCAGGGCCGCCCTCCGGGCGACGACGGGAGTGTGACGACAGGGCCCAGGGGTTTCGCAGACGGGGCCACGGCTCCGCCGGTGCTCGCCCATGGAAGCCCGCATGACGCTGTGCAACATGAGCATCGAGGCGGGC
>NZ_JBSFKD010000053.1:9172-19770 GCF_053598395.1 Streptomyces sp. NPDC001135 | reverse complement strand
CTGGCCTGGCTGGAGATGGCCGTCGACCGGGATCCCCAGGGGCGCACGGTGTACCGGCAGCGACACCACCGCCGGGTTCGCCCACACGGCGGAGCCGCACATCGATACAGCCCCGCGCCCTGAGGTGTGCGCGTCACCGGCGTGAAAACGTGCGCTTCTTCCGGTTGCGCCGTAGCAGCCGCGTCGCCACCCATGCCAGTGCCGCCACCGCTGCCGCCAGGACCGCCGCCCGTTTGGCCACCGGCAGTCCCGCGGTGCGCAGGAGGTCGAGCGGTTCCGGCTCGGTCTCGTCCCGCTGCCGAGCTTCCTCCACGGCGGCTGGAGGCGACTGCGTCAGCCGGTCCGCCAGGCAGGTCGCGAACTGGCCCACCAGGCGGTCGCCCACCTCCGCCAGCACCCCCCGCCCGAACTGCGCCGGGCGCCCGGTCACCGTCAGGTCGGTCCGGACCGACACCGTCGTCGCGCCGTCGCGTTCGGTGAGCGTGCCGGTGACCTTCGCACGGGCCGTGCCCTGGCCCCGGGTCTCCCGGCCGTTCGCCACCAGCACCATCCGGTGTGCCACCGCGTCCTGTTCCTCGAAGACCGCCGTGCCCCGGTAGGCGACCGTGACCGGGCCGACCTTGACCTTCACCGAGCCGGTCACGGTCCTGCCGTCGTAGTCCTCCACCACCGCGCCCGGCAGACAGGGCGCGACCCGTTCGATGTCGAGGAGCGCGTGCCAGGCGCCGTCGACCGGGACGGGGACGGTGAATTCGTGGTGCAGTTCCATGCCCTGCTCCTTCCGGACGCGTCAGACGGGGGTCGGGTGGATGGCCCCGGCGGTCGTCGTCAGCGGCGCGCCGCTGCCGCCCCAGCGCAGGGCGACGATCTCGGCGGCGACGGAGACGGCGACCTCCTCGGGCGTACGGGCCCCGAGGTCGAGCCCGAGCGGCGAGCGCAGCCGGGACAGCTCGGCGCCGGTCAGGCCGGCCTCCGTGAGCCGTTCGCGTCGCTCCTCGTGGGTGTGCCGGCTGCCCATCGCCCCGATGTAGGCGGCCGGGCGGCGCAGCGCCTCCTCCAGCAGCGGCACGTCGAACTTCGGGTCGTGGGTGAGGACGCAGATCACCGTGCGGTCGTCGGTCTCCGTGCCCGCGAGATAGCGGTGCGGCCAGTCGACCACGACCTCGACACCCGCCGGGAAGCGCCTGGGCGTGGCGAACACCGGGCGGGCGTCGCACACGGTGACCCGGTAGCCGAGGAAGTCGCCGATCCGGGCCACGGCGGCCGCGTAGTCGATCGCGCCGAAGACCAGCATGCGCGGCGGCGGCGCGAACGACTGGAGGAACACGGTCACGGCGTCCTCGCGGCGCTCGCCGTGCGGACCGTAGTGCCGCAGGAGGGAGGCGCCGAGCGCGAGTTCGCCGCGAGCGTCGGCGGTGACGGCGACGTCGAGGCCGCTCGTGCCGAGCGTGCCCGCCGCCCGGTCCGGCCAGACGGCGCGCGTGGCGCCGCGCGGCGCGGGTCCGTCCACCACCGTCGCCACGGTCACCGGCTCGCCCCCGGCGACCGACGCGGCGACCGCGCCGAACTCCGGGTCCGACCGCGCTGTCACCGGCCGCACCAGCAGGGTGATCTCACCACCGCAGGTGAGCCCGACCGCGAACGCGTCCTCGTCGCTGTAGCCGAACGTCTCCAGGCGGGCCTCGCCGCTCGCCACCACCTCCTGGGCGAGCTCGAACACCGCGCCCTCCACACAGCCCCCGGACACGCTTCCCACGACCTCGTCGTCCGGCCCCACCGCCATGGCGGCACCGGGGCCGCGCGGCGCGCTGCGGCTGACCGCGACGACCGTGGCCAGCCCGAACGGAACACCGGAAGCGTGCCAGCGCGCCAGCGCCGGCAGGATCTCACGCACCATCCGCTCCTCTCACCGGGACCACCGGGTCCCCACCGGCCCGAGCGCCGCGCACCACCGCAGCCAGCCGCTCCAGCGCCGCCAGGCTGTGCCCCTCGACGAACGCGTCCACGCTGGGCAGCGCCGCTGCCATCCCGGCGGCCAGCGGCGCGTAACCGGGGCGCGCCTTGCGCGGGTTCGCCCAGACCACCTGGTGGGCCAGGGCGTGCAGGCGGCGCATCTGCTGCCCGAGCAGCTCCGGATCGCCGCGCTCCCAGCCGTCCGAGAGCAGCACGACGATCGCCCCGCGCGCCATCCCGCGCTGCCCCCAGCGGTTCAGGAACTCGCGCACCAGCTCACCGAGGCGGGTGCCGCCGCGCCAGTCGGGCACGGCCGCCGCGACGGCCGCCATCGCCAGGTCGGGGTCGCGGTGCGAGAGTTCCCGGGTCACCCGGGTCAGCCGGGTGCCGATGGTGAACACCTCGGTGCGGCCCGCACGCACCGCCGCGTGCGCGAACCGCAGCAGCGCGTCGGCGTACGGCGCCATCGAGCCGCTCACGTCGACGAGCAGCACCACCCGTCGCGGCCGTTGCACCCGTGTGTGCCGCCGCAGCCGGGCCGGCTCCCCGCCCCGCCGCAGCAACTCCCGTACGGTACGGCGCGGATCGACCTCGCCGCGCCGGGCCGGCCTGCGCCGCGCCGAGCGCCGGGTCTGCCCGTGCAGCGTGAACACGGCCAGCAGACGGCGCAGTTGGGCACGCTCGGCGGGGTCCAGTTCGCCCACGTCGCGGTGGCGCAGCACCTCGGCCGAGCTGGCGAGCGCGGCGAGGGGCGGTCCCGGCGCTTCCCCCTCGTCCGGGTCCGGTGCGGACGGGCCGTGGGGTGCCTGCCGGGCGACGAGCCGGAGCCGGGGCGGGGGAGCGGTGTGCACCGGGTGCGGGGACCGCGCGCCGCAGGGGCCGAAGTACGCGGCGAACACCCGGTCGTACCGCTCCAGATCGTCGTGCCCGCCGCACAGCGTCGCCCGTCCCGCCCCGTACACGTCCGCGCGCACCCCGGGCCGCAGGGCGCTCACGGCACGCAGGAACGTGTACAGACGCTCACTGCTCGCGTCGACCCCCGCCGCCCGCAGCGCACGCACGAAGCCGAGCAGCACGGCATCCGCCCCGAGCGGCTCGGGGTGGGTCCTGAGCGGGTCGGTGTCCGTCCCGGTGTCCGCCGTGAGCCGGTCGGTGTTCGCCGCGTGCCACTCCGCGGGCGGGGGGCGCAGCCGTGCGTTCCCGCCGTCGGGAACGGCGTCCGCTGCCGGTGGCCGGTTCGCGCCGCTGCCGGTCGTTGCCATCGCCCTCACCCGCCCCGGGCCGCGAGGACCGCCGCGAGATCGAGCCCCCGTGCCCGGTCCGTGTCCTCCCGGTACTTCAGTACCGAGCCCAGCGTCGCCACGGCCAGCTCCGCGTCCACCTCGCTCGCCCCCAGCGCGTCCAGGGCCTCGGCCCAGTCCAGGGTCTCCGCCACGCCGGGCGGTTTGAGCAGGTCCGCGCCCCGCAGCGCCTGCACCAGTGCCGTCACCTGTTCGGCCAGCCGCGCCGACACCCCGGGCAACCGGCGCCGCACAATGGCCAGTTCGCGGGCGAAGGAGGGATGGTCGAACCAGTGGTACAGGCACCGCCGTTTCAGCGCGTCGTGCACCTCCCGGGTCCGGTTCGAGGTCAGGACGACGACCGGCGGTTCGTCGGCGCGCAGCGTGCCCAGCTCCGGGATCGTGACCGAGTACTCCGACAGCAGCTCCAGCAGGAACGCCTCGAACTCGTCGTCGGCCCGGTCGATCTCGTCGACCAGCAGCACCGACGGCTGCGTCTGCAGGGCGCGCAGCAGCGGCCGGGCGATCAGGAAGCGCCGGTCGTACAGCTCGCTCTCCAGCCGGTCCGCGTCCGTCACCCCGGCCGCCTCGGCGGCTCTCAGGTGCAGCAGCTGACGCGGGAAGTCCCAGTCGTACAGGGCCTGCGAGGCGTCGATGCCCTCGTGGCACTGCAGCCGGATCAGCGGCGCGCCCAGCGCCTGGGCCAGGGCGGCGGCGAGCGCGGTCTTGCCCACACCCGCGTCGCCCTCGCAGAACAGCGGCCGGTGCAGCCTCAGGGCCAGGTAACAGGTGACGGCCAGCCCTTCGTCGACGAGATACCCCGTCTCCTCCAGGCGGGCCCGTACCTGCTCCGGGTCGTCGGTCCGGATGATCGGCGCTCACCCCATTCCGGTGGCGGTCAGCACCGCCCGCCGGGTCAGCACCCGCGCCAGGTGCTGCCGGTACTCGGGCGAGGCGGACAGGTCCTGCGACGGCCGGGTGCCCTCGGCCGCCGCCTCGGCGGCCCGCGCCACGGCCTCGGGCCCTTCGGCACCGGCCAGCGCCTGTTCGGCCGCGCCGGCCCGCAGCGGGGTCGAGCCCATGTTGGTCAGCCCGATGCGCGCCTCCGCGATGCGTCCGCCGCCGCGCCGTACCAGCGCGGCGACGCCGACGATGGCCCAGGACTGGGCGACCGGATGGAACTTCTCGTAGTGGAAGCCCCAGCCGCCGGTCTTCGGGATCCGCACCTCCGTCAGCAGCTCGTCGGGGGAGAGCGCGGACTGGAGGTAGTCGACGAAGAACTCCCGGGCCGGGATCGTGCGCCGGCCGCCCGGACCGGTGACGACCAGGTCGGCGTCCAGGGCCAGGGCCACGGCGGGCAGGTCCCCGGCCGGGTCGGCGTGCGCCAGCGAGCCGCCGAGGGTCCCCCGGTGCCGGACGGCCGGGTCGGCGACCGTGGCCGTCGCCTCGGCCAGCAGCCCGGCGTGCTCGCGCACCAGCGGGTCGTGGACCACCTCGTGGTGCGTGGTCAGCGCGCCGATGACGAGCGTGTCACCGTCCTCGCGGACCCCGCGCAGCTCGGGGATCCGGCCGACGTCCACGACGAGTTCCGGGAAGGCCAGCCTGAGCCGCAGCAGCGGCAGCAGGCTCTGCCCGCCGGCCAGCACCTTCGCCTCCTCGCCCGCGTCGGCGAGCGCGCGGACCGCCTCGTCCACGCTCGTGGGACGGGTGTACTCGAACGCGGGGGGAATCATGCCGAACCCTCCTCACCCGGCCGGCCGTACTGACCCAGCTCGCCGGACTGCGCGGCCTGTCCGGACTGCCCGGACCGGGCCTGGCCCGTGCCGCCGGCCGTGCCGGTCCCGGCGGCCCCCGCGGAGCGTGCCTCCTGAAGTGCCTGCCACACCCGGTGCGGCGAGCACGGCATCCGCACGTCCCGCACGCCGAGCGGCCTGAGCGCGTCCACGACGGCGTTGACCACGGCGGGCGTCGACGCGATCGTCCCCGCCTCCCCGACTCCCTTGACACCCAGGGCGTTCGAGGTCGCCGGGGTCTCCGTCCGATCGGTCGTGAAGTCCGGCAGGTCGGCCGCCGACGGCACGAGGTAGTCGGCCAGGGTGCCGGAGACGAGGTTGCCGTCGGCGTCGTACACGGCCTCCTCGTACAGCGCCTGGGCGATGCCCTGCGCGAGCCCGCCGTGCACCTGGCCCTCGACGATCATCGGGTTGACGACATGGCCCACGTCGTCGACGCAGACGTACGACCGGATCCGCGTCTTCCCGGTCTCCGTGTCGACCTCGACCGCGCACAGGTGGGTGCCGTGCGGGTAGGAGAAGTTCTCGGGGTCCACGACGTGCTCGGCGTTGATGGTCGGCTCGACGCCGTCGGGCAGGTCGTGGTTGGTGAACGCCTCGAACGCGATCTCCTGGATCGTCCTGCGGGCTTCCGGGGAGCCCTTCACGGAGAACACGCCGCCGCTGAACTCGAGGTCCTGCTCGCTGGCCTCCAGCAGGTGGGCGGCGACCTTCCGGGCCTTGTCGACGACCGTCCTCGCGGCCCGGTGCACGGCCTCGCCGCCGACGGCCAGCGACCGTGAGCCGTAGGTGTCCATGCCCTGCGGGGCCGCCTTGGTGTCTCCGTGCAGCACCTCGACGTCCTCGAAGGGCACGCCGAGCACGTCGGCCGCGATCTGGCTCCAGCAGGTCTCGTGGCCCTGCCCGTGCGGGCTGGTGCCGGTGACGACCTCGACCTTGCCGGTGGGCAGCATGCGGATGCTCGCCGCCTCCCAGCCGCCGGCCCCGTACCTCAGGTCGCGCAGCACCCGGCTCGGCGCGAGACCGCACATCTCGGTGTACGTCGACACGCCGATGCCGAGCCGTACGGGGTCGCCGCGCTCGTTGCGTTCCCGCTGCTCGGCCCGCAGGCCGTCGTAGCCGAACAGGGCGAGCGCCTTCTCGGTGGCCGCCTCGTAGTTGCCGCTGTCGTAGGTCAGTCCGGCGATCGAGGTGTACGGGAACTCCTCGTGCCGGATCCAGTTGCGGCGCCTCAACTCGACCGGGTCCAGGCCCAGTTCGACCGCCAGCTCGTCCATGATCCGCTCGATGGCGAAGGTCGCCTCGGGGCGTCCGGCGCCGCGGTAGGCGTCGGTGGGGGTGCGGGTGGTGAACACGCCGGTGCAGGTGAACTCGTAGGCGTCCATCTTGTAGATCGCCGGGTACATGAACGCGCCCAGGATCGGGATGCCCGGTGTGACGAGCATCAGGTAGGCGCCCATGTCGGCGATCAGGTCGACCTTCAGACCGAGCAGCCTCCCCTCGCGGGTCGCGGCGATCTCGATGTCCTGGATCACGCCGCGGCCGTGGTGGGTGGCGAGCGCGCCCTCGGAGCGGGACTCGGTCCACTTCACCGGCCGCCCGAGCCTGCGGGCGACCGCGAGCGCGAGGGCCTCCTCGCCGTACACCTGGAGCTTGGAGCCGAAGCCGCCGCCCACGTCCGGGGCGATCACCCGCAGCTTGTGCTCCGGGATCCCGGTGACCGTGGCGAGCATGATCCGCAGGATGTGCGGGATCTGGGTCGCCGAGTAGACCGTGTACTCGCCGGAGGCGGCGAGCGGGGTGACGACCACCGCGCGCGGCTCCATCGCGTTGGGGATCAGCCGCTGCTGGTGGAAGCGGCGCCTCAGCGTCACCTCGGCGCGGTCCCGTACCGCGTCGAAGCTCTCACCGGTGGCGAGGGGCCAGGTGTAGCAGCGGTTGGTGCCCTTGTCCGCGTGGACCAGCGGGGAGTCCTCCGCGAGCGCGGCCTCCAGGTCGAGGACCGGGGGCAGCGGGTCGTAGTCGACCTCGACCGCCTCCAGTGCGTCGGCGGCGGCGTAGCGGTCGCGGGCCACCACGACCGCCACCGGGTCGCCGGCGTAGCGGACCTCGTCGACGGCGACGGGCGGATGGTCCGGCAGCACGATGTCCTCGGTCACCGGCCAGGCGCACGGCAGTGAACCCATCCCCTCGGCGAGGTCGGCGCCGCTGAAGGCGGCGACGACCCCGGGCCGTTCGAGGGCGGGGGAGACGTCGACGCGGGTGAGGCGGGCGTGAGCCATGGGACTGCGCAGGATCGCCAGGTGCAGGAGCCCTGCCACCTGGATGTTGTCGGTCCAGGTGGTCTGGCCGGTGATCAGCCGGGCGTCCTCCTTGCGCAGCCGGGCGCGGCCGACCTCGTGTTCGACGGCCTGGCCGGTCATGCCGTGACCTCCTCGTCGACCTGGCGCCCGGAGGTGTCCTGCTGCCCGGGGGAGTCCTGCTGCCCGGACGCGGCGAGCACCGCGCGGACGATGTTCTGGTAACCGGTGCAACGGCAGAGGTTCCCCTCCAGGGCCTTGCGGACCTCCTCCGGGCCGGGGTGCGGGTTCTCGCGGAGCAGATCGCGCGCCGCCATGATCATGCCCGGGGTGCAGTAGCCGCACTGCAGGCCGTGCTTCTCGTGGAACGCGCGCTGCAGCGGCGTCCACTCGCCGTCCTTCGCGAGCCCCTGGATCGTCGTCACCTCGCACCCGTCCGCCTGGACGGCGAGCACCGAGCAGCTCTTCACGCTCGCCCCGTCCAGGTCGACCGTGCACGCTCCGCAGTTGGAGGTGTCGCAGCCGATCGGGGTGCCGGTCAGGCCGAGGCGGTCGCGGAGGTAGTGGGCCAGGAGGAGACGGGGTTCCACGTCGTCCTCGTACGTCGTGCCGTCCACGTGCACCGAGATGCGGGTCATGGGCCCTCCAGACCGTGCGGGAGAGGGTTTCAGCCACCTGGCGTGATGTACGTCACCCTACGACCGCGCTCTGGACGCGGCGAGTGCGGCGAGTGCTGCGCCACGGCTTTCGTTGAGCGTTAATCCATTGCTGGCGGGTGCCGGTGTCTGCTGCACTGCGCGGTACCCGCCGTCACACAGAGAGGACCAGCGATGCGCGCTGCGTGCATGTCCGCCCAGGAAGGAACCCACCCCGTGCCGAAGGACATCACGCTCAGTGCATCTGCTCAATCTCGGAATCCTCGCCCATGTCGACGCCGGTAAGACCAGCCTGACCGAACGGCTGCTGCACACCGCCGGAGTGATCGACGAGATCGGCAGCGTCGACGCCGGCAGTACCACCACCGACACGCTCGCGCTGGAGCGGCAGCGCGGTATCACCATCAAGTCCGCCGTCGTGTCGTTCCCCCTTGACGGCGTCACCGTCAACCTCCTCGACACCCCCGGTCACCCGGACTTCATCGCCGAGGTCGAGCGGGTGCTCGGCGTGCTCGACGGTGCCGTCCTGGTCGTCTCGGCCGTCGAGGGCGTCCAGGCGCAGACACGGGTGCTGATGCGCACCCTGCGCCGGCTACGCATCCCCACCCTGATCTTCGTCAACAAGATCGACCGGCGCGGTGCCCGCGCCGACGAGGTCGTCCGCCAGATGGCCCACCGGCTGGCCGTACCGCTCGTCCCGATGGGCCGGGCCGCCGGTCTCGGTACCCGCGCGGCCTGCTTCGTGCCCGGCCTGGGCCCCTCGGCGCTGGACGCCCTCACCGACCACGACGACGACCTCCTCGCCGCGTACCTCGACAGCGGGGTGCCCGCGGCCCGCCTGCACGCCGCCCTGGCCGCCCAGACCCGGCGCGCACTGGTCCATCCGGTGTACTTCGGCTCCGCCGTCACCGGCGCGGGAGTACCGGAGCTGATCGCCGGCATCGAACACCTGCTGCCCACCGCCGACGGCGACCCGGCCGGCCCCCTGTCGGCCACGGTCTTCAAGGTCGAACGCGGCCCGTCCGGAGAGAAGGTGGCCTACGCCCGTGTCTTCTCGGGCACCTTGCGCATCCGCGCCCGGATCCCGTTCGGGGGTGCGGGCGAGGAGGACACCGCGGCCGAGGGCAGGGGCCGGGGCGGCGGCGGTGGTGCGGGGGACCGGCCGTCCGACGACCGGAGGTCGGGGCGGGCCGCCGGTGTCCGGGGGAGCGGCACGCGCCCCGACGCGGGCCCGGCGGGCCGGGGTGCCCGGGCGCGGGCGCAGGGGCGGGTCACCGGGATCAGTGTGTTCGAGCGGGGCGGGGACGTGCCGCGGGACAGGGCCGGGGCGGGGCGGATCGCCAAGGTGCGGGGACTCGACGGGATCCGCATCGGTGACGCCCTCGGCCGTCCCGGCGCGGCGTACGCGCACCACTTCGCGCCGCCCACCCTGGAGACCGTCGTCGTCCCCGGCCCCGGCACGGACCGGCGCTCCCTGCACCTGGCCCTCACCCAGCTCGCCGAACAGGACCCGCTCATCGCGGTCCGCCACGACGACCTGCGCGGGGAGACCTCCGTGTCCCTGTACGGCGAGGTGCAGAAGGAGGTCGTCCAGGCGACCCTCGCCGAGGAGTACGGCCTGGACGTCACCTTCCGCGAGACGACGACCCTGTGCATCGAACGGCCGGCCGGCACCGGTCACGCGGTGGAGTTCAACAAGAAGGACGCCAACCCGTTCCTGGCCACCGTCGGCCTGCGCGTCGAACCCGCACCGCCCGGCTCCGGCGTGCGGTTCCGGCTGGAGGTGGAGCTCGGCTCGATGCCGTACGCCTTCTTCAAGGCCGTCGAGGACACCGTCCGCGAGACCCTCGGCCAGGGACTGCACGGCTGGCAGGTCCCCGACTGCGCGGTCACCATGACCCACTCCGGCTACTCGCCCCGGCAGAGCCACGCCCACCAGGGCTTCGACAAGAGCATGTCCAGCACCGGCTACGACTTCCGGGGCCTGACCCCGCTGGTCCTGACCGAGGCGCTGCGCCGGGCCGGCACCCTCGTGCACGAGCCCCTGCACCGCTTCCGGCTCGAGGCCCCGGCCGACACCCTCGGCGCGCTGCTCCCGGTGCTCGCGCGGCTGGGTGCCGTACCGGAGACCACCGCCGTACCGGAGTCCACCGCCGCACCCGGCGCGGCCGTCGTGCTGGAGGGCACCGTGCCGGCCGCCCGGGTGCACGGGCTGGAGCAGCGGCTGCCCGGTCTCACCCGGGGCGAGGGGGAGCTGGAGACGGCCTTCGACCACTACGCGCCGGTCACCCGCGGCACGGTCCCCGAGCGGCCGCGTACCGACCAGAACCCGCTGAACCGCAAGGAGTACCTGCTGAACGTGACACGCAGGGTGGGCGACTGAGCGCAGTGGGCCGACCGGCAGTCAACTTACCTGTGAGTCAGGTGGTATTGACGTTGCCCGGACCGGGCCGGACTGTGGTGGACATGCCGAACATCCGGGTGCGTCTGCTGGTTGTCCTGGTCGTCCTCTGCGGATTCCTGGCGGTGGGGGGGCGCGCCCCCCCCCCCCCCCCCCCCCCCCGCGCGCCCCCCCCCCCCCCCCCCCCCCCCCCCCCCCCCCCCCCCCCCCCACGT
>NZ_JBSFKD010000053.1:0-9166 GCF_053598395.1 Streptomyces sp. NPDC001135 | reverse complement strand
GATCGACCGGTTCAGCGCGGTGGAGCCGCTGGAGGAACGCTTCGCCCGTGATCCGGACTTCGCCCGCCCGCCACCGCCACCCCGGTCCCGCCCACCGTCACCCCCACCCTCCACGCCGCCGCCCCCGCCGGCTCCCTCTGGTTCGACGGCGCCCCGCTCACCGTGCAGGGCGGCCGTTTCACCGACGGCCAGGGGCGCGAGATCGTCCTGCGTGGCTACAACGTCTCCGGCGAGACCAAGCTGGAGGAGAACGGCGGCCTGCCCTTCGCCTCGGTCGCCGACGCCAGGAAGTCCGCGACCGCGCTGCGCGCCCTCGGCGGCGCGAACACGGTCCGCTTCCTGCTCTCCTGGGCGCACGCCGAACCCGCGCGCGGCCAGGTGGACACCGGTTACCTGGCCGCCGTCACCGCGCAGATGCGCGCCTTCCTGGAAGCGGGCCTCCGCGTCTTCCCGGACTTCCACCAGGACCTGTACTCCCGCCACCTGTTCACCAGCGGCAGCTGGTACACCGGTGACGGCGCCCCCAAGTGGGCGGTGGACGCGGGGGGTTATCCCGCCGAGTCCTGCGGCATCTGTCTCTTCTGGGGCCAGAACATCACCCAGAACACGGCCGTGCGAAAGGCGCAGTACGACTTCTGGCACAACGCCCACGGCCTCCAGGACGCCTTCCTCGCCACCGCCCAGACGGTCATGACCTACCTCCAGCAGAACCTGACCAGCTCGGAGTTCGCGGACGTCGCCGGCTTCGACCCGTACAACGAGCCCTACGCGGGCTCCTACGACTCCGGGCAGACCTCCCGCACCTGGGAGAAGGACCTGCTGTGGCCGTTCTACGAGAAGTTCCGCGCCCGCATGGACGCCGCCGGCTGGCGGGAGAAGCCCGCCTTCGTGGAGCCCAACCTCTTCTGGAACGCCACCATCCCCACCCAGAAACAGGAAGGCGGCCTGCTGGACTCGGGCACGCTCGGTCCAGGCTATGTATTCAACACCCACTTCTACGACCAGAAGGCCATCTCCGGCATCCTGATGTGGGGCAAGGCAGGCGACGGCCAGTACGCCTCCGACTTCGCCGCCGTCCGCGACCGCGCCGCGTCCGCCGGTAGCGCGGCCGTGGTCAGCGAGTTCGGCCACCCGCTGTCCGGCACGGTCTCCGACAAGGCGCCGACCGTGCTGAAGGCCATGTACCAGGCCCTCGACTCCCGCCTGCCGGGCGCGAGTTGGTGGACCAACCCGGCGGCCTCCGGCCCGGTGCTCTCCGGTACCCAGTGGCAGTGGGACCTCTACAACGGCCGGCACCACGAGCTGATGAACGGCAACCCCGGCAAGGTGCTCACCTCCGGCGACGCCTGGAACGACGAGGACCTGTCCGCCGTACGGCTGGACGACTCGGGGAACGTCACCCCGCGCCAGGACACCCGGCTGCTGGACCGCCTCTACCCGACCGCCACGGCCGGTACGACCCTCGCCTTCACCTACGAGGACCGCTCCCGCGACGGCTCGACGACCCTCACCTGGAACCCGGTGCCGAGTTCCCTGCCGAACGTTTCCCGATTGGTGGGCTCCGGCCAGTACGGACTGCTGGTCTGGCGCTCCGGCGACGGCACCGCGCCCACCGAACTGCACCTGCCGGCGTCCTTCCCCACCGCGTCGGCCACCGTCGTCTCCGACCTGGGCACCGTCTACGCCCCGCCCGACCACAGCGCCTCCACCCCGGTCGCCGTCGCCCCCGAACCGGGCGGCACGGGCAGCCGCCGCCTGCTGCTCACCGACCACGACTCCGGTGTCCGGCACTTCGCGCTGGTGACCAACGGGGCCACGGCACCTTCGCCGGACCTGCTGGCCGCGGCCCGGTCCGAGCTGGGCGCATGGGCGGCGGCGCACTTGTGAGGCCGGGTGAGCACAAGCCGTACGGCCCCCGGGAGGAGTGGGGTCACCCCGGAGGCCGTACGGCGCTCAACTCCCGGCCGGGCCCGTCCAGTCGGCCTGGACGTGTCCCAGCCGGACGCGCTGCGGATGGTCGCCGACCGGTACGGACAGCACCTTCTGCCCGGTGGCGAAGTCGATGGCCGTGACCCGGTCGGCGCCGGCCTCGGAGATGACGCAGTCCCTGCCGTCGCCGCTCACGGTCGCCCAGTACGGCGTCGAGGCGGAGACGAGCGGGCCGACGTCGAAGGAGGCCCGGTCGACCACGGTCGCGTAGTTGTCCATCGTGCCGGCGACACACAGCTTGGTGCCCTCGGGGTTCATCGAGATGCCGTGGTGGCGCGAGTCCAGCAGCCAGGTGGTGCGGTCCGGGTTCGTCGCCGGGTTCTGCGGCAGTGTCTTCACCCGGGTGATCCGGTCCGCGGCGACGTCGTACTCCAGGAAGCCGTTGAAGAACGACACCTGGAAGTACAGCTTGGACCAGTCGGGCGTGAAGGCGGCGGGCCGGACGGCGTCGGAGAAGTCCTTCAGCCCGGCCGCGTCCAGCCGCTGCCGCATGTCGATGGTCCTGACCTGCTTGAACGTGGTCGCGTCGACGACGGTGATGTGGCGGTCGCCCTTGGTCCAGTCCCACCCCGGGGCGTCGAGGGAGGTGGTCACCTCGCCGATGGACATGTTCCAGATGTACTTCCCGCCGTTCGTGAAGACGTTCTCGTGCGGCTTGTCACCGGTGTCGAACTCGCCCAGTTCCCTCCCGGTGCCGATGTCCAGCACCTGCACCTTGTTCGCGGTCGAGGCCGAGACCGCGATCCGGGTGCCGTCGGGTGAGACCGCCATGTGGTCGGCGCGGTAACCGGCGACCGGGAAGCGCCAGTTGACCTTGCCGGTCGCCAGGTCGATGGAGACGACGTCGGCGAAGCTGGGCCGGGCGACGACCACGGACCTGCCGTCGGGCGTGGAGTACATGTCGTCCGCGTACTGATCGTGCCCCTCGCCGACCTCGTTGCGGATGGACGTGTAGTAGATCCACTTGATCGGGTCGGCGTTGATCTCCGCGAGCCGCTCGGCCTTGTCCGGGACGACGTTGATCCGGCCGATCTTCGCGAAGTCGCCGGAGGAGTGGATGACGTCGGCGGTGCCGTCCCAGTTGTTGCCGACGAACAGCACCTCGCGCAGGCCGTCGGCGCCGCCGCCCGTGGCGGTGGCGGCGGTCGCCGGGCCGGCGACGGTCAGGGCGAGGGCGGCGGCCACGGAGCACAGGTGCCTGGTTCTGGAGGCAGGCATGACTGCTCTCTTTCCTCGGGGGAGTGTCGGAGGGCCTCGGGCAAGTGCCGGGGAATCTGAACACGGGCGCGTTCACAGTGAACTTACTGAAAAGTAAGGACGGGGCGGCCTACTCGACAAGATGTGTGCACGACAAGATTGGGTCACCGGCGGGTGACATGGGGGAAGCGTGACGGGCAGACTCAGGGCGCCGACGGGACGCTACGGCGGCCGGACCGCCGAGGAACGACAGGCCGAGCGGCGCCGCCGTTTCCTGGACGCGGCCCTGGAACTGTTCGGCGGCGACCCGGGCTACCGGGGGACGACGATCGCCGCGCTGTGCCAGGCCGCCGGCCTGTCCACCCGCCAGTTCTACGAGGAGTTCCGCGCCCTGGAGGACGTCCTCGCCGCGCTGCACCTGGAGGTCAACGGCTGGGCGGAACAGGCGGTGCTGGACGCCCTCGCCACGGCGGACGGGCTGCCGCTGGCCGAGCGGGCCGCCGCGCTCTTCCACGCCTACGCCCACGACGTCACCTCCGACCCGCGCCGCGTCCGCATCGCCTTCATGGAGATCGTCGGTGTCAGTCCGCGTCTGGAGGAGCAGCGCCTGGCCCGCCGGGCCCGCTGGATCGACCTGATCCGCGCCGAGGCGGACGCGGCCGTGGTGCGCGGGGAGGCGGCGCCCCGTGACTACCGGCTCGCGGCGGCGGCGTTCATCGGCAGTGTCAACGGCCTGCTGCACGACTGGAGTGCGGGCTGGGTGGACGCCACGCTGGACGAGGTGGTGGACGAACTCGTGCGGCTGCTGCTCGGCATGCTCCGGCCGGCGGGCTGGCGTCCCGCGACCGGCTGACAGGGCGGCTTACCGAGTCCGCCGGTGCAGGTCAGGGCTGTTCCGGAGGGCTCGGCGCGCGCGATGGGCCGGGAGCTGGTCTGCTGGTGCGGGGGGCGTCGTACCCGTGTTCCGGAATCCGGTCGACAGCTACGGGAGAGCCAGATGAGTACCTATCGAGTCGCGCAGGTCACGGCCGCGGGCGGCCCGTTCGAGCTGGTCGAGCGGGAGGTGCCCGAGCCGGGTCCCGGTCAGGTGCGGATCGCCGTGGAGGCCTGCGGCATCTGCCACAGTGACGCGCTCTTCGTGAACGGCGGACTGCCCGGCGTGACCTTCCCGGAGGTCCCCGGGCACGAGATCGCCGGACGCGTGGAGGCACTCGGCGAGGGCACGCAGGAATGGGGCCGGCGGATCGGCGACCGGGTGGCAGTCGGCTGGTTCGGCGGCAGCTGCGGACACTGCACGTCCTGCCGCAGGGGCGACTTCATCGTGTGCCCCGAACTGAAGGTCCCCGGCTGGGCCTACGACGGCGGCTTCGGCGCGAAGGTGATCGCGCCGGTCGACGCCCTGGCCGGGATCCCCGACGCGCTGGCGGCGAGCGACGCCGGACCCATGGCCTGTGCGGGCGTGACCGTCTTCAACGGGCTGCGGCGCAGCTCCGCCCGGTCCGGCGACCGGGTCGCGGTGCTCGGCCTCGGCGGCCTGGGGCACCTCGGGGTGCAGTACGCGGTGGCGCTGGGCTTCGAGACCGTGGGGATCGCCCGGGGCCCGGAGAAGGCCGACTTCGCCAAGCGGCTGGGCGCCCACCACTACGTCGACAGCACCTCCGGCACCCCGGTCGCCGAGGCCCTGCAGTCCCTCGGCGGTGCGCATGTCGTGCTGGCCACCGCCGGCAACTCCGAGGCCATCACCGCCACCGTGGACGGCCTGGCGCCGCGTGGCGAGCTCGTGGTCATCGGAGCGGACACCGAGCCGATGGGCATCAACCCGGCCCAGCTGCTCATGGCCGCCCGGGTCGTACGCGGCCACCCGTCCGGCACCTCGCAGGACGTGGAGGACACCATGGCCTTCAGCGCCCTGCACGGCATCCGCCCGATGACCGAGACCGTCCCGCTGGACGACGCGAACGAGGCCTATCAGAAGATGCTCGCCGGCAGGGCCCGCTTCCGCATGGTGCTGACCCACGGCTGAGTCCGCACACACCGAAACCCCGTCCGCGACGCGCGGACGGGGGGTTGCTCACGTGCCGCCTACACCGATGCCCCGTGGGGGCGCTGCGGGGGGAGGGGCGGCTTCGCCGCCACCTCGTGGCACTTGCAGCCGCACTTCTCGGTGTTGTTGGAGTGGGCCCCGAGCCGTGCCTTCTTCTCCGGGTCCTCGAAGCTGTCCGCGAGGGAGGCCAGGAGGTGGCGGAAGGTCTCGAGGTAGGCGCCGTCGAACACCGTGTCCTCCCGGTTCGACTCGGTCAGTTTGTCCCTGATGACGGGGAAGGTGCACACGTACTCGGCTACGTGCGTGTACACCTGTTCGTCCAGCATCCTCAGTGCCACGTCCCGCCGGCCGTTGCCTTCCTTGAGGAGGACCTTCCGGCCGGCGTGGAGCTGTTCGAAACGCCACAGCATCGCGAAGTACGCACGCATGACCTCGCCGCGCTCCGTCCCGTCAGGGTTGATCTCGCGGTTCTGCCAGTGCAGCGACCCCAGGACGTGCCTGTCTCGGGACGCCGATGCGCTGATGAGTTCCGCATGAAGGCCGCGCACGACCTCGAGCCGGGCGTTCAGACGTGATCTGCGCCAGACGAGCACCGTGACCACCACAGCCGCACAAGCGGCTACGCAGGACCCGACCGGGGCCGCGACCCGCAGCAGCTCACCCATTCCGTTCTTCCCTTCTCTCCGGTGCGGCTGGTCAGGGCTGGTAGTGGATCCGTTCCCAGCGGGCGTTGCTCAGGGTGTGGGAGAAGTAGTCGTTGGGCCGGCCGGTGGTTCCCGCTCCCGCCGTTGCCGAGGGCAGACGCCGGTCCCGTCGCAGGACGCTGCTGTATCCCTTGAAGACCGCCATCGACATGTGCAGGCAGTTGTTGGTGACGAAGTCGTAGCCCTTGCCGCGTACGGCCCTGTAGGCAGCCTGAGCGTTGCGGGAGTTGCCGTCCCGGGTGTAGGTGCAGCGGTAGCGGGCGTAGCCCGCGCCCGGGCTGAACGACGCCCGCACGTCCTTCCAGGCACCGCCGTGGATCCATGCCTCGTGCCGGTTGAACGAGCCCCAGATCCAGTGGTCCTTCTCCCCGCGCACCTTGACGGCCCAGGCGACATGGCCCGCCTTGGGCACGATGGTCGGGGCGTTGAACATGCACACCCGGCCCCAGTCGGCCGGCCCCGCCTGTGCGGGAGCAGGAGTCGCCACGACGCCCCCTGCCAAGATCGCAACCGCTCCTGCCGTCGACACCGCCGCCTGCGCCAGGCGCCTGCGCATGCTGTTCATCGAACTTCCTTTCGCTCTGTCACCGATCTCCGGCGCCCGATTGGCTGCCGGACGGCTCGGTGCCCGAAGCTTGGCCCGGCGCTTGATGACCTGCACGCTTCGGCGGGCTGGTCATCAAACTGGTCATCAAGCTGGTGAGCGGAGGACGTGGATGGCGAGCGGACAGGGGCGCAAGGAGCGGCCGATCAACCCCGACGACGGGCCCGTGGAGTCCTTCGCCTCGCGGCTTCGGGAACTGCGTAAGGAGTGCGGGAACCCCACCTACAAGGAGATGCAGAGACACGCGCCGTACTCGTCCTCGGCTCTGTCCGGGGCGGCGAGCGGACAAACACCTCCCTCGTTGGCGGTCACGCTGGCGTACGTGCGCGCCTGCCTGAAGTACGCGAAAGCCGGCAGCGACCAGGTGGACGCCGCGATCGAGGAGTGGACCGTGCTTCGGCAGGAGCTCGAGGCCGCACTCAAGCCGCCCCCGGCGCCTGCTTTGGACAGCGGCACCCCCCGCGAGACCGACACCCCCTCGGACGAGGAGCCGGCGAGCGCCCCTCCGTCCCCGTCCTCCGTGCCCCGCCGCTTACCGGTGCCCGGACGGCGCGGCCGTCGAGGTCTCGCCGTGATCGGCCTGTTGATCCTGCTGGGCTTGGCCGTGTGGATCGGGAAGAACCTGGCTCGGCCGGGGTCGGCGGAGGCCGGTTCCGCCTTCCCGGAGCGGTCCCCCGGCGGCTCGTCCTCCGCCCGGGCGCAGGACGAGCAGGCCGACCAGGTCCAGGTGGACGCACTCGGACCGCAGAGCCGGTGCGGTCCTGCCCGTTACGGAGCGGCCGGCGTGTCGCTGCGGGCGTGTCTGAGGGTCGAAGACGACAGGGTGCTCTTCGCCCTCAAGATCACCAATCCCGGACCGAACGCCGTCGAGGTCACCGCGAAGCTGAGCTACGTCCGGGCAGGGCGGTACCACTCGTGTCAGAAGGCCGACGGTCTGTGGCACGGCACCGTCCCCGCCCATGACAGCCACGTGACCGAACCAGCGGATTGCGCGGTCAACCGCACGCAAGCCGCATATCAGGCCGACGGCCTCCTCGCGCCCGGTGACACGCAGAACTGGGTCGCACACCAGCTCTCGCCCAACGCACACGCGTACCCGCGTGATGTGCGGTGGCGCTGCAAGGGGGATGTCCCCTGCTGATCCCCGGATACGATGCTCCACTCCCCATGGCCGGCCGATCGGGTCCCTGACGCAGCCGATGACGCGTGCCGACGCCGGAAGGGCCGGCGGAAACCGGGCCCTGAGGCGGGTCGGTCCCCGTGGAGGGGCGGGACCGGACCCCGCCGGGAGGACCGGAGCCGGTGACGGTCGACCGGCGGCCGGCTCGTGCGGCCGCCCGGCGTCCACCGTCCCCTGCGGCTCCTTGAATTCTCGGGGACGGCGGTACGCGCCAGAGCGGTCCCGGTGATGCGCTGCACCGCGAGGCGCGGGCGTGCCTCTGGACGCGGCGATGGCTCACCAGATCCGTCACCAACCCGTACATCACCCCGGGACCCGGCCGTCAGCCTCGCGATGCACCGCACCGGACGCCGCGACCTGATCCGACCCGATCCGAAGGAAACCCCTAGGCGGCGGCGAGCACCAGCAGGCCCGCCGCCGCCAGCAGGGCGCAGCCCAGCACGCACCAGGCCACCAGCCGCTGACGCAGCGCCCGGTATCTCCGCTCGTACGTCCGCCGGAGTTCCGCGGCGCGTTCGGCGGTACGGCACCACGACGCACGGGTCAGCGCCAGGTACTCCGCCTCGAACCGCGCCTCCAGGTCCTCGCGTTGGGTGTCGGTGAGCCAGCCGAGCCGCGAGGCGACCCGGGCCGCCGCGGCACGGCCCTCCGCCCGCGCGGCGGCCAGCAGCAGATGCCCCTCGACCTCCCGGACCAGGGCCGACTCCTCCTTCGCGGTCATCGCGCGCTCACCTCCCTTGCGAGAGCCGGCACCTCGGGGTGGTGCAGGTCGAACGCCGGGGATTCGCTGCGGATCCGCGGCAGGGTGACGAAGTTGTGCCGCGGCGGCGGGCAGGACGTCGCCCACTCCAGGGAACGGCCGTAGCCCCACGGGTCGTCGCTCACAACCCGCTCGCCGTACTTGGCCGTCTTCCAGACGTTGTAGAAGAACGGGAGCATCGAGGAGCCGAGCAGGAACGAGAAGACCGTCGAGACCGTGTTGAGCGTGGTGAACCCCTCGGCCGCGAGATAGTCGGGAATCCGGCGCTGCATCCCGTTCGTGCCCAGCCAGTGCTGGACGAGGAAGGTGCCGTGGAAGCCGATGAACAGCGTCCAGAAGGTGATCTTGCCGAGGCGCTCGTCGAGCATCTTGCCGGTCATCTTCGGCCACCAGAAGTGGAACCCGGCGAACATCGCGAACACCACCGTGCCGAAGATGACGTAGTGGAAGTGAGCCACCACGAAGTACGAGTCGGAGGTGGCGAAGTCGATCGGGGGCGAGGCGAGCATGACCCCGGTCAGCCCGCCGAAGACGAACGTGACCAGGAAACCCATCACCCAGAGCATCGGTGTCTCGAAGGACAGGCTGCCGCGCCACATGGTGCCGATCCAGTTGAAGAACTTCACACCGGTCGGTACCGCGATCAGGAAGGTCATGAAGGAGAAGAACGGCAGCAGGACACCGCCGG
>NZ_JBSFKD010000052.1:0-45633 GCF_053598395.1 Streptomyces sp. NPDC001135 | reverse complement strand
TTCGAGCCGGTCATCCCCGTCATCGAGAAGACCCTGGCCACCGCAGCCGAGGAAGGCGTCGGGGACGCGCGCCAACTCGAACAACTCCTCGCCCGCGCCGTGGCGAACTGGGCGTTCCGCACCCACCGCCGCAAGCCCCTCATCATCCCCGTCATCATCGACGCCTGAGCAACAGCCCGGCAGCACGGTCCGCGGTTCCGGCGGCGACTCCGCGAGCATCGAGGTCAGGCACGCCCGGACCGGACGGTGGCGAAGCCGCCGGGCTCAACGAGGCGGATCGCCTCGCCGTGGGCGGCCGGCAGGTCCGCGAGGGAGTCGGTGTTGCGGGCGGCGGCCCTGTCGCCGCGCTCCAGGGCCACCCGCGCAAACTCGCGGCCGAAGCCGCGGGAGGAACCGGTGACATGGCGGCGGTGCACCCCGCTCAGATGCTGCACAAGATCGGACAGCATCCACTCGGGGCAGGCCGGCACCTGCACGTCGTGGCTGGGCACGAAGGCGACCGCTGCCCGGAACGCGACCGTCTGTGCGTCGTTCAGCCGCAGCAGGACGGGGAACGAATGTCCTTGCCACGCGGATGTCTACCGTCACCCCGGACAACCGCAGTCGATTTTCACAGCGGTACAGGGGCACGCAAGGCGCGCAACACCAGCCGCGTACCCTCGGACAAGGCAGTGCCCTCATCCCGGAATTCCAGTTCGGCGGCGCCACCGACCCGAGCCAACCGCATCTGGGCCATTCCCCCAGGCGAGTCCCCGGCTACGCCCCGCCCGCAACGCGCGCACGGGCATGCGCACGTCGCGGGCCACTGCACGGGACGCGCGAGGGGATAGCGCGAGTGCCGGTGAAGCGGTTAGATCGCGGGACTCATCGACTCAGCCGCCGCTCTTGCGCCTGAACGACCGCTGGCTCGCAGCCGGGCCGTGCGCCGAACGCACCTTCGATGCATCGGGCTTGGCGGCAACATCAGCGGCATCCGCCTGCGCACCGCGCTTGCGCGCCAGGGCTTCGCGGAACTTGCGCTTGAGGTCATAGTTGCCGTCGCTGTCCGGCTCCAGAGGGGACGTCTCGGGGGCAGTCGGCTCCGAACCTTCCGTAGATACGGGCTCTGCGGTCATGGTGACCTCCTGGGTTCGGGGGGTGGGCAAGCACAGCTTGTCATGCCGGGCGCAGTGCGAGGCGCCGGCAACATCATCCGGCTCCGTTTCGGCGGGCATCCCTCCCGCGGCCAAAGGCGTTGACTTCGTAGGTGAGGCACACAGGACGGCTTCGGGCCGGGCCGAGGGTTGTCGATCCCTTGGCCAGGCTGCCAGGGCAACGGCTCTCAGCCGTTGCGACGCACGAGGGCGGCCCTGCGGGCCTCGGCGAGCTTGCGGGCCTCGCCCGTCTTTCGGGACTTGCCGCCGGCGCCGCGGGAGGTGCCCTTGCTGGTGCCGAGGCCGCGGAAGGGAGCGTTGGTGTTTTTGGGTCGGGGGACGGTGGGCCCGCCGTCGAGCGGGATCCCGGAGGGAGTCTTGGCGCCAGTGATCCGGCTCAGCTCCGCCTCGCCCGAGCGCACCTTGGTGACGGTCGGCTCGATGCCGGCCCCGGCCATCATGCGGCTCGTCTCACGGCGCTGGCCCGCCAGCACGAGCGTGACCACGCTGCCGGACTCACCGGCGCGGGCGGTGCGGCCCGCCCGGTGCACATAGTCCTTGGCATCGGTGGGCGGGTCGACGTTGACCACGAGATCGAGGTCGTCGACGTGCAGGCCACGGGCCGCGACATTGGTCGCCACCAGAACGGTGATCTGGCTGTTCTTGAACTGCGCCAGGGTCCGTGTGCGCTGTGGCTGGGACTTGCCGCTGTGCAGGGCCCCGGCGTGCACCCCGCTGGCCCGCAGATGCCGGGTGAGCTGGTCGACGGCGTGCTTGGTGTCGAGGAACAGCAGTACGCGGCCGTCGCGGGCGGCGATTTCCGTGATGACGGCGTAGCGGTCAGGGCCGTGGACGACCAGAACGTGGTGCTCCATCGTCGTGACTGTGCCCGCAGCCGGGTCGACCGAGTGGACGATGGGGTCGTGGAGGTAGCGGCGGACCAGTTGATCGACGTCGCGATCGAGAGTGGCCGAGAAAAGCATCCGCTGACCGTCGGGGTGCACCTGGTCGAGCACGTCGGCAACCTGCGGCAGGAATCCCAAGTCGCACATCTGGTCGGCCTCGTCCAGCACGGTGATTCTCACCCGTCCCAGGCGGCAGGCGTTGCGCTCGATCAGGTCGTGCAGGCGTCCGGGGGTGGCGACGACCACCTCGGCTCCCTGGCGAAGCGCGGCGACCTGCCGGCCGATCGACGTTCCGCCGACGACCGTGGCGATCCGCAGCCGCAGTGCCTGGGCATACGGCGCCAGCGCCTGAGTGACCTGTTGGGCCAGCTCCCGGGTAGGCACCAGGATCAGAGCAAGGGGCTGCTTCGGTTCTGCGCGCCGCCCGGCCGTCCGTGCGAGCAGCGGCAGGCCGAAAGCGAGCGTCTTGCCTGATCCGGTGCGCCCGCGTCCCAGGATGTCGCACCCCTCCAGGGCATCGGGCAGTGTGGCGGCCTGGATCGGAAAGGGTTCGCGCACCCCGAGTTCGCTCAGTGTCCGCAGCACCTCCGTCGGCAGTTCCAGACCGGCAAAGGTGACGGCCGGGAGCAGCGTCGGGGTCGTTGCCCCAGGCTGGGCGGGACTGCCGTGAGCGATACCGGAGTCATTGGGATGCTTCATAAACAGCCTTCCGCAAGGGAACTTACCGAGGAAGGCCCGGCAGGTTTGGACAGCCCACGCACAAGCCGGACGGAACAGACAGAATCGCCCACCGCGACGACCACGCAAACGCGTGAGACTAACACATGGCATAACCTCGCGCCGCTGATACCGATCGCCCCTGTGTACGGGTGCTGGCAGCGGGTCGGCCTGGAACAACCGTTCCCCTTGAAGAACGGCCCCACCCCACGGGCGAGCTGTCGAGCCACGCATCGAGCCTTACGAGCGGGGCGCCGGGCGGAGCAGCAGACCCCTGCTGTGGGTGCAGGTCAGCAAGCCGGACGCCGTCCGGCCCGATGCTGACCATTTGCTGACCCGGACGCGGCGATCAACGCTTCGACCTGCGGAAGCTCCCAAACGCTAGATCTTGGACTTATGCATGGTGCGCAGCATTCAGCACTCCTGGATGTTGCTGGCCATGAGGTTCGTAGCGCCGCTCGTCGGTGTCGACCTTTGAGTTAGTTGAAGCTCAACGATGGCGAGGTGCCGAATTCTGAGCTGATGCCGATCGGGGTCTTTGCCCAGCGCAGTGGTGTGACCTCCAGCGCGTTGCGGTTCTACGCCGACTCCGGGCTGCTGCCCCCCTGCCGAAGTCGACCCGATCTCGGGCTATCGCTACTACAGCGCTGACCAGGTGGCGCGGGCGACCGTGCTGCGCCGGTTCCGTGAGATTGCCTGCCCCGCGCTGGTGTCGAGGCGGTACTGGGTTCCGGGGCTGCCGAGGTACCCCGGCTGCTCGATGAGCATGTGTCGAAGGTCGTGGGAGACGCGGCGGCCCCACAGCAGAAGGCTGCTGTCATCAAGTCCGCGCTCGGGAACGTGCCGGGGCTTCCGATCACGGCGCTGAAGGGTCCCGTGCTGGCGGATGCGGTCGAGCAGGTCCTGATCGCGACCGCACGCGAGCCCGGCATGCCGGTGCTTGCTGGCCTGCGTATCGAGGCGAGGCATGAGGCGGTCACCCTGACCGCGACTGACCGATAGCGGCTCTCCACCCGAACCCTGGTGCCGACCGAACCTCCGAGGCAGACATGGGCCGGCACGGTCAACGGCGATGAGATGCGGGCCGCGGTCGCCGATATCCGCCGCAGCAGGCTGGTGCGACTGCCGCACGGGATCTGGCTCCGCGTGGCCGACCGGGAGGACCGGCATTGCCGTTTGCTGCCCGAGGAGTTCCCCGACTATCGGCTGATGCTCGCGTCACTGGGCGAGGTCACCACCCGTGTGACGGTCTAGGAACTGCTCCTGCGAGCCCTGGAAGAACGCCCCGGCGAGCGCATCGCGGCAGACCGCTGGCGCAGGCGATCACGGCGCCAGGGCAGAGGAGACCACACACACGCAGAGCGCGGCGTCCAGCGGCTCCTGCAAGGCGGCCACCACGCAGCGAAGCCGGTGCCTCGCCAACCGGCACACCGCGTCATCCCGAAGGAATGCGAAACTCGAATTCGGCACGGTCCCACGGCACGGCGGGCGGGTTCGCAACGCGGTCCCGGTCCGCACCGCGCCAACACGGTGGTAGAAGTCCTCGGCGGGAAGATGCGACACGACCTTGACACGGTCGAGCCCGGCGGCACGGGCCTCGGACTGCATGTGCGCGACGAGCAGCCGTCCAATACCCCGTCCTTGCGCTTCGTCAGCAACGAACAGCAGGTCGAGCTCCAGTGGAGCAAGGACGAGCGAGTAGAATCCGAGGACCCGGTCTCCATGCTTGTCGGCGCCGACGGCCACAAAGGCGCGGTGGGCCTCGATGTAATCCGGACCGACGCGGTAGCCCGCGACTGCGGCTGCGTACTCACCCTCGTAGGCGCCTGAGCCACGCACGAGCCGCGTGAGCCGTTTGGCATCCCGCGCGACTGCCCTCCGTATCATGACCGGCTGGCTGATCGGGGAAGTGCATGAACTCATCGGGAGAGCATTTCGCACCGGAGCGTGCCGCCGTGCGGCGGGGTCGGCTGCTCGGGCAGGATTCCTGCACCGCTCCCGGGAACCGTCTGCCCAGGCCCCGATCGACCAAGTCACTGCCGCCGCATATACCGCCGCCGACAGCAACTGGGACACCCGAACCGCTGCGGAGGAGCTGGAGAACGAGGTGGTCAACCGCGGCTTCCCCTGGGCCTGCCGCAGCGAGAGCCAACCTGTGCAGGACGACTTCAGGCTGGCCTCGTGAACCGCATCAGGAGACGTCGGACTTTGCGCCAGCAGCGCATCGGCCGTAACGCGTGCCGTCGCTGTGTCCTTGCTTCGGGTGGCTCCCAAGAGGACAACCGAGTGCAAAGGCGTTGGCGTTGTAACCCGCATGTGCGGAAACCCCGCCAGGCCGCGCCCGCGGGGCTCCGTCGCAGCCGCTCTCACACGCCTATCACCGACTGCGTCGACTCCCCCGGACCAGAATGCCCTGACCTGGCATTACGCGCTCATCTTGGACTGGCCTGGACGCCCACGGACGGTCTCTACAACCTGTGCCATGTGGTACCGCGGCACACTCGCTAGCACCACGTACCACTCATCAAGATCCGGACCAGGTGCGGACCGACTCAGCCTGGCACTCGATGTTCCCGCTCTTTGTCGCAGGTCAGGAGCGAGGTCAGGCGTGTACACCAGCAGACCAAGAACCTGCTGGCGAGCCCAGAGTGCCCTTCCGCCAAAAGTCTCTGATCATGACTGGCGCGCCCCGGACACGCGTGGACGCCCCGGCGCTCGCGACTTGGGCTCCTTCTGGGTCAGCACGCCCTGCGCACGGCACGAGAAGCCACCGCTCGGGAACTGACGGCTCATCGCGAAAGTCAGCATGGAGTCAGCAAGCGTCTGACCAAAACCGCCCCACAGCTGACCACACCCGCGGATCACCGCACCCACGCGAGAGCAGCACTTGACCTGGGAAAACGACCGTCAGACCGGCAATCTCGCAGGCATGCACCTTGACGCTACGAAGAACATCGAATAGAGGTCAGGGCGGTGTCCCAGTGTGCCGCTGGCCCGTCCCGGACAGCCGAAGGCTGGTCAGCGCGCTCGGGTCTTCAGGATCCGGCAGCAGGCGTACGACGGCTCCCCAGCCGAAGTGGGCCATGGCGACCCGGAGGTTGAAGACGGCCGCACCCACCGACAGATGCAGAGCCCGGCCGACAGGATCGGCGTGGCGCAAGCCGCGCTCTGGTACGGCGCGTACCTCCAGCGCGACGTACTCCGGGTCGAGCCGAAAGCGCCACGGCTGGGTGTTGTAGATCGAGAGCGCGGCCCGGGCGGCCGTTATGCAGACTGTCAGGGGGCCGGTGTGACGTCTTCCCGAGGGACTCGGTCCGGCTCCGTGGCCGGGGCTTTCCCCGTGCGGATACTGCCCGCTGAGGCCAGAGCCACCGCCGCGACGCCCGCCCACTGGGGCGCGGCGAGGTGCTGGCCCAGAAGGATCAGTCCGAGCAGCGCGCCGACCGCCGGTTCCAGGCTGGTGAGCACGCCGAAGACGCGGGGTGGGACCCGGCGCAGGGCTTCCAGGTGGAAGGTGTAGGGCAGGACGCTGGAGAGGACGGCCACGGCGGCGGCGACGGCGAGCGTGCCCGGTGCGAGGAGGTGGGAGCCTGCCTGGGCGATGCCGTACGGCAGGCTCAGCAGTGCTGCCCAGGTGACGGCCAGGGCGAGGCCCCGGCCGTCGGGGATGCGCTCGGCCAGTCGTTTGCCGGCCAGGATGTATCCACCCCAGCAGCACCCGGCGACAGCGGCGCAGACGGCCCCGGCCGGGTTCAGGGCCGTACCGGAGTGGCTGAGCAGGACGACACCGGTGGCCGCGAGGCACGCCCACAGCAGGTCGGGGGCGCGCCGGGAGCCGCACAGGGCGATGGCGAACGGGCCGAGGAACTCCAGGGTGGTGGCGGCGCCGAGGGGAAGCCGGTCGACCGCTTCGTAGTAGGCGAGGTGGTGCAGTGCGAGGAGGGTGCCCGCGGCGGCGGCGGTGCCGAGGGTGGCCCGGTCGGCTCGGATCCGTGGTCGCCACACGGCGGTGAGCACGAGCGCGGCGAGGCACAGCCGCAGGGTCACCACCCCGGCCGGGCCCACGGCAGGGTAAAGGCGGGTGGTGAGCGCTGCCCCGCCCTGGAGGCCGAGCACACCGCCCATCACGAGGCCCGGGGCGGGCACGGTCCGGAGTCCTCGGCTGATCGCCGCGGCAGCCCGGGCACGAGGCGTGGGGAACTGACTGATGGCTACTGGACTCCTTCCGGCGGCACGGTACGTCGATGCCCGTGCCGCCTGTCGTGGTGGGGTGCGCACTCGTTCGTCCCCAGGGGTACCGCGGGATGCGTGGCGGTCAGCGAGGGTACGCCGCCACTGTGCCGGGACGCTGCGCCCGCAACGTCTCGCGGAGGAGGAGCAGGCGGCGCGTCAGTGACCCGATACGCCCGGCGTGTTGGGTGCGCGAGACGTCCGGCAGGTGGGCGGCGAGGGCCCGGTGAGCCCTCGTGCCGAAACGCACCTCACCGCACGGGAGGACCGTCACGCCGTCGTGGTCCGCCATTCTCGCCTGCCACGCCACCGCTTCCGCCCGGGACAGGCCGGGTGGCAGGTCGAGGGCGATGCGAGCGTCGCCGATGCGGACGGGATAGCCACCCGAGAGACCGAGCGGTCCGGGCAGGTCGGCGTACACCTCCTGACCCGTAGCCAGGCAGGCGGCGAGCACTGCGGCGGTGTGTCCCGTCACCGCGTTCAACTCCTCGCGGCCACAGGCACGGTGGGCCGCGAGCAGGTCGCCCACGTGCGGCACGGGCCGGTCGTCCAGCCAGACCCGCACCTCGTCCGCGGGATCGTCGGGCGCGTGGAGATGAGCGTGGTGCGCGAGCACCCTGAGCCGTACACCCGGACCCGGCCGCAGTGCCGCGCGCAGGGACGCCGCCAGTGTGGCGACGTTGCCCACGCCGCAGAACACCGGCAGGCCCTCGGCGGCCAGCAGGGGGTTGACCGCGTCCGGGTAGGAGGCGTTGACGAACAGCGCGGGGACCCCGCTGCGCCGGATCGCCCGCGCCACACTCCGCGCCAGTACGGCATGCAACGGCAACCCGATGCCGAACCCGCCCGCCGAGAGCAGCTCGGTCCACGCCGACGGAGCCTGGTCAGCCTCCCAAGGGGACTGTGTCGAAGCGCAGTTGAGGACGATCCGGGGACGCAGGCGCCGCAGGATTCCGGTGAGCGCCGGCTCGTCGGCCGCGTCCACGGGCTCGGCCGTGAAACGGGTCGGGGAACCCGAGGCCGCGGCGCGCGCGTTGGCGATACTGCAGATCTCCTGTGCGGCACGGCGGCGACGGCCAGTGAGTAGCACAGGGCGCGGGCCAGGGAGCCGCCACCCACCACGGCGATGCCCGCCGCCCCGGCCGTCATGCCGTGATCCGGTGTGCGATCTGGATCCGGCGCAGGTGGCGGCCGGTGTCCGTGAAGGCGTTGCGGGCGTGCAGCATCCGCCAGTTGTCGAAGACGAGCATGTCGCGCCGCTCGTACTGGATCGCGATGTGTTCCCTCTCGAAGTACGCCTTCGCGCTGTCGAGCAGCGGGCCGATGCGTTCGTCGTCGCCGCGTACGAGGTTGTTGAAGGAGTAGCGGACGATGGTTCCACCGGGGTGCTCCTCGAGCACCGGGTGCTCGGGGTGCAGGTCGAGGCCGAGGTGCCGCATCGCGTCCGTGGTCTCCCAGCGCCAGATCCGCTCGCGCAGGAAGGCACGGTCGTCCTCGGTGAGCGTCGCGGTCCAGGCGTGTGCGTCGGCGAGCGTGGTCTCACCGCCGGCCCCGGTGTTGGGGGTTTCACACCACAGCGCGAGGTAGCGCGGCGGCAGGCTTTCGAAGTCGTAGCCCTCGGAGTGCGGATAGAGCGGCTTGGTGTTGCCGGCGTGGTAGAAGTCGTCCATGCCTGGCTCCGGCCTGACGTCGCCGACCAGTACGCCGGTGTACTGGGGCACGAAGTCGCCGAGGCGCTTGGCGAAGGCCACCGGGTCGAAGGTGTCGGGTACGCGGCTCATGAAGACGTAGCCATGGCAGGCCATCAGGTCGTGGAAACTCTTCCACATCAAGTCGTCGGCGAGCGGTGCGCCGTTGAAGTCGGTCAGGGACAGCAGGCTTTCGGTGTGCCGGGGCATGGCTCCTCCTGTTCGTGTGCGTACGGGTGCGGGCGCCCGGGATTCAGCGCGTGGACGTGGGGCGGACCGCGTCCTCGATACGGACGGCGAGTTCCTGCACGTCGGCGGCGGTGGTGCGGTGCGCCTCGGGGACCGGCCGGTAGTCCTGGTCGCCGTAGCTGCCCGAGCCGTGGATCAGTACGTCGTCACTGTCCGGGAGCAGCCCGCGGTCGGCGGCGTTGAGGGTGCCGGTGACGGCCATGACCAGCGACCACTCGCGCAACCTGCGGGGGTCCGCAGGCAGTTCGGGGCCGGTGGCGGCGAGCAGGGCGCGCACCTCGGCGTAGCGGCTCAGGCACTCGTGCAGGGATACGACGACACCGCCCCCGCCGTGTGCGGTGATCAGCGGGTCCATCCGGGCGGAGGTGACAGGGCGCCGGGTGTAGAAGGTGGGGTCGAGCTGTTCCTCGGGGTGGAAGGTCGTCGCCGGGAAGTGCGGGTCGGCTTCCTGCCGGTACAGGCCGGCGGTGGCGTCGTAGCGGTACGGTGGCAGGTTCGCCCGGTCGTGACTTCCGTGGCGGAGGCTGAGGACCATGTCCGGGGTACCGAGGTGCTGGACGAGGAAGTAGCGGGCCTGCGGCAGGCGGTGGCCTTGGGAGGTGAGCGTACGGTGGCCCAGGTCGTGGCCGAGCAGCCCGAACGCGCTGGAGACGGAGTGCACATGGGTGCGGGTGCGGGTGCGGCCGCCGTCGTCGTCGGGGAGCAGGTCGCGCTCGGCGAAGGCGCGGAGGAGGTCCGCGGCCCGGTAGTTGTCGAGGCCCAGCGTGTACCAGACCCGGATGCCGTGCCGGCGCCAGAGGTGGTCGGCGTGGGCGGCGGCGAACTCGGCCGCCAGCTCCTTGACCGCCGTGGGCTCCTCGGCGGCATGCACCACGAGCGGGTTGCGGCGGCGCAGCGCGGGGTCCTCGCTCAGCGGTGACGCCCACAGCTTGGCCGTGGACTGGGCCGGTACGACACAGGCGATGCGCAGTTGGTCCGCGGTGACCAGCCCCGAGTCGATCGCGCGGTGCACGGCGTCACGCAGCGCGGTGGCCTTGTTGGCGGACGACGGCGTCACGATCAGGACGCGCTCGCCGGTGTCGGTGATGTGGCGCACCGCACGGGCGACGATCACCAGCGAGGCCAGGGTCTTGGTGGTGCGGGTCGCCGGGTTCCGCATCAGGTCGAGCAGGCGGAGGTGGTGACCGCGGTACGAGGGCAGGTCGCTGACGGCGATGTCCGAGACCGAGAAGAACCGCTCCAGCGCGGGGCTGGGATCGGGGAGCCGGAAGGCCGGGGAGAACACCGGGTTTCCGGCCGGGTCGTCGGCGCGGTCCTGTTCGAGGGCGGTCAGCGCCTGCCGGAGTTCGGTGTCGTAGTGGGTGAGGGGGTGCTTCAGCACGGTGGACGCGGAGAGCGTGGAAGTCACTTCGTTCCGTTCTCGTGGGGTGCGGCCGGGAGACCAGAGGGAGCGGCAGAGGGGGGCGAGGCTCGGAGGAGAGGGGGTGGGGCTCCGGGCGTACGACGGCCCGGAGCCCCAGGGGTCAGGCTCCGGCGACCTGGTCTCCGCGGACCAGGCCACTGCCCGGCGGGACCTCGGCCGGGTCCCCACCGAATCCGGTGATCCGGTTCTTGCCGTCGACGAAGACGACCTTGGGCTCGAACTCCTCCGCTTCCTCGGGGGTGACGGAGGCGTACGACACGATCAGCACGAGGTCGCCGACCTGCGCCTGCCGGGCGGACGGCCCGTTGACACCGATGACTCCCGAGCCGCGGGGTCCTTCGATGACATAGGTCGACAGACGGGCGCCGTTGGCTTTGAGTGTCTCGAAACGCACGGTGGCCCTTCGCGATTGCGTCCGGTCAGTGGGGTGAGCTCGGTGTCGCGACGGACGAAAGGCTGTCAGGCACCGAACAGAGGGGCAAGCCCTGATGGATCAACGAAATCCGCAGCTTGCGGCGGGACTTGACCTTCGAAACGGGGCCTTCGGAACCGTGATCACTGCCATGCGCATCCATACCCGATCCGTCACGCCCACCGGTGAGGGGGTCGGGGTTTTGCTGGCTCTTTGCAGAAGTAGGTCCTATGAGAACCCCTAAGGAAATGGGGTGGCGGATGCACTCCTTGCAGGGTGATGATCTCTCGATACTTGCCGATGAAGGGGCAGCTATGGGCGACATCGCTCCGAGGGAGCTCATCTCTCTCGCCGATGACGAGGGGAACAGCGTCACCGTCAACGTTTTGGGCCGCGATCCCGGCTGGAGCGCCGGGCTCGACGCCGAGATTGTTGTCAGGACGCCGTTCGTGTCCGGCCGTATCGATCTGGTGCTGTCAACCTCGAAGCTTGAAAGTTGGGCCACCGCGTTGAACAGGCTCGACGCCGACGAGGACGTCCTGTGGATGGAGTGGGATAGAGGGCCGTCCATCTCCATCCAGCTCACCGGCGAGCGTGGCTGTCCGGAGGTGGTCGTAGAGGACGAGTCGGGCTCCATGGTCACCGTGCGGGTGCCGCTCGTCCCGCCGGACGACTGGATCGCTGACCACAGGCAACGTCTGCACCTGGTGATGAATCACTGGGTTCCGATGCTTTCAGCGTAGGGAGACAAGTCGTCGCCAGCAGATCAACGCACATCCGAGGGTGAGGAAGGCTTCGTGGATGTCGTCACGTATCTCCCAGCGGATCCGCAGGCGGCGGAACCAGTGCAGATGGGCGGACGCGCGCTCCACGACCCCAGCGTTGGGTACCGAGGCCGGAGCGGTGCTCGATGCCCCGGCGGGAAATCACCGGCTTCACCCCGAGAGCCCAGACGAGGCGACGGTACTTGTCGTGGTCGTATCCACGGTCTCCCAGGACGATGTCAGGCCGGCGCCGGGGACGTCCACGCTTGCCCCGCACTGGTGGGACCGCTTCCACTAGCGGGATGAGCTGGGTGACGTCGTTGCGGTTGCCGCCGGTCAGGGTGACGGCGAGCGGGATACCGGTGGCGCCGGTGATCAGGTGAAGTTTGCTGCCCGTCCTGCCCCGGTCAACGGGGCTTCGTCCCGTCTTGCAGCCCCTTTTGACGCGCGGATATGGGAGCCGTCGACCGCCCCCGGGAGAAGTCCAGGGTATTCCCGCTGCGAAGCTTGGCGAGGGGGACTTCGTGGGAGGCAGGGCCAGACTCCAGCCTCCGTCCACTCGGCCCGCTGCGCAGGCTCGCCGAGGTCATCGAGTACTTGGGCGTCAGCGGTCAGACCGGGATCATCGACGGTACGGAGATCCGTGTGCGACGCCCAGCGGCAGGCCGCAAGGACCGGGACCAATTCGTCTCCGGAAAGACCAAGCAGAACGCGGTGAAGTCCATGGTCCTCACGGATGCCGAGGGGCGCCTGCTGTCCTGCAGCCCAATCCGGCCGGGCAGCTGCGCCGACATCACCCAGGCCCGACAGCTAGGACTGGCCCAGCTCCTGGCCAGCGGCCCGTTCATGGAGATCCTCGCGGATGCCGGCCACCAGGGCATGGGAGCACAGACCGGCGGACGCGTGGTGACACCTCCCCATCGCAAGTTCAAGAAGAACGCTCCCGCCTGGTACGAGGAACGGCACGAACTACAGCGCAAGGCGCACTCCTCACGACGCATCCGCGTCGAGCACGACATCGCACACCTCAAAAACTGGCGGGCCCTCACCCGCCACCATGGCCGACGCGAACACATGAGTGACATCATCCAAGCCGTCGCCGGTCTGCTCTCAGACCAGCAGACCGCCACCCTCGGCCACGTCCTTCGAGCCTGAACACCGAGAACACCACACTCCTCGACGTGCCACGGCCAACCGTGCACGAGGTCGTTAGGGCCTGTGGCGAAAGCCACGCACGGCTGGGCTCGACTACCCAAGAGGCCTCTCTGGGAGACGCCGACGGTCAGGGTGGGCGCGCTGGGGAGAGCGGCCGTTCGAAAATCCCCGTCTGCCGCTGGGGCGCGAAGATAGCCTCGGCGCTGCCATCGTCCAACGGGAGGGGTGGGAGTATGCAAGGACAGGGCTGGATCGAACGTGCGGGAGAGCTGTTCGAAGCGGCGATGTTCGGCGGGGACACGTCCGCGCTGGACCGGTCCGATGACGTGCTGGACGCGGTCGAGGCGCCGCTTTGCATGGCGCGGGGCAAGGTACTGCACGTCCGCTTCCTGAGCGAGCGCGAGGAGAACAGCGAGGAACTGGTGCTGTTCGAGCGCGCGGCCGAGTTGTACGAGCGTCTGGGGGACGCGTCGGGTGAGGCGGACGCGTTGTTCTGGGTTGGTTGCTGGCATCAGGTGGTCAAGGGCGACGGCACCACCGGCAGGCCGTACTTCGAACGGTCGTACGCGCTGGCGAAATCCGTCGACGACCGGATGACGATGTCGTATGCGATTCGCCACCTGGGCTTTGCCGACAGGGACGCGGGCCACTTCGATCAGGCCCGCGAGCGGTTGACCGAATCGGTGACACTGCGTCGGGAGATCGGTTTCAGGCCCGGGGAAGCGGCCGGCCTGGTGGCGCTGGCCTACCTCGCGGCCGAAACCGGCGACCCATCGGCGGCGTTCCACCACCTCGACGAGGCCCAGGCGGTCGCTGAAAGCTGTGGCGTGTTGGAGTGGATCGACCAAGCCCGCACACTCATCCGCTCCTAGCTTCAGACGGGGAACTGCTGGTCACAGCCACTCGTTGAGGACTGCGACCAGCATGGTCGCCTCGTAGCGGACGGCGAGCTTGTCGTACCTCATGGCCACGGCCCGATGGCGCTTGAGACGATTGGTCCCGCACTCGACGGCATGGCGCTCGCGGTAGTCGGTCTTGTCGAACTTCGGCGGCCCACCGCCTCCGGAGCCCGCCTCCGGAGCCGAGCTTCTGACGGTTCCGGGACGCGGTCCGCCGGGACTGGGATGGTCGCCTTGATTCACGTCTCCGCAGGTAGGCCCGGATATTGCGGAAGTCGTACGCCTTATCGGCACGCACAAGACACCCGCGGCTTCGACGCGGGAAAGAAAATCAACGGGCGCAAGAGACACATCGTCGTCGACACCTCGGACTCCCGGTGATGATCACGGTGACACCCGCAGGCGCCACCGACCGGGACGCCGCCCGCGAACTCCTCTGGCGCCTGCGCGTCGTGCAGCCCCAGATCACCCAGGTCTGGGCCGACTCCGCCTACGTCGGCCAGCTCACCAACTGGTCCGGCGACTTCCTCAACATGACCCTCAAGACGGTCTCCCGACCGCGCGGGGCACATGGCTTCGCTGTCCTGCCCCGACGCTGGAAGGTCGAACGAACGCTGGGCTGGCTCATGAAGTCGCGACGCAGCGTCCGCGGCTACGAGCGTCTTGCTCAGCACTCGGAAGCGCACCTGACCTGGGCGCTTCATTACCCTGATGACCCGCAGGCTCACCCGGAAGGGGCCTCAGGTCAAGTGGTCGAAGAGGCCGTGACCACCGCCTTGCAACGGCCTTGCCAGTTCTCTGCCCGGCTTGTCCACGGCAGCTCACAAGCTCAACTGGCCAAGGTGCCCTGGTGGAAGTACATCCGCCAGCCTGTCTCGGTCAGCCGCCACAAGGAGCTCCGCAATGCTCGGCGGCCTTGGTTGTCGGCGAAGTACGTTACGTGAACGACTCCTGGTGCCACGACGGTTCCGGTCACATCGCTGACCTTGACCGGAGACTCCTTGGAGACGCTCCCGCTCATCGCGGTGAGGATCGACTCCACGTCCCACCAGCGTCCAGAAGCCCCGATCTCGGTGAACTGCGGGTCCAGGAGTTCCAGGACCCGGGCCGGAGATGCTCGCACCTCAGGATCGAGAAGCCGCATCTCACCGGCAATGGCTGCTTGCACGTCCTGTTCCCGCTCATCATCCACCATGCAGGAACCCTACGGACGCCGCACCCCAGGGGACAGCACATTGTTCACACCACGGCACGGCGGCCCCGGGAGTCCTGTCACCGACTTGAACGAAGCCGCACCCACCTGACGTCCACGCTGCCCCCACTCCCGACGCGCTGGAGAAGCATGCGCAACCTTCCTTCCTCAGCTATCAGCGAGCCGGGATGCCAGACAGACACTCGGCTTGAGTTTTAACGTCGTGGATCGCGACGTGTGGCTTGGTCAGTTGAGGTTGCCCTCGATACCGCTGTACAGCTCGGTAGCCTCACAGAAGCCGAGGCCGAGCTGTTCAGCTACGCCCATCGCCTCGTCGATCTTCTGAGCGTCAACCGCATCGCACGTCAACTCGGCCCGATGGAAGGCCAGGTGGGCGCGGGCATCGGCCACGGAGGAGGCGGGCACTAGCCCGCCGACCTTGTAGTTGCCCACGATCGTGGCGGGCAAGACAGGCCACTCCAAGGTGGTGAACTCATCGCGCAGGAGACGGGTCAGCGACGTGGGCGCGGTGAATCCCTCTGCGCGGAGCCCGGCCTCCTCACACAGGCGGGTCGGCCATGTGTAGCCTCGACATCCACCCCGGCAGCAAAGCAGCAGCGAACTCCACAACGCAGTACGGGACCTCACGCGTCAGCAACTGGGCCGCGTCGAACTCCTTGCCGTCAGGGCGCCGCACGTAACGCTCACCGCCCCGCAGCGCAATTGCCGCCCCGCGCAGCATGCGCAGCGGCATGGCCAGCCCTGCCGCGAGCACGTCGTTACCGGGCAGACGTCCGTCTTCATCGGGCTTGATCCGCCTGGCGAGTGCCGGGTCGAGCCGCTTGACCATCTCAGCTGCGAGGGCATCCACGCCGTCGACGGATGCCGCGAGGTAACGCTGCACATCTTCAGCCATTCGGTCGGGGCCGTCGCCGACGATGAAGAACGGCCGTCCCCACACGTGCCCATGCGCTTCCAGGGGGACCCCGCCGTGATCGAGCGCGTACTCCTGCACACCCAGCGCCCATGCCTTGGCGCGTATCGAAACCCATGCTCGAAACAATAGGGTGTGGCGTCCAGCACGTCCGAGGGCAAGCCATGACTCAGCTCGCGACGTTAAAGCTCAAGCTTGGACGCGCGTCGGGCGGCCTGGTATGAAGCCGGGAAGTAGACGGAGCCGTCGCTGAGTCCGGCGTGATGACCAGTGTGTCTTCGTCGCCGACCGGCTGCATGCCGCGTGACCCCCGTTGGCGGCCGTGCGATCCCGAGGGGTAGTCTCACGCTCGCATTGATCACGATCCGACACTCAACGACGGGGATCCGCAGGCATGTCGACGCCTCCGCCGCAGTACCAGAATCAGCCGCCGTACGGGCAGCCACAGCAGCCCTACGGGTACCCGCAGCAACCGCAGCCTCCGGCGCAGCGACCGCAGCCGGGCGGTCTGGGGCGGATGCTGAAGTCCGCCGTCATCGTCATAGCCGTGTTCGGCGCCCTCGGCTACTGGGTCTGGGACTACAACACCGACCCCAACGGTGGCAAGGCGAAGAAGGAGGCCGAGGCGGCATCGCACAATCCCAGCATCGGCGACTGCGTCAAGGTCGAGGACCCTCAGGGCAGTCCGGTACCGACGGTCGTCGACTGTGACTCTCCCGAGGCTGAGTACAAGATGGGCGACCTGGTGGTCGCGGGCCAGCAATGCGGGTCCGAGTACGACTACGGCATCAAGGTCACCCGCCGGGGCCTGGGCCACACGATGTGCTTCACCAAGCTCTGAGCTGCTGATCCCGTTCACGGCCGCCGTCCCCAGGAGCGGGCGTCGGCCGTGCGGGCAGGTGCAGCTCGTGCCCGGGGCCGACCACACCGGCGAGGTGGAGAAGGGCGCAGATGACTCGCCCGCGCCTACGATCTGTCACCCGGACCCGTCGTCGTGGGCCCCGACAACCACGGGACAGCGGACACGTCCCTCCTCCGGGCCTACCGAAGCCCCCTCCCACGCCCGGGCATCCCCGCCTGCGCCCGTGGGGCCTGCACGGCAACGACTACGCGGGCGAGCCGCCACCGGCAGGGCAGGTACGCAACTGGAGCGGGATGAGCTGAAGGAACTGGGCGTCGAAGTACGCCTTCGTCTGCAAGCAGATCCGGCGGCCCGACGCCCGCGTCGCCATGGGGCAGTTCCTGCGCCGCCTCACACGCCTGGAGGCCGGCATCCTCGATGTCCCAGCCCGCACCGGGGCGGAGCACGTTCGCAGGATCGTGGAGAAGGCCGGCCTGCCCTACGAGAGCTTCTCCGAGGTCGTCGCCGAGGCGCCAGGGATGCAGCGGCCCGGCCCGTCGTAGCCGTACGCATGTGAGCGGGCCTGACGAATCAGGTCACGTCCCGGCAGTAGGGCAGTTGCTGCCCGTGTGGCTCATCCGCCGACCACGACCAGCAGATGCTGTCGCAGTTCCTCCTCGATCTGCTCAACCCCGCCGACGGCGGGGACACGCCAGTCAGTCTCGTTGCCGCGGGCGAACGCCGCTTCGGACGTGAAACGGATCAGGTGTGGCGAGGGAACGTACGAGTCCCGCAGCCAGGCAATGAAAGCGTTTTCCTGGCCTTTTTGCTCCGCCATGAGGGTCTGCTGATGATCTTCTGGCGTTCGGCCACTGCGCCTCGCGGGCCGACCCCTTGGTCGAAGTCGGCGTAGGCCGCGGCCATGCAGATGACTGCCGCCGGAGGTGGTGGAGCTGGCGGCCGCGCTGAGCGAGGTCCAGTCGACCGACGTCGACCGGGCTCCGCATCAGCAACCCCTGCTCCCGTTACGCCAGGGCCCCTCAGCTCAGTTCGGGCAGCGTCCCTTCAGGTCCCCCGTCGTCGAGGATCGCGCGGAACGCGTCCACCATGGCCTGAACGCCACCGGTGGGGATGACGACGAGGTCCGGGCACTGGAAGAAAGCACCTGCCCCGTACTCCCCGGTCTCCCGCCAGCGGTCCAGCACCTTCGTGATCTCGCGGGGCGTCATGAAAGTGGCACTCCAGCGGGTGCCGTCGGGGAGACGGAGCTCGGCGTCGACGTTCTCGACGTCCTCGACCCGGTCTTCTGTGCCGAGCATGAAGACAGCAGTGAACCGGTCGTCCTCGACGACGTGCAGCGGGTCGGACATGTCACTTGCCATAGAGCTGCTTCAACCTCGCGATCACTGTGGACTCATTACTCTTGTCCGCCTTGGCGACGATCTGGATGCCACCGCCGACGTTCCGGAAGAACAGGCGGCCGCCGTTGCGGCCGCGCGCGTACGTGACGTCGGTTCCCGTCAGGGCCTTGCTGCCGAGTCCCGGGTTCATGTTTCCACGCGACAGTTGCTCGAACAGGGTGCCCGGGTCCCGTTGCACCGCCTGATTCTTGCCGGCCTGATGCGCCAGAACCGGGGTGCCGCCGACCAGGACGTGGAAGGTGTGGGCACCGGCGACGACGATGTTGTGGACCTTCTGCTGCGGAGCGGTCCACGAGTCCACCGCCACGACCCGCACGAGTGCGCCCGCGTCGGTGCGCAGCTTCATGCCGGGCCGCAGATCGGAGGCGTTGGTCCACTGCTCGAGGTCCCCGGTCCAGAAGGGGTGCGGGTCGGTCGCGGTGATCGAGGCCGTACGGTCCCCCTGGTCGCCGTCAACGTCCACGGTGACCGTGACAAGGTTCCTCTCGCCCTCGCCGACGATCAGGTCAGTGACGGGCTGGGCCTCGGTGCGGCCGGTACCCAGGTCCGTGGCCAGGGCATTGCCGCCCTCCCGTACCTGCTCGATCGGGACGGCCGAGCCGTCGGCGAGCAGCACGGGCGTACCGGGCAGGAAGCTGTTGCCCGTGCAGTCGGCGCCGGCCTCGGCGCCCTTGCGTGCCTGGCGGACGGCGCCGGCGGTCAGGACCTTGCCGCCGGTCTTGAGCCAGCGAAGGACGGCGAGCGAACCTGCCGCGCCTTCTTGCCCGCTGAGCTTCTCGCCGGTGACGAGGCCCTTGCCGGTCAGGGCCTCCACGATGCCCTTGCCGTCACCGATGCCCGGCATCAGGTCCAGGGTCAGGGCCATCCGGCGCGGCCTGGACCTACACCAGCGACTCCGTCTGGGAACCCCCCTCGCCCCGCCGGCCTCCTCGCCAACCTCGACCTGCGCGCCACCACGATCAACGCGTCCAGCGCCGCCCTGATCCGCGACGCTGGCACTCCCAGCGCCCGCCGAGCGCAACCGCAACCGCAACGGACAAGCGCATGCGCGAACTCATCCGCCCCGACCTGCTCCTCCTCGACGACTTCGCCATGCGCCAGCTGACCGTTCCTGACGGCTCAGAAGCGGCAGGACGGGGCCGTGGTGATCGTGGTGGGTCGCTGACGATGTCTGCACGGCGCTTCCGCCCGTGCGGGCGATCCGAGTTGCTGGCAGCGGCCAGGGTCATCGCCTGAGCTGAACGCACCCACACGACGACTGGCGCACGACCAACCGCGGCGGAAGCACCTTCACTCGCCTCGGCCACCGCCTGCCCGCCGAGACACCGAGCAGGGCCCCGGACACGGCACGCAGCGTTGGGGCGTGGAGCGCGCGTTCACCCACCTGCACTGGTTCCGCCGCCTACGGATCCGCTGGGAGATCCGCGACGACATCCACGAAGCCTTCCTCACCCTCGGATGCGCATCCATCTGCTGGAGACGCCTGAACTCCTCCCGCCAGGAGTTCCTACTCCGTCACACCGGGGCAGCGGTTCACAGGCTGCGTGCCAGGCAGGGGGGAGCGCAGCGACGCCCGTGCGCGCGGCGATCACCCCGCCCGCAATAGCGCAGGTGGTGTCGATATCGCCGCGCCCGGCGACCGTGAACCACAAGCCCTCGTGCAGGTCGTCGAGGTGCCCCGCCGCGCACCACAGGGCGTACGGGACGGTGTCCGGCCCTGACATCCGGTAGCCGGAGCCCAGCACCTCCGCGGCGTGACGAACCGAGGTGTGCTCCGGCATCCGGGCCGCGACCCGCACTCCCGACCGGACGTCGCTGTCGGGGAGTCGTTCGGCGACTGCCTGAAGGAAGTCCGACCTGGCCGGGGCGCGGCCGCCCCGGCTGCGGGTGGCCAGCGCCGCTGCAAGGGCGACCGCCATGGCTGCGGCGACCGCCTCCGCGTGATGGTGCGAGACCGCGCCCTGGCGGGCGGCCTGCTCAGCGACCGTATCGAGGTCGGCGGAGTGCCAGGCGCCGAGCGGGGCGACGCGCATGGCTGCGCCGTTTCCCCAGGAGCCTTGGCCGCCGTACTGTCCGGCGACCACCTCCCGCCAGGGCTCGCCCGCGCCGATCCGGCGGAGCACGTCATGCATGGAGGCTCCATACCCACGGTGGGTGTCGTCGGCGTAGGCCGCCGCGAAGCGCAGGGCGAGGCGGTCCTGGTCGACGGTGCCGCCGCCCTCGGCAAGTTCCCGGACGAGAACGAGCGCTTGGGCGGTGTCGTCACTCCACCGCCACAGCGGTTCCGGGGGCAGCGTCCGCGCCTCCAGGCCTGCCGGACCGTCCCGGCGCAGGATGCCGAACCAACGGTCACCGAAGGCATCGCCGAACGCGAGCCCGTACAACGAATCCAGCGCAGCAGGAGGCACGGTGATCATCGGGACAGTTTCGCAGCGCGACGGCGCTTCTGCGCTCCGTTTTCGGAGCGGACAGGCTTCTGGTCTCGACAGGGTGCTGCGCGGCCTGGTCTGGGACGTCCAAGCCGCCGAACACTCGCCGGTGCACCGAGCAGGGCTCCGGACACGACCTCAGCGTTGGGGAGTGGCGCGCGCGTTCGCCCCCCTGTACTGGTTTAGCCGCCTGCGGTTCCGCTGCCGGTGTGGGCGCAGGCGGCGGAGTGAGGGCGGGCAGCGGGATGCCGGGCAGGCCGGTGGTGGAGCTGGGGTGCCGGGTCCCCTCGGCCGGGTGTCCCTGACAGGCATCCGGCGGGGGTGGACCCGGCTCCGTTGTGGGGCCAAGACAGGGGTGGCGTCGGCTCTGGCTCGATGACCTGGCAGGATGATCAGTCCGCTGCCGCGGTCCCCGTCACGGTGGCCACTGACGCGGGCATGCTCGCGTTGTGGAGTCCGGCTGCGTTCTCCGACGTCGTCGACTACGAGACCTGGGAGCCGCAGCTCTTGGAGGACGAAGACCAGCTGCGGCATATCCGCGCTGGCGCCTTCGTTCCCGTCAACATCCGTTCAGACGGGACCTTCGGTGTTGTGGTCCGAGTGGGCTCTGCGGAGGGGGAAGCCCGACTGACCGATCGCGAGTCGGCCTATGTCCTCGTCTCCTCGAAGCCGTACTTCTTCCGTTCCCAGGGTGTGGCGTGCCTCAGCGGGATCGAAGGTGTTTGCGGTCAGCCCTGGCCCGACACCGTCCAGATCGCGGTGGCGGAGGGTGAGCATGCGGTGGTCGTCCATTTGATCGACTGGGAGGCGGATCCCGGCAGCACGCTCGCAGGGAAGCCTTCGGCGAACGCGCTCGCCGGCTTCGTCGGGCTGATCAACCCTGCGTCTTCCGCTTCGGGGCCGTTCCGGGTCGCGACGGAGACCTTCGAGCGCGGTGAGTGACCGGCCGGCTGTGGTCGGTGAAAGTCTTGTTCCACTCCCCGAAGGGGCGTTGGAGGCGACGGCCGTGGCCTTGCGTTCCTCTCGCTCGGTGAAGATCTGGAACAGCGGCTTCGCGCTCTTCTCGTCCAGGTCGAGGTAACCGAACTCGTCCAGACAGAGAAGATCGATCAGAAGGGCACGCACACCGTCGGCGCCCAGCACCAGTACACCGGCACTGCCGGGAGGATCGACGTGAGGTGAGGGAGGAGAATGAGCGGCATGACCATGGTGACAGACATCGAGGCCCGCGGTATGCAGCACTGCGAGACGACGGCGCTGGGCGTGCTGCTACGGCACGAGGGACTCGACTTGTCCGAGCCCATGTTGTTCGGGCTCGGCTCCGGGCTGTCCTTCATCTACTGGGACAGCAAAGGCATGGGCTTCCCCTTCCTGGGAGGTCGGGTCAAGCCGTTCGAGGTCACCAGGAACCTGGCCGCCGCACTCGGGCTTGAGCTGCTGGTCGAGGAGACCACCTCCCCGCGCAAGGCTTGGCAGAACGTAGCAGCACCCATCGACGTCGGCCGGCCGGTCGGGCTACAACTCGACAGCTACCACCTGGACTACTTCAGCACCAAGGTGCACTTCGGCGGCCACGTGGTGGCCATGTACGGCTACGACGAACAGGACGCCTACCTGGTGGACACCGACCCGCAGGGCGGAGCTGTCACCACCAGTCTCGCCAGCCTGGCCAGGGCCAGGGCCGAGCGCGGCCCCATGACCGCCAAGCACCGCTCCTTCACCATCACAGTGCCCAGTAGCCTGAAGGCACCGCAGGACCGGATCATCCCCGCGATCAAGACCTGCGCCGACGCCTTCCTGAACCCGCCCATCGCGAACCTGGGCCACCGGGGCATCCAGAAGACCGCCAAGCAAGTGCCGACGTGGCTGCAGCGCAGCGACAATCCGCAGGAGGACCTGCCACGGGCCGCCGTCCTCATGGAGAGGGCCGGCACCGGCGGCGCTCTGTTCCGCAATCTCTACCGGGACTTCCTCGCCGAGTGCGCCCAACTGATCCGCAGCAGCCACCTGCGCACCAGCCACAGCCTGTATACCGAGGCCGCCACCCTCTGGACACAGGTGGCCGCACTCGTCGCGGCAGCAGGCGAATCCGGCGACGCGAACAACCTCACACAGGCCGGCTCCATCCTCCACGACCTCTCGCGCATCGAACGCGATGCGATGCAGGCACTCAGCCTCCTTTAGGCCCTGTCTGGCGGGACATGGGCGGAGCCGGAGTCTGATCAAGGCGACGGGTGACGGGGCCGTGGAAAAGGTAGGCGCGTTGGTCGAACCAGCCGCCCTTGCTCCCGCGGCACGGGTAGACCGCACAACTGCCGGAAAGTCATCGGCGCGACTCCCGCGCCGCCGGTCTGCGGTGACTGGCCGCCGGGCAACCGCTGTCTGCTAGTGCTGTGACCGCATAGGTTCACCGGGTTGGGTCTGCGCGCGTTCGGATGTGCCGTGACGTCCGATCCAGTGACGCGGACCGTACCTGGATGCCTGCGTGTGCCTGGCATGATCGCCGACATGTTCAAAGAGAAGTTGGATGCGCTCTCACGGATGACGGCCGAGCACATGACCATGCCGTTCCCGCCCGGCTTCCGCGGTCTGGACATCGAGGATGAGGACATGGTGATGCTCGACGCGGACGCCTACGGCTACGCGACGAGCGTTCTCAAGGGACCTCTCGCCGAACAGCACCGCGCAGCCCTCACGCAGCTGGTGGCGGTGTTCGACAAGGTTCTCCCGGTGATAGACGACGAGTACGCGAGCAGGTACTACACGCACGTGCGCAAGATGGCTGTGCTGGCCGCCGAGGTCGAGAACCTGCGCGAGAAGTAGTCCTCGGGATGGGAACGGCCGGGTGCGGGGGCGGCCGACAGGCCCCGGGTACCCGCTCAGCCGCCTGCCCCGCGGTCAGGATGAACGCCAGCGGTCGGCACCCGCGGTCGGCGACGAGATGGATTTTGCTGATCTGGCCGCCTCTGGAACATCCGAGAGGGCGGCCTTCAGCCGGAGCTTTCACCGACGGCGGATGCGTCGTCGCTCCTCACGACCGGGCTGCGCGAGGACCAGCGATGCAGCGGCCCGGCCAGGGGTGCCGGTGGCGCACTCGGCGAGTGATACTTCAGCGTGGTGCACGGTGAATTCGGCTACGTGCCACCGGCATCGGGGCCACAGGTCGACGGACGGAGCCCCGCAGCCGGGTCTCCGCCACGCGGGTCGAGCCGTCCAGTCGAATGCAGTGCGCGGTCGTACGACATCTCGGGGTCTGACGCCCTTTCAGGGCAGTTCTTCCGCATCCGACCGGTAGGCCGCGAGCAACAGCGGCCGATAGGTGGATTCGCTGACCTTGCTCTTCCTGCGCAGGATCAGGGACCTGCGGTCGACCCCCGTGCTGAAGCTGAACAGGACGGGCCCGCCGTCGCGGTGCTGGAAGACGCCGCCCTGGTTCTTGAAGAAATGCACGCCCAGCGTCTTGGCCGGCAGTAGTTTGCGCTCGTAGTAGTTGACACGTTCGCTGTTGATGACGGGATCGGTGCCCTCGGCGAGGTGGACGAGGCACAGCGGGTCCTCCACCACCGCAAGGAGCTTGCACAGCTCTCTTCTCGCCTGCGCGTGCCCGCTTCCCTTCACGTCATACGGGGGCAAGACCACCGTGAGACGCTCCAGGCGCTGCAGTTCCATGATCTTGCGCACCTCCCACCACGTGGACGTGCGGATCTCCTGGTGCGGCGGCAGGATCAGGACGATGGAGTGTGCGGCCTCGATGAGCCGGCCGACCGGTTCCTTCCAAGCCGTGTGCGCGGCCCGCATGTAGACGAGGCCGCCGGGGGCCAGGGCGAGGGCGGGGTCGACCACCGCGTACGCCTCGGAGGCGAACGCGTCGGACCAGGCTTTCGAGATCACCTGCTCCATGGTGGAGGTGACCTTCATCCCGCCCAGGGCCAGGGACCGCCGTCCCCTGCCGCTGCGCACGATGATGTGCCCGGCGGACCCGAAGGGGCGCAGGATCAGGCAGTACCGCGCGCCGGAGGCGACCAGGTCCGGTACGACTTCGCCGATCTCCTTGATGCGGATGCGCAGTGTGAAGCGCAGCAGCCACACCATCCTGAGCACGCCGACCGTGAAGAGCGTCAATAACAGTAACGGGAGGAGGATGGGGCCGCCGTCGGCGACCAGCCCAGCGATGAACAGCAGCAGCGCGAGGTTGACGAGTCCGAAGCAGCCGATGTTGCGCCACAGCCGCAGGACGACGGCCCGCGCTCCGGTTTCCCCGTGCAAACTGCCTGGCTTCGTTCCGGACATGGGGCCATCCCCTCCCCCGACGGGACGTAACGACTGCACCGGATTCCGCCCGGCGAAGTCCCGTACGAGACTACCCACCACGTTGTCACCCGCGCCGCGGAACGCCGATTATGGACGGGGCGCGGCATGAGGAATCGGACGCGAGGCCTGATCGGGGGCGGGCTCCCGGTCTCGGTGCATGACGACGGCACCCCAGCGGCCGAGCGCCCAAGAGTCGACACCGCGCGTCTGCAGCGCCAGTCGCGGGCCAGGGCGAAGCTCGGGAACAAGATCCGCGAGCTGGATGCCGGGCAAGCAGAACCGGATCCTCTCGCTCATCCCCCTCAGCGTCGCCGGAATACGACGTCTGATCACCCGTCTCACCGACCGCCGCTGCACACCCGTCGAGCACATCCTGCACTGGCCGACCTGGCGCCGAAGACGACAACACCAGCCCGCACCAGCAACTACAACCGACGCGGCCCATGTCTGGTCCACAATGATCGGGTGATCACGCTTGAGACTCCCCGTTTGATCCTGCGTCGCTGGCGCGAGGCAGACCTTGCGCCCATGGCTGCCATCAATGCCGATCCCGAGGTCATGCGGTGGATCCGTGACGGCAGCGTCCGTGACGAACAGCAGACTCGGAGCGGGATCCAGGCATGGGAGAGCGAGTGGGACTCACAGGGCTTCGGCCTGTTCGCCGTCGAGATCCGGTCCACTGGCGAGCTGGCCGGGTTCACCGGCCTCTCGGTGCCCCACTTCTTGCCGGAGGTACTGCCGGCGGTTGAGGTCGGCTGGCGGCTGGGACGTTCCCACTGGGGGCAGGGCTTGGCCACCGAGGCCGCTACGGTCGCTGTCCGGTTCGGGTTCGAAGAGCGAGGACTGGAGCGGATCGTCAGCATCGCTCAAGTCGGCAACGACGCCTCCGAACGGATCATGACCAAACTGGGGATGCACCCGGTCCGTGAGACCGTCAATCCCACCTGCGGCCGGCGAGTACGGGTGTTCGAGTTGTCGTCGGACCAGTACCTCACCACCACTCGCTGATGCCGGCAACGAGGACGGGAGTCCCGTAGCGGACCGCGAGTCTGTTCGTACCTGGTGGCCAAGGCTCACGTATTGTGCGGCGATTGATGCCACACTCGACCGCGTGCCGGGCCTTGTGGTCAGCCGGTCCGACGGGCCTCGTCCGGCCACACCACGTCCACGAGCAGTCCCTGCGCCCGTGCCCGGACCACCACGTCCGCCGTGCCCCCGCCCTTTCCGCTGGGCGGCTCCCCGTTCCAGACGGCCACGAGTCGATCGGCGTGTTCCAGGAGGGCGGCGTTGGCGGCGTCGTAGGCAGCACGGTCCGCCGTCTCGTGCGACATGACCACGACCTCGTCGGCGGCTTCGACGAGGTGGTCGAAGAGGGGCGCGTGGCGTGGGCCGACCACGGTGCGGCGGTAGTCGCGGGAGGGGATGATCGCGACCAGCCGTCCGCCGTTGGCCAGTACGGACTGGGCGAACACCGAGTCGGAACCCTCGGCGATGCACGAGACGCCGACGGGCGCGCCGTCGTGGGCGTACCGCCGGAGCAGCCCGTCGAGGGCGGCGCGGATGGCAGGGACGCCGTCAGCGGCCAGATCCATGTGCCCGGTCACCGCGATGGTTGTCATGGACCGTCCCCTTCACCTCGACCGGGGGATCCTATCCACCGCGGGCCCTGGCACCGTCCTTGCCGCCGGACGGTGGGCTCACCTCGTCACCACGGCCCCGAAGGCAACGAGGTACGACAGGGCGAAGACGACCGGCACCCACTGCTCCACGTGCGTCAGCGGCGTGTATGTGCGCCAGTCGCGTCCCTCGCCGAGCGCGCCCCACTCCGCCCGCGAGTACGCGTAGGCTGGGAGCTTCGCCTCGAAGGCACCGATCACCGCGTACTTGGCCGCATTGAGCTGCCGGTACGAGCGCACCATCACATACCAGGCCAGGCACTGGGCGAGAAGGATCAGCAGGCCTGCCACCAGGACCCATGCGGAGGAGTGCGGCCAACCCACGCCGGACCCGGCGGCGAGGGCGCCGACGACCGCGGTGTTGAGTGTGAGGAAGAAGGTGTTGGTGAGATTGCGCCGGGAACTGACCCGGTCAGCCATCTCGACGCACAGTTTGTACTGCTCCAGTATCGTCGCCTGGTACTTGGCGGTGTCGTCGCAGAAGTCCGACGGGCTGACGCCCTCGTTCCAGAGCCTGTCGTCGATGCCGGCCATGCGTTCATCATGGCCGAACACCCGTTGCGGCCGGATCGATTCCGGCAAACGGGTAACGCTCATACCCCGCAATCCCGTTGACCGGGTGACGACTCCTCCGGGCGGCTCCAGGGCTCCCATACCGGAAGCCGGTCGAGCACCGGGCCCAGTTTCCTTCTGACCGATCCCAGCACCCGGTCGCGGTGCCGGGTCCCCCAGATCTTGTCGCTCCCGAAGAAGAGGAAGTGCGGGCTCCCGCCGTCGTCGAAGTAGACCGCGCCCCTCAGCGAGAGATTGTCGGCCGGTTCTCCTTCCGGATAGGGCGGCAGCGCCGGAGGTGGCCAGGGGGCACGAACGGCCTCTCCTGTGGAGCCTCCAGCCGCCTCGGCGAGGGCTGCGCCAGCCGCGGCGCGAAACTGCACGTAGGATTCCCGGTCCGGGACGAGCAGCAGCAGACGCCGTGCGGGCAGCAGCCGTACCGCCTCCGAGAATTCCCACTGCAGTCCGGCACCGGGACCGACCGCGATGACCACCAGTCGGGCCCGCACCATCAGGTCGCGCACCGTCTCCTGCCAGTCGTCGATCGGCAGGTACATCCGCCGGGCTCCCACAAGGGGGAGCCTCTCCCCGGGGCGGCCCACGGCCACCATCGGTGCCACGGGCTTGAGCGCCTCGGCGAGTTGCTCTTCCTCCGTGAGGCCGGACAGACGGAGGTCCGGCAGCACGGCGCCCGGTCCGGGAGCCCTGTGCTCGGTCTGCTCCAGCATGGTGCGCGCGAGGTCGTCCTCGAAGGACCTCAAGTAGAGGGAGTAGGCGCCGCTTTGCAGGTCCTTGGGTGACTGGATGACCTCGGAGAGGTGCTGTCGCCCGAGCACGGCGAGTTGCCGGGAGCCGGACAGCAGTGTGTACCCGGATGCCGAGGCCAGGGGAATCAGGAGGTCGAAGTCCCACCAGGGCACCGAAAGGTCGTCCCCCCAGTGCCTGTTGACCGCATTGAAAGCGGCGATCGCCAGGAACAGCCGCACGGGAACGAACGCCTTCCCGGTGGGAGGTCTGTGCAGAATGACCGCCCGGTAGATGACGACCAGGACTGCTCCCACGGCGACGGCGCCGGCCAGGGCCGCCGCCGGGTACCACCACCTCTCGCCCGCGTCGGCGGCGAAAGCCCATTCGGGCCGTCTTGTCTCCTGCCAGCGCTGCAGGGCCACGGCTGCCAGGACGGCGCCGACGGCACCGGTCGGCCACGCGCTGATGGTGAGGAATCTGCCCCAGGCGGCCGATTGCCGGGGCACCGCGGGAAGTACCGTGCGGGTCAATGCCTCCGACGATTTCGATGCTTGTGCCGTGCGGCCGCTGTCGCCGCCGTCGGTGTTCGCGTGGTCCGTGTTCTCCTTCGACATACCGTCGCCGCCCCGTCCCCAGGCGACCTTCGACCAGCCCAGCCGACCACCGCCCGCTCGTCCACCAGCATGGCAGATGGTGCCTCAAGACTTCTTCAATGTCACAATGCCGGCCAGTTCGTCCCTGAACTGGCGGCCAGTCAGGCGTTACGGGGTATGCCGCACTTTACGATCAGTACGAGATGCCGTTCTGCACCGTGTCCAGTGGTGAACGAGCGGTCGGCCATCGCCTCGATCAGCCGCGGGACCTCGGTGTTGACGCCCACCGCCTCGTCTTCCTCGATCAATGGGCCATGGCCCGAGCGTCGGTCTCCAGCGCCGACACCTCGGCCGGTGACCACCTGTCGGCGCACTCCGAATAGGGCTCTGGGAAAAGGCTCTGGCGCAACTTCTGTGATGCTGCTGCCGTGCCAGGAACGCGGCAAGCCTCGCGGCAGGGTCGTCGGTCAAGCGGTGTTCGGACCGTCCGGCCGGCAAGGTCGAGATTCCGTGGCCCATACACCGCGGAACGACATGGAAGTGAAGGTGCGGCACCGACTGTTCCGATCCCGGGGCCGCCGGCGTCCAGGATGTTGGCGCCTGAGGCGTCCCAGGCGGTCCGCATGGACTCCTCGCGGGGCAAGTTCGCCGCCTTGATACGCCTCTCCGAGCGGCGGCGGGCCCGGTCGTCGCACTCGGCCATGAGTAACTCGGCGGGGAAGCCGCGGTAGGTCAACCGCCGACGCCGCCATCGACTCCACCTGCCCTCTGCTGCGGCTGCTTCTCCGCCTCGGCGGTCACACCGCCGCTTGCCCGGCGGTGTCGGAGCAACCGGTCGTAGGGGGCCACCGAGGGCAGAGGTCTGCTGTCCGGCAGACGGGGCGCGAGGCGCCACTCGTGCGGTGACGTCACCGTCGCCGACGGCTGGCCGGGGACCCGGGCATCCGGTGTGGGCTCGGTCTCAGCCTGGGCGGCCTTGCGAGCCTCCAGCGCGAGGACGTCGGCCGTCATAAACCCGGCCCGAAGGGCCGCGGCCAGGCCGGCGACGACGTGCTCGTGTTGCATGTTCCTGCCGAGCAGCAGCACTTCGATCAGCGCGCGCGTGCCGCCCCGCTCACCGCGGACCTTCCTAGCATGGGCCCACCAGGCGTGCCGGGCTGGGATGTAACTTCCCTGCCGAGTGGGCCCGTTCGAGAGCGGTCGAGCCGGGGAAGGCACCGGGCTTGCGGAGCAGGACCTCCAGGTAGTGGTCCGGTTCCAGGCGGACAGCACCCTTGGCGATCAGTCGCTCGTGTCGGGCCACTTCCACGTTTTGGTCGTAAACCACCAGGTGGGAGGTGTGCAGGAGGACTCGGACCCGCTTGCTGATCAGCCGGAATGGGGACAGAGTAGCGGTTCGTGCGGACCGGATCTGGCCGTAGCGGTCGACCCGCGGAGTGAACATCCGCCAGGTCTCGAACGGCTCCTTGAGCAGCGGCATCAGCAGCCGCTGTCCGGCGCGAAGTACTCTGCGACCGTCTTGAGCCTGGAGGACCCGGTGCAGCGGGCGTCGTCCTGGCGGTCCCACTGCTCGACCATCTCGTTCAGCTCGGCGAGCGAGGACACCTCGGGGACGGGAACGAAGTGGCTTCGACGGAAACAGCCGATCTGCCCCTCGACGCCGCCCTTCTCAGGGGCGCCTTCAATCCCTGGACGGCAGTAGAAGCTGTCGATGCCGTAGTGCGACTTGAATGCGATCCAGCGGTCGGTCTCCACCCTCGCCCGGCTCAGCCCCAACACGCGGGCCACGGCTGCCTTGAGGCGTCGTAGCGAACCTTGGTCCGCGGGATCCCGCCCAGCGTCCGCAGCGCGTGGACGTGGCCTTCGAAACTGAGGTTCCGTGTACCGGGCACCGCGTTGATCCGCGTGACGTAGCCCTCTCTGAGGACCGGGTCAGTCATGGGCAGCCGCTGGGCTGGGGTCCCCGGCTCGGGCAATGAACTGATGCGATGTGACGATGACCGACGCGTCCGGCCGGCTGAGGCACTCGCGGATCTCCCGGGCCCGGTCGGCGATCGCGAGCCGGTCCTGCGGACACTCGCCGGGGGCGTCGACCATGAAGTACAGCCTGATCGTGTTGATGACGTCGGAGGTCTCTCGGCACCTGTCGATTGCCTGGTTGACCCGCTCGGGCGTCATCGTCGTGCCGTACAGGGCGACGATGTTGTGCCATCTATCTGATGACATTGGTTCCCCGCTGTCAGGCTTGGCGGGCGTAGGACGCGAGGCGGTCGGCGAACTCGCTGACGAGGTCGCGTAGTTCATCGGGGCGCTCAATGACGAACGGCCGGTCGAGTGAGGCGAGTACCGGAGGCAACCAGTCGAGCCGCTCCGCCCGCAGCTCGACGCGCAGCCAGCGCTCGGTCGCCCGGTCCTCGTCTGCCGCGGGCCCGTCCTCCTCCAGGCTCGCGACGCTGGCGGGAAGATGGGCGCGGATCTGCTCAGCCGTCCCGTGGATCCGCAAGGTCACCTCATGCTGATACTCAGCCGTGGCGAACCCTGACAACACCCGCTGTGCCGGACCGGGACCCGCCGGCGCTTCGAATGAGCCGGGCAGCGCCCTCGCGTCTACGATGCGATCGATCCGGAAGGTTCGGTCCTCGCCGATCCGGACGTCCGCGCCCGTGACGTACCACCGGCCCGCATGGGTGACGATCCCGTACGCGTGCAGTGTGCGTTCGCTGCGCCGTCCGTCGCGGTCGGTGTAACGGATCGAGACCGGTCGGCGGTGGCGCACCGCATCGGCGATGGTGAGCAGGACCCCGGCGTCCGGGGTGTCGAACTCTCCGGGCTGGTCCGTGAAGGCGAGGGATTCCAGGAGTGTGTCGAGTCGGCGGGCGATGTGCTTGGGCAGCACCCGCCGGATCTTGGCCGACGCAGTCTCGTTTGCCGTGTGCTGCGTCGTCGTCAGCCCTGCCCGGCGGCCGGCGACCAGGCCGAGCAGCACGGCCAGCGCCTCGTCGTCGCTGAGCATGAGCGGAGGCAAGCGGTACCCGGGGGCGAGCCGGTACCCGCCGTAGCGGCCACGCACCGATTCCACGGGCACGTCCAAGTCGATCAGCTGGTGCACATACCGCCGCACGGTGCGCCCTTCGACGCCGAGCCGATCTGCGAGTTCCGCCACCGTCCGGGTGCCGCCCGACTGCAGCAGCTCCAGGAGTGTCAGCACGCGGCCAGTGGGTCGAGGCATGTGCACAACATAGCGCGAATACAGGACCGATTCTGTCCACTATTTCTCCTAGCCTGCGACGTGCACACCTCCACACAGCCAAGGAGATCCCCATGGACTTCGTCTCGATCCGCATCATCACCAGCGACGTAGCGCGCCTCGTCGAGTTCTACGAGCGAGCCACCGGGGTGCGGGCGACGTGGGCCACCGAAGACTTCGCCGAACTCAAGACCCCGGGCGCCACCCTCGCGATCGCCGGCACCCGCACCGTCCCGCTGTTCGCCCCGGGCTCTGCCCGCCCGGCGGACAACCACAGCGTGATCACCGAGTTCCTCGTCGACGACGTGGACCACGTTCACCAGAACCTGACCGGCTTCGTCACCGACTTCGTCAGCGAGCCCACCACGATGCCCTGGGGCAACCGGTCGCTGCTGTTCCGCGACCCCGACGGCCACCTCGTGAACTTCTTCACCCCCGTCACCCCGGCGGCCATTGAAAAGTTCGCACGCTGACGCCACACACAGCCGCTCACGCGGGAACCCTGGGATCCCAGGGCTCCCGAGGAACGCGGCCACCGAATCCAAGAGCGCCACCAGCAGGGGACATCAGAACGCGCCACTGACCCGAAGGACGTCTGCGCCTGTGCCTGCGGATCGACGCCGGCGGTGAGATCGCACACGTCGCTGCGGAAGCCGGAATCTCCCGGCGCTGCCTGGCCGAGTGGTGCGCCGCTGGCGCGCGCACGGCGAGAACGGGCTGCTCGACCACTCCTCCCGCCTCGCCACCAGCCCCGCCCGTACTCCTGAGGGCATCACCGACCTGGTGGAGGCGCTGCGACGGCAGGCCAAGCACGGGTCAGCCCGGCTCGCCGACGACCTACAACGGCTGCACGGCGTCACTCTCGCCGCCGACGACCGTCCACCGCGTCCTGGCGAGGCGAGGAATCAACCCGCTCCGGGACCTCGATCCACCGACCGACGCGCGGCCACCGAGGATGACTCTCCCGGGGGCGCCCTGGGGTCGGTGGGGCGCGAAAAAGGCGGAAGCTCACGTTCTATGGCGTCGGTCACAGCGCCCCGCCAACAAACCGGCACGCTTAGTAGAAGCGCTATGGCGGATATTTGGGTATTTGTCCGTCTTGGTCCGGATGTGGATCCTGCCGCGCGTCTTGGGAATCCCCCGGTCGGCCCGCACGCCCGTTGCCCCGTGGCTGTAAGGCTTCTGACGATGCGACAGCTTTCTGCCCTGCCCGCCATGTGCGGACCGGAGACCCGTGCGCTGCTCTGGAGCGGTCCCGGGACCTACGAGGCGACGTAGTGGCGGCGACCCTTTGCGCTCCCTGTCAAGCCGTTCTAAGAATGACGACCCACAGGACGTCGCCGCAGTTCGGAACCGGTGTTCACACAGAGTCGGCCCCACACCGGGCGCTCGGCGTCAGCGAGTGAGTAGGAGCCCCCCATGAAGTCGTCCCGAACGTCCGCGAGACTCCTCGCCCTCGCTCTCGGCCTGGGTCTGGCATCCAACGCGCTGGGCGCGGCGGTGCCGGCCAGCGCCCAGACGGCCGACACCCCGTCCGGTGCCACCCGTACCTCCGTGGCCCAGTACACCGGGTCGCTTGAGGCGGCCGCGGACAACAAGGCGTTCTTCGAGGCCGTGCTCAAGTCCGTCGCCGAGAAGCGTGCCGCCCAGCCGAACGCGCAGTCGGTGACTGTCTACTACAACGCCTCCCAGGCACCGAGCTTCCGTTCGCAGATAGCGAGCGCGGCCTCGATCTGGAACAGCTCCGAGTCCAACGTCAAGCTCCAGGAGGCGTCAACCGGTGCTGCCGACTTCTCCTACCGCGAGGGCAACGATCCGCGCGGTTCTTACGCCTCCACCAACGGCCACGGAAGCGGCTACGTCTTCCTCGACTACACCCAGAGCCGGCAGTACGACTCGGTCCGCGTCGTCACCCACGAGACCGGTCACGTGCTGGGCCTGCCGGACGACTACGGCGGGCCGTGCAGTGAGCTGATGTCGGGCGGCAGCGCCGGCCCGTCCTGCACCGACCGCTACCCGAACCTCGCCGAGCGCTCGCGTGTCGACCAGTTGTGGGCCACCGGACTCGCACAGGCCCCGAACACGGCACAACCACCCAAAACCACCGGCCCGCTCGCAGGCGGTGTCACCAGTGGGGGCGAGGGACCGATCAGCGGCGAGGCCCAGGCCCCCAGCACACCCGCGATCACCGCGCCGGCACCCGCGCCCGTCCTGATCCGTGTGGGCTGAATCACGGCGACAGCAGATCACCCAGCAGTCCGTACACCCCGCACACCACCAAGGACCCTGCCACGACCAACCACCACCGTGACGTCCAAGTCACCTGACGCCCACCCGTGCCGAACTGGGCATCCATCTCGCCACCAGGGCACGCCAGGCCGATTCAGCCGTGACAGATGGCGGCCTGGCTGTTCTGCGCCCTGGATCCAGAACGCAGCGGTCCTGGTTGAGGACTCCAGCACTGGGACAGCCCGCCTATGAGTGTTGCCGCTGCTCACGCAGGAGGATTCCGAGATCGGTCAAGGAGAGCGATGCGTCAGGGGTAAAAAGCACCCAGTTCCCGTGCTCGGCGGCGTAGTCCAGAAGGAACTGATGGCCCTGCGCCGGATCGCTGCCTGCCAGCGGGAAGTCTGCCAGGAAGAGCTGCGGACCGGCCACGGCATCCAGCGCGACGCGTGCAAGTTGGCCGTTGGCCCGCCTCGTGAAACGCCATCACGCCGCCCGGAAAGTCTTCCTGCCCGTACGGGCCGCCCACGCGTGCCTCCGGCTCGGAGACCAGCAGTGCCTCGGCGACCTCTGCCGGTGGCATCCCGAACTGCAGCGGCCCCACGCCCCTTCCGGCCCGCAGCTCCCAGCGCTCACGCTCCACACTTGCGCTCATCCACACCGCCACTACGTACCTGCAGCCGGGCACGCCGCCCCCACCATCCCGGTGCTGGCCGATCCTCCGCCGGAGGCACCGTTCTGACCGTGGCCGCTTGCGTGTAGGACTCGACGCGCGGGATCTACAACCAGCCACCTGTCGCGTGCATACTTCACGGCCACCGTTCGAGCATGAGCACATGTCCGCGCTGATGTAGATCCGCGCTCCGCGTACTCCTCAAGCTTGATCGCTTCGAAGAGGCCTGCCGCTTCTCTCACGGTTCCGCCGCCGAGTGACTGTGGCGGCTCACCAGCTCATGCGCCTCAAGGTCTCAGTTCGAGGTGCCGCCGAAGCGGAGCTTCCACGGAGTGAGTGCGGATTCGAGCTGCACGTCCAGGCTCATCTTGGACGTCCCTTGCACGCGTTCCTCGAAGCGGATGGGCACTTCCAGGATGGTCAGCCCCTGTTTGACGGTGCGGAAGTTCATCTCGACCTGGAAGGAGTAGCCGTTGCTGCGGATCGACGGCAGGTCGATCGCTCGTAGTGTCTCGGCCCGCCATGCCTTAAATCCGGCGGTGGCGTCCTTCACGTGCAGCCGCAGGATCGCGTTGACGTAGAGGTTGGCCCAGGCGGACAGGGCCTTGCGGTGCCACGGCCAGTCGGCGGCGGTCGAGCCGCCCGCCACATAGCGGGACCCGAGTACCACCGCGGCGTCCTTCGTCAGCAGCGTGTCGACCATCGCCGGGACCACCGAGGCCGGATGCGAGAGGTCGGCGTCCATCTGGACCACGACGTCGGCACCCTCGTCCAGCGCACGGGTCATTCCGGCCAGGTAGGCGCGGCCGAGTCCGTCTTTGGCGGTGCGGTGCAGCACGCCGACGGTGTCCGGTGACTGGGCGGCGAGTTTGTCGGCGACCGCGCCGGTGCCGTCGGGCGAGTTGTCGTCGACCACGAGCAGGTGCAGGTTCGCCACCGGCAGGTCCGCGAGCAGGCCGGCCAGGACGGGCAGGTTGTCCCGCTCGTTGTAGGTCGGCACGACGACAACGACCTTCGGGGACACGGCGCTCATCGGCAACTCCTGGGTCAGGGGTCAGAGGTCGGGAACGGTTCAGCGATACCGGCACCCGACGTTCGCGGAGCGCCGGCCGCACTCCAATGGCTGGGGACTATGCCCTCTTCTGCCGTAGGTCGTGGCCGGCGCTGAGGGCCGTGGCGGCCAGGAGGCCCAGTGCCGTGCTCTCGGCCAGGGAGCCCGGGTGAAGACTGGTGCGGACGGCGGCGAGGAGGTTCTGGCTCGCCGCGAGCGTCAGTCCAGTGCCGATGCACAAAAGAGCCGCGGACAGTCGGCGCGTGGTCGGCAGGGTGGCGGTGCGGGAGATGCGGGCGACGAGGACGCACAGGCGGAGTGCGACGAACCCGAGCGTGAGCCAGTAGGAGGTGACCACGGCGGCGTCGGTGAAGCCGGTGAGGTGTTCGGTCGTGCCGCTCCATGCCGTCAGGCACAGGGCGACGACCGCGGCGGTCGGGGCGGCCAGGGTGCGGACCGCCACGGCGGCCAGGCCGCGGAGAGCTGCGCCGTGCGTCGGTGGGAGCGGCGCTGCGAGGACGATGCCGATCAGGAGCGGGACGAGCCACAGGCTGTCCGCGGGGTGGTGGATGTCGGCCGTGAGGGTGGCGGAGGGCTCGGCCGAGCGCAGCAGCAGTCCGGTGGCCGCGGTGAGGGCGAACAGGGCGACGGTCAGCACGCGGCGGGTCTGTCCGCTGGACGTCTCGGGCCAGTCGCCGGGGTGGAGCCACAGCCGTGCGGCCCCCGCGAGGGTGTCGGGCCAGGAACGGATACCGGAGGCGGACACCTCGTGACGGATGTCCTCGCCCCATCGCTCGCGCACGGCCGGCGGATAGAGCCGGGTCAGGAACGTGGCCGCGTTCATGCCGGGTTGATCCCGAGCGCGCGCAGGCCGGCGGCGGAGATCCGGGCCATCTGCTCGAGCTCGGCGCGCAGTTGGTCGCGGCCGGCGTCGGTGATCCGCATGGTGCGGTGGCGTTCCTGGGCCTCGGCCGCCTGGTCCGCGGGCTGGATCAGCCCGCGTCCCTCCAGTCGGGACAGTGCGCCGTAGAGGCTGCCGGGTCCGAGTCTGCGGCCGGTGAGTTCTTCGATCGCGGTGTTGATGGCGTATCCGTGCAGCGGGCCGTCCGCGAGGACGGTGAGCACGAGCATCTGGGCGTCGTTGCTGTGCATGAGCCTCCTTTCCTTCGATTCACATACTACGAACCGCGATACTACTTGTCACGTAGTACGAGACGCGTACTATGGCGGGCCATGGAACACGTGAAGGAGAACGGCCGGGCTTCCTCGGCGGTGGTCTGGGCGAGCCTCGGCGCGGCCGGGGTGTTCGAGGCGTGGACGGTGCTGGAGACCCAGGACAAAACGGTCAGGGCGGCAAGCCCCTGGCAGGACGACCCGTACGACGTGGTGGTGTCCCTGGCTCAGTTCACGGTGCCGATGCTCGCGCTGGTGATCGCGTTACGGCTGCTCGCGTGGCGGGCACCGGGCGGCGCGGACCGGGTGCGGCAGACGCTGCGTGCGGCGGGGGCGATGGTCACGCTGGTCGGGCTCACGGTCGTGACCGAGTGGGTCGCGGTCGTCGCCAGGACGCCTGCCTCGTCCTCGGGGACATGGGCATCGGTACTGATCGGCGGGCTGGTCGTCAACTCCGTACTCACCGTGGCGGTTGCGGTGTTGCTCGTGAGAGGCCACCGAGGGCACGGCCCGGCCGGCCCATGGCGGCATGACTGGCTCGGTGACGCCGTCTTCGGCTGCCGGCGGATTCCCGTACTGCGGCGCAGGGTCGGCCCGGACGCGGCGGTCTGGGTGCGCCGTCGCGCGATGACGGTGTTCGTCACGTTGAGCACGCTGGCCGCGGCGGCCCTCACCGGTGCGCAGGCCATCGGCGAGGGCTGGACGGATCCGCTGCTCACCGCCTGGTTTCTGGTCGTCGTGGCGACCTCCGACCTCGCCTTCTGCGTGATCAGCAACGCGGTCGCCGGATTCGTCGCCCGGCCGCCGCGCACCCGGCCCCGCCGCATCGCCGAGGCATCGGCCGTCGCCGGATGCGTCGCGATCAGCGTGGCGACGGCGTTCCGTGACGCACTGTGGCCCGTGTTCGCGACGGGCACGCTGACGTCCGTACCGGCCTTGGCCGCCCTCACGCTCGGCGCCGGTCTGGTCACGTCCCTGGTCACAGCCGCTCTCCTGCTCGCCTGCTTCCCGAACGACTCCTCCGGCTCGCGCCGCCGCGGGGTCGCCACCCACCTTCGACGACCGGACAAGCACCGGGGAAAGGGGTGACGTTGCAACCGTCCACACCGCACGACCGAGCAACTCCTGCGATCTGCGCCCGCGAGCTGTCCAAACGGTACGGCCGCAGGCAGGCCGTCAGCGGGCTCGGCCTCACCGTGCAAGCCGGCCAGATCTGCGCGCTGCTCGGCCCGAACGGGGCGGGCAAGACCTCCACGATGCGGATGCTGGTCGGCCTGTCGTCCCCGGACACCGGCAGCGCGCGCCTCCTGGGCGAGCCGGTCCGCCTGGGCGCGGACGTGCTGCGCAGGGTCGGCGTGCTCATCGACGGCCCGGCGTTCGTGCCGCACCTCACCGGCCGGGCCAACCTGCGGCTCCTGTGGTCGGCGACACGACGGGCATGACCGCCCCCCGCTCTGGACGACGCCCTGGATCTCGCCGGGCTCGGCGAGGCGCTCGACCGCAAGGTCAAGGGCTATTCGATGGGGATGAAGCAGCGGCTGATGCTGGCCCAGGCCCTGATGCGGAAGCCCGACGTGCTGATCCTGGACGAACCGGCCAACGGACTGGACCCCGGCGAGGTCCGGGCCCTGCGCGAGTACCTGGGAGAGCTGGCCCGACGAGGGGCCGCCGTGCTCGTCTCCAGCCACCAGCTCGCCGAGGTGCAGCAACTGGCCACCCACGTCGTCGTGATGAACCACGGCCGGCTGATCGCCGCAGGACCGATGGACGAACTGCTCGGCGCCGCCGGCACCTACCGCCTCCAGGTCGACGACACCGAGCAGGCTGCCGCCGTACTGCGCGCACTGCCCGGCGTCGCGACGGTTACGACGCAGCGGGACGAGATCGTCGTCACCGCCCCCGGTGTGCGCTCCCGCGACCTGGTACGCGCGCTGGTCACGGAGGGCATCGGCGTCACGTCCGTGCAGCAGGAGAGCAAGTCCCTGGAAGAAGCGTTCCTGACCATGACCGAAGGAGCCGGCGAGCATGCTGCGCGTTGAACTGACCACCCAACTCCTGCGGATCCGCACGCTCGTGGTCCTTGCCTGCCTGGCCGCCGTCCCGGTGCTGTCCGGCTTTTCGTACGCATCCGAGGCGGGGCATCGCAACGGCCGTCAGACCGGCCTGTTCGGCGCTTCCCCCTACTCCGCGCTCAACCACGCCATGGCGAGCATGGCGTTCATCGAACCGCTGCTCCTGCCGATCATGGTGGCCTTGCCGGCCGCCGCGATCGCCTCGTCCGACCGGGAGTGGGGAACCCTGCGCTACCTGTACGTCGCGCCCGTGAGCCGAGCACGCCTACTGGCGGCCAAGCTCGGAGCTCTGGCCGTTGTGACCGCGATCGCCACCCTGTGCGTGCTGACGGCCGGCCTGCTCGCCGGCGTCGCGATCTACGACTGGCGCCCGTTCCACATCATCGGCGCTCCGAATCTCACCGGCGGCGAGACGGCCACCCGTGTCCTGTCGGCGACCGGCTACTGCCTGCTGTGCATGCTGAGCATCGCAACGATCGCGTTCATCCTGGGACTTCTCCTGCCCCGCGGAATCGAGGCCCTCGGCGCCGTCGTCGCCTTCGTGATCGCAGCCGGCATCCTCAACGGCTCGCACGCCCTGCACGCCGTGCAAATCGTCCTGCCCATGCACTACTGGCAGGACTGGACCCACCTCTTCGACCCTTCAGGGACCGCCCACCTCGGCACCGGCATCGTGGCGCAGGTGGCCACGGTCACCCTGGCCACCTGCGCCGCCGTCCTCGTGCTCGTCCGACGGGACCCCGCGGCATGACACCCGCTGCGCCCCGACGCCCGAGCTCCGCGACGAGCACGGCCATGCCACGGGCGACTACGTCTCGGCCACGACGATGTAGAACGTCACCGCCGCGAGAAAGGGGCCCCGCGTGAGATGGCTCAGCCAGGCTTCCGCCGCCCGGTCGCTGAAATAGCCGGCCTCGACTGCGCGCCGGGTGGTGCGTTCCAGGCCGAGGATCTTGTCCGCGACCTGGACGTCCCGGAAGACAGGGGTGACAGGGATGACCGTGGGCACCCTGAAGCCGCTCTCGGTCGCCAGGCGCGCCAGTTGCCTGCCGATCCCCGCGTTGCGGACGACTCGTTCGGCCACATGGCGGGTGTAGGCGCACGTCAGGTCGCTGTCCGGATGGTCGACGGCCAGGGTTTCCCAGTCGGGCTCGCCCATGACGAGCCGCCCACCCGGCCGCAGGACCCGGCGGATCTCACCGAGCGCGCCCAGGGATCGGCGACGTGCTGCAGGACCCGGTCGGTGCGGGCGCGGTCGGCGGTGTGGTCGGGCATCGGCAGGTCGTGGATGTCCGCGTGCCGGACGTCCAAGACCCTGGACGTCACCATGGCCGGCCTGCGCCGGCGTCTCACCCAGGCCGCCGAGGAGTCCGGCCGCCCCTGCCGGTTGCCTCACATCACCACGCTCCGAGGGCATGGCTACCGCCTCGAGCGCTGCGGCTAGGCCGATGGGGCCGGGACGAAGAGTTGACCGGCCCTCGTCTGTTCGCGCAGTAGGGTCTGCAGTCATTCGGCCGACGCCATCGGGTCAGTGACCGCCCCACGAGAGTCTGCGGACATGCCCGGGCTGCCGCAGGCGGCCCTGGCCGCATTGCGGTCCGCGGCTCGCCGGCGTGTGCCGAGGAAGCGGGGTTCTCCGCGCCGCCTCGGCACACTGAGCCCGTCGGCCGAGCGCTCGGCCGGGTGGGCCGGCCGGCGCTGTGCGGTCTGTCAGCCCATGTCCGTCAGGAGGGCCTTCAGTTCCTTCTCCTGCTGCGCGGGCGACATCGGCGGGTTCGAGTGATCGATGCCGAACGTCTTGAGCATCTTGTCCATCTGGGCGTCGATGGAGGTCCAGCCGGTCTGGTCCAGCGGCTGCAGCGAGGCCTGGTCGGCGTCCCAGAGGTCACGCAGCGACTGGGCGGCCGCGTGCGCGCCCGTCGCGTTCCCCGAGCGTGCGTCCTTGAGCGAGGTGGAGGCGAGGGTCTTCAGCGCGGCGACCTTGGCGGGCGGGAACTTCTTCACCGCCTGGCCGGGAGCCATCTGGACGGCGGAGGTGTTGTCTTCCTCCGGCGCCGGGCCGACGTGCGGCTGGCCGTGGGACCAGACCAGCAGGCCCGCGGTGGCGACGGCGAGCAGTCCGAAGCCGGCCAGCGCGACGCGCTCCTTGCCCGGGTTGCTGGTGGCCGGTGCGGCGTGGGTCGCCTCGTGGGTCTCGGTCACGTCCGAGCGCGTCACCGTCAGGTAGACCACCGTCGCCAGGATCAGGCCGAGGAAGATCAGGCTGGTGGTGAACGTGCCCAGCGCGAGACCGGTCGGTTCCCCCGGCTGGGCGACCTTGGGGGAGGCAAGCCAGTCGCCGATGTTCGCGCCCAGCGGGCGGGTCAGGATGTAGGCGAGCCAGAAGGACAGCACCGGGTTCGCGCCGAACTTCCACAACAGCGTGATCGCCGCGATGAGGCCGAGCGGCAGCAACACGGAGACGCCCGGGCTCCAGCCGGTCAGCTCCAGAGTCCAGTCGCCGGTCGCGGTGCCGAGCGCGAAGGTGACGAGAACGGCGAGCCAGTAGAACGACTCACGCGGCAGCGTCGTGACCGAGTGGATCGACAGCGTGCGCTCACGCAGCCACCACACACCGAAGACCACCGCGAGCAGTACCGAGAAGACCGCGGAACTGATCCACAGCGGCACGTTCAGCTGGTCGGTCAGGATGTCGGTGTACAGGGTGCCCGTGACGCTGACAACGACGACGGTCAGCCAGTAGGGGAACGGAACGTACCGCTTCAGCCGCAGCTGGACGGCCAGGACCACCACGAACACCGCGGTGAAGATGCAGGCCGTGTTCACCAGGCCGACGCCCAGCTTCATGTTGATCCAGTCGGCGAAGCTCTCACCGACGGTCGTGCACAGGACCTTGATCACCCAGAACCAGATGGTGACCTCGGGGACCTTGTTGAGCATGAACCGCCCGCTGCGCGTGCGTGCTTCCGTTGTCGTTGTCATGCAGGGAGGTTTACGCGGGGAATCTGCACGTAACCTGACTACGTGGTTGCACGGGCGGCCGGGAGCGTCACCTCGACGTGACCGCGGCCGTCCGCGATCGCGCGGACCTCCGCACCGGCCGAGGCAGCGATGCGCCGGACCACTGGGAGCCCCAGCCCGTACCCGTCGCCGCCGGTCACACCCGCTTCGAAGACCCGGTCGACCTCCGCCGGATCGAATCCGGGGCCGTCGTCCAGGACATCGACCACGATGGCCTCACCCTGGGTGCGCGCGGTGATCCACACACGCGACCGCGCATGCCGCAGGCCGTTCTCCAGGAGGGGCGACAGCAGCGACACGGCCACATCGGCCGCCACGGCGACCTCGACCTTCGAGGCAAACGCGACCTCGACCGCGCGGCCGGCGATCGCCTGCCGCGCGGCGGAGCGCAGATCGCACCGGGTCCCCTTGTCCGTCCGTGCGCGCGCGGCGCGCAGAATCGTCGTGATCGCCGCATCGAGGCGGTCGACCTCGCTCAGCACCGCCTCCGGCGGCACCGGCTCGCCGGACAGCTGCGCCAGCTGCGCCTCGGCCCGCAGGACCGTGAGCGGTGTCCGCAGCTCGTGGGCGATCTCATCGGTGAGCCGACGCTCGTCCGCCAGCGCGTTGTCGACGCGCTCCAGGAGATGGTCCAGGATCCGCCCCAGTTCCCCGAACTCGTCGCGTGGGACCCCGAGGTTGAAGCGGCGCCCGGGTTCGTGATGGCCCCATTCGTCGGCGAGGGCGGCCATCTCGTGCACGACCCGCAGCGCGCGGTGTACCACGAGGTGTGCGACACCGCCGGCGAGGAGGATCGCGAGGCCGCCCAGTATCAGCGACAAGGTCAGGCTGCGCTGCTCGGATGTCTCATAGGGCGTGAGGTCCACCCGGACGATCACCATGACGTGGTGGCCGTCGATCGGGACCTGCCGCGCGTACAGGAGGTAGTCGCCGACCGACGCGGTCTGCGATCGCCCCGAGTCCGCCAGCTCCTCGACGCGATCGACCATGCTCGGCGGCACGTTCCCGTCGATCAGGCGGCCGTCGGCATACACCCAGGCGACCTCGTCCAGCGCCTCGCTGCTGTTCTCCGTCAGTACGACACGGCCGCCTTTGGCGGTGACGTTCGCCGCGACCGCCTCGGCGCGCGTACGTGCCAGATCGTGCGCGTCGGCGTCCGTCACCCGGCTCAGCAGCACGTGCGAGACCACGACCAGTATCGCCACCACGGCGGTGGCGATCAGCACGGTGAGTGCGACGACCCGCTTACGGAATCCCGTCACTGCCATCGGTAGCCCACGCCGCGGACGGTCGCCAGACGCTCGGCCACACCCAGCGGACCGAGCTTGGCCCGCAGCCGACGCACATAGGAGTCGAGGGTGTTGTCACTGACCTGCGCCCCGTGCGGCCAGCCGGCAGCGATGAGGGCGTGGCGGCGTACCGCGTCGCCCGGCGAGGCGATCAAGCGGCCCAGCAGCCGGAACTCGGTCGGGGTCAGGCTCATGCTCACCGAATCGTAGGTCACCACGTGCTTCGCCGGATCGAGGACCACCTCGCGCGGTGCGGGCGCCACGGTGGCCCGGCGCAGCAGCGCCCGGACGCGGACCAGCAGTTCCGGGATGTCGAAGGGTTTGGTCATGTAGTCGTCGGCACCGGCCTCGAAGCCGCCCACCTTGTGATGCAGGCCGTCCAAGGCGGTGAGCATCAACACCGGCACGTCGACGCCGCGAGCCCGGAGGGCCAGGCAGACGTCGCGGCCGTCGGCGTCCGGAAGCCCGAGATCCAGGACGACCAGATGGGGCGCCGGTGCGAGCTGCCGCAGCAGGCTGTCGGCCGTGGCGGCGACGGAGACGGTGTGGCCGTCGTGCTCCAAGGCACGCCTGAGGACGCCGCGGACCGCCGCGTCGTCTTCACACACCATGATGAAAGCCACGTGCTGACCCTAGATACTCCCGTCCCAGTTCTCCATCTGCCCTGGTCAGCCGCCTGACGTTCGGGAGCAGTCCACTGGTGCCGCACGGCCCTGCCCTGCTACGAAGGCCGCGACGGTCGGGCGCGAGGGGTCGAGCCCGCAGCAGCGGTGTTCGCGGGAGGATCACAACGGGTCGCATGGACTCTGTGCACACAATGGGTCGCATGGACTCTGTGCAGGAGTACATCGACTCCATTGCGCCAGGTCACCGTTCGCTCTTCGACCGGGTGAGCGGGCTGATCCTGGAGGATTTCCCGCAGCGGAAAGGCCACCATTCGGCGGCGGTCCACGGACATGGCGGTCGTCACCGACGATGAGCTGCGCGCTCTCATCCGTGCCGCGCTGAAGCCCTGACCTGGGACCCGGCCCTGCGCGCAGGCACAGCCAGGCGGCCCCTGGATGGCCCGACCCCGTTCCGCCCTCGCGGTTGAATGTCGCAGGTGCGCGGGATATGCCATGGCCAAGACCGCCTCCCACGCGGTTCTAGGCAATAGAACGCAACACCGTGGAAGGCCCGACCCGTACGACTCGGTTGGCGGCTGTCTTCTGGAGCAGGCCGTAGGCGAGGACCGGGAGCAGTAGGTGTGGTTTGTCCGGGAGCACGGCCGTGATCAGTACGGCGCTGGCGCTGCTGTTGTTCATGCCGCAGGCGAGGGTGAGCGAGGGAGCGGCGGGCGGGTCCAGCCGCAGCAGCCGCGCCGCGCAGCGACCGATCACGAACGACAGCTGGCAGACCAGTGCCGCCACGACCAGCGCGGCGCCCAGCAGCAGCGGGCGTGGCCGAGCGACGAAGGAGCCGAGGGCGCCACTGGCGTTGACGTACGTCAGGACCAGCGAGCCGGATCAGGATGCCCGCCGCGCAGGGCAGCACCACACCGACGAAGGTGAAGCCACCGCCCGCAGTGTGGACACTGGCGGCGAGCGAGCTGGCGTAGCCGCCACTGAGCAGCGGAGACAGCAGCTCGATCACCAGCGGTGTGGTGAGTGGGCTGATGAGGGTAGAGGTGAGGACCGGGCCGACCATGGTCGGCTGGTCGCCGTCGCCCTTGCCGGTCCACACCGTGGCGCCGGCCACCACGGGCATCGCCACGATCAGGATCATCGCATCGACGCCTACGACGCGGTGGAGGGCGCTCGCGCTGGTGTCCATCGGCCGGTTGGTGGGCAGCTCAGGTCAGCGCTTCGCGTGCGCGGCGGGCGAGTTCGACGGCTCCGGGCCCTTTGCGCCGCTGGGAGACGGCCAGCGTCGACCGGAGTGAGGTGATCGCCTTGCCATGTGGTCGGCGGCCTCAACTCTGGCCGCTCGCACATCGACTACGTCACCGATACCGAAGTGGATGTCGACGACTACACCGTCGCTACGAACGCGAAGCCGAACACTTCCTGGCCTTCACCGCCGATCGGTCGCGATTCTCAGACGCCATTGCAGGCCAACGTGATCTGTCCGTACGCGACAGGAACACCGTACCCGGGAGACCGAGACTGATCTCCACGGCGGGGTTCCCCGCTCCCCTGTTCCTGGTCCCGGAAGCAGGTCCCGGATTCCTACTGGACGTCGACGAAGTCGCTGGCCGACGTCGCGGCGCCGGTGGCCGTGGTACCCGCGTAGGAGAAGCGGTAGTACCCGTCGCTCGTCGCGGTCGTGGTGGCCGTCACCGCTCCGCCGGAGCCGCTGGTGACGGTCTTGAGGGTCGTGTACGTGCTGGTGCCCGACTTGCGGAACTGGAGCTTCACCGACACGTTGCTCAGGCCCGCGTACGCATGGGTCTCCCAATTGGCGCGGGTGAGCGTGCCCTTGACCGTGATGGTCCGGCCATGGACCACCGGCTCGGGCGAGGCGTTCGCGGTCAGCGTGTCCCTCCCCTCGTAGCGTGGAGTCCGTGAATGCAGGGGAAGTTGAGGTTCATGGGGTCCAAGCAACGGACGTACACGCCTGAGTTCCGTGAGG
>NZ_JBSFKD010000051.1:0-49059 GCF_053598395.1 Streptomyces sp. NPDC001135 | reverse complement strand
AGATCCCCCCTTTCATTGGGGAAGACACGCCCGTCCTTAGCGGTGCCGAACTCATTCAGGTGCGCTCGGAGCACCGCCGTCGGCCGGTCCCCTCGGCGTCCCCGCCCGGGGTGCCGGGGCGGGGACGCCGTACGGGTGGCGGGGTGTCGCGGGTTACCAGGTCACCGGGAGCCGCTCCGGGATCCGCTTCATGAAGCCCGTGCGCCAGACGAGTTGGCCGGACGGTACGGCGAGCGCGAGGTCCGGGAGCCGGTCGAGGAGGACCTCCAGGGCGATCCGGGCGTGCGCGCGGCCGAGCGCGGTGGCGGGGCAGTAGTGGGCGCCGCCGCCGAAGGAGAGGTGGTCGGCGGTGTTGTCCCGGTGGATGTCGAAGCGGTGCGGGTCGGGGAACTTCTCCGGGTCGAGGTTGGCCCCCTCCACCAGCACCAGGACGAGTTCGCCCGCGCGGATGTCGGCACCGCCGAGCCGGACGTCCTCCAGGGCGAGGCGGGGCAGGGCGTCACCGATGGAGAGGTTGACCCGCAGCAGTTCCTCCACACCCGGGCCGATCAGGTCCGGGCGGTCCCGCAGGAGGTCGCGGGCGATGGGATGGGTGAGCAGGTACACCAGGGCCATGGAAAGGAAGCCCGAGGTGGAGATGACTCCCGCGCCGAACATCGTGACACCGACGGTGGCCAGCATCTCGTCGGACAGGTGCGCGTACTCGGGGTCGTCGCGCAGGGCGGCGAGTTCGCCCATCAGGCCGTGCGTCGCCGGGTCGTCGAGCAGAGCCGTCATCCGGGCGATGTCCCGGTCCCAGTTGATCTTCGCGCCGGTGATCGGGCACGGGGAGTTCATGAAGGCGATGTCGAGGCTGCGCAGAAAGACCGGGGCCTCGGTCTGCGGGATGCCGAGGATCCGGCAGTGCATACCCGCCGAGTACGGCTCGCAGAACGCGCCGCGCAGGTCGGCCGTCGGGCCGTCGGCCGCCATCCGGTCCACCAGCCGGTGCGCCTCCTCGCGCAGCCACTCCATCAGACCCGGTGACTTCGGGTTGAGCGCCTTCAGCACCGCCCGGCGCAGTCCGGCACCGGTGATGTTGCCCATGTTGTTCACGACCTCGGGCGGGATCGTGAGGGCGTACTGCCGGGGTACGCCGGGGGCGGAGGTGTCCTTCAGGGAGAACCGGTCGTCCTTCAGCACCTGCGCGCACAGCTCGTACGACGACACCAGCCAGGCCTCGTCACCGGCGATGGTCCGCACGCGCCGTACGGGGGTTGCGGCGCGTACCTCCTCGACCTCGGCGGGAACCCGGGTGCCGTCCCAGGAGAACGGGAAGTCGAGCAGGGGTGGGCGGTCGGTGGGGGTATCGGGGGCGGTGGTCATGCCACGGCTCCTTCCAGGGCGGCAGGGGTGACGATGGCGTGGCCCTGGTTGCGGGAGGCGCGCAGGCCTGCGCCGCGGGAGTACAACAGCTCGGCCATCGGCAGCAGTTGGTGGTAGCAATTGAGTGAGGAGGGAACTTTGAGAATGGCGGGGGTGTCCAGGAAGAGCGGGGCCTCGGCGCACACGTACTCCAGGCACACCGCGCGCTGGCGCTCGGTGGGCTCCTCGCCACGGGCACTGAGGAAACGATTCACCAGGGCGTCGCACACGGCCCGGAAGGCCCCGTCGGAGGCCAGGCGCACCGTGAGGTGCCGGTGGATGTCCTGGTAGGCGGGGTTGGTGCGGAATTCCGACATGGGGTGCCAGTCCAGTCGCAGGCCCTCCGGGTCGGCCGCCGACACGGCGTCACGGACCTTGGCGCGTACCCCGCGCAGGTTCTTCACCGCCTTGCGCCGGGCCTCGTCCGGCGGGTAGCCGGAGGCCTCGTACATCTCGGCGACGTACAGGTCGGTGTACACGAAGTCGACCCTGTCGAAGTGGTCCAGTCCCCAGCGGGCGAGGTCGTGCAGGCGACGGGCGGAGAAGTAGCTGTTGCCCGGGGACACACCGATCACGGCGTGCGCGCCCTCGCCGAGGATGACTTCGCAGTGGGAGGTGTAGGGCTGGACTTCGAAGACGTCGGCCATCAGCACGGATGCTGTGGTCAAGGGGGAAATCCTCCGCCGCGCGCTAGTCCCGGCGGGGCCCTGTGCCCCTGGTGTGGCAGCGCGGCGTGCTCACGCTAGCCGTACGGATTCAGCACGGGTAGTTACCGCCGGGGTTTGGCTGAAAACAGTCGTAGTAATGGTTGAAGTTCCCCACTGCTGGGCCCAGTTGCGGGCCGTAGGCTGGGGTCGTGGTCAACCGAGACGAGGATCACGAGGATCCGCGGCGGGTGGCGTCCCGGCTCACCGGACGCCCGGTCACCGGCGCGCGGGCGCCCTCCGGGACACTTGCCCAGGTCACGCTGGACGGCGGGACTTCGGTGATGGTCAAGCACGGCGACGCTCCCGGGGCCGTGCGCGCCGAGGTGGCGGGGCTGCGCTGGCTGGCCGCCGCGGACGCGGTCCGGGTGCCGGCGGTGCTCGGGTACGACGAACACTGGATGGTGACGGAGCGGGTGCCGACCGGACGGCCGGATCCGACGGCGGCGCTACGTTTCGGCCAGGCTCTCGCCGCGCTGCACGCCGCGGGTGCTTCGGATTTCGGAGCGCCGCCGCCCGACGGCCCCGAGGACGCGTTCATCGGCCTGGCCCCGATGCGCAACACGCCGGGCACCGACTGGCCCGGCTGGTACGCCGAGCACCGCGTGCTGCCGTACGTGCGCGGCGCGGTCGACCGCGGCACGCTGCGGCCGGGCGAAGCGGCCGTGTTCGAACGCGTCTGCGCGCTGCTGCCGGAGCTGGCCGGACCCGCCGAGCCTTCCGCGCGGCTGCACGGGGACCTGTGGAACGGGAACGTGCTGTGGGGCGCCGACGGTGAGGTCCGGCTCATCGACCCGGCCGCGCACGGCGGCCACCGGGAGACCGACCTGGCGATGCTCCAGCTGTTCGGCTGCCCTCATCTCGACCTGGTGCTCGCCGGGTACGAGGAAGCCACACCGCTCGCGCCCGGCCGGCGGGAGCGGGTGGGCGTGCACCAGCTGTTCCCCCTGCTGGTCCACGCGGTGCTGTTCGGACGCGGGTACGCGGAACAGGCCCTGACGGTGGCCCACAGCGCGCTCGCGGCCTGACCCGGATCACCGGCCCCTCCCCCAGCCCCTCCACCCACAGCGGGAACGGCATCGCACCGCCCCCGCACCCGACGACGGTCGGCAGTCGACAGTCGGCAGTCGGCAGTCGGCAGTCGGCAGTCGGCAGTCGGCAGTCGGCAGTCGGCAGTCGGCAGTCGGCAGTCGGCAGTCGGCCGCAACGCCGCGGGGCTCGCCGGCGTCATGAGCCATGCGGGTCCTTTCAGCGCGGCCCCCCGGCCCGTGGTTACGCAGCGTAAGGAAACCAATCACCCGTTCGATTCGTATAAGGACGTGAAAGCCGAAACAGGGAGAGACCATGCAACCGTTCACGCTCAACTACGCGCGGCCCGCTGTGCAGTTGGACGTCACCACTCCGTACGCGTACGACTCCGGACTGCAGTTGAACGTCCTCCCGGACGGGCGGATCGCCGCCACCGACCATGCCACCCTCAGGGCACTTGGGACCACGACCTCCACGGCGGGTTCCAAGACGCACTTCGACGACTGAATCGCGGGCCCTGGAAGATGACCGTGCTCATCCTGACCAGTGAAGAAGACGTGACGGCCGACATGGTGGTCCTGCGGCTGGGCGAGGCCGGCGTGCCGGTCGTCCGGCTGGACCCCGCCGACCTCACCAACGGGGTGGCGCTGTCGGGCGAGTACGTGCAGGGCGCCTGCCGTGGACACCTGTCCGCCGGCGGGCGCCTCGTGAGCATGAACGGCCTGCGCTCCATCTGGGTCCGCAGACCCGGGGACGCCGCCACCCGCGCCGCCCAGCCGTCCGCCTGGCTGACGGAGGAGTCGTCGCAGGCGCTGTACGGCATGCTGCGCGCCACCGACGCGCGTTGGATGAACCATCCGGACGCGGCCCGCCGCGCCCGCCACAAGCCCTGGCAGCTGCGCCTCGCACAGAACAGCGGTCTGGCGGTGCCGGCCACGCTGATCACGACGTTCCCGCAGGCGGCGCGGGAGTTCGCCGAGCGCTTCCCGGACCTGGTGGTCAAGCCGGTGTCCGGCGCGCATCCGCAGGAGCCGCCGCGTGCGGTGCCGACCAGCCGGGTCCCGCCGGACACCGACTTCTCGGCGGTGGCCTTCGGCCCGACGCTGCTGCAGCGGCGGATCACCAAGCGGGCCGACATCCGGCTCACCGTCGTCGGCGACACGCTGCTGGCCGCGCACAAGCCCACCGACCCGGACGCCCACCCGGACGACGTGGACGTCCGTTTCGCCCCGCAGGTCTCTCCCTGGCTGCCCGCGGAGGTGCCGCCGCGCGTTGCCGAGGGCGTACGGCGGTACATGAGGGGCGCGGAACTGGCTTACGGCGCATTCGACTTCGCGGAGGACGCGGACGGGATCTGGTGGTTCCTGGAGTGCAACCAGTCGGGCCAGTTCGGGTTCGTCGAGATGGACACAGGTCAGCCCATCTCCGCCACGATCGCCAAGTGGCTTGCCGAGGGCGGGGATCGGGACCGCGGGTGTGCGGAGGGCGACCGGAGCGCAGCATCTTGAGGATGCGGGGATCGGCTGGGAGAGAGGAACGCCACATGCGTATCGGACTGCTGGGAACGGGCCCGTGGGCCCGGGCGGCGTACGCCCCCGCCCTCGCCGGGCACACCGGCGTGGAGTTCGCCGGGGTGTGGGGCCGCCGGCCGGTAGCGGCCACGGCACTGGCCGAGCAGTACGACGTCCCCGCGTACGCCGACGTGGACGCGCTGCTGGACGACGTGGACGCGGTGGCCGTGGCCCTGCCGCCGTCCGTGCAGGGCGAGTTGGCGGTGCGTGCGGCTCGGGCGGGCCGTCATCTGCTGCTGGACAAGCCGCTCGCGGTGTCGGTCGCCGAGGGGCGAGCGGTCGCGGAAGCGGCGGAGCGGGCCGGGGTGGCGTCGGTGGTGTTCTTCACCGCGCGCTTCCAGAAGGAGCCGGAGGCCTGGATCGAGGAACAGGCGGCCGAGGCGGGCTGGTTCACGGCCCGTGCCCAGTGGCTGGGGGCCGTGTTCACCTCCGACAGCCCGTTCGCGGCCTCGCCGTGGCGGCGGGAGAAGGGCGCGTTGTGGGACGTCGGTCCGCACGCGCTGTCGGTCCTGCTGCCGGTCCTCGGTGACGTACGGCAGGTCGTGGCGGCGGCGCACGGTCCCGCGGACACCGTGCACCTGGTTCTTGACCACGCCACCGGCGCGTCGAGCACGCTCACGCTGAGCCTGACGGCGCCGCCGGCGGCGGCCGGGGCCGACGTGGAGCTGCGGGGCGAGGCGGGCGTGGCGCTGATGCCGGGGAGTTCCGAGGGAGCGGTCCCGGCGCTCACCCGCGCCGCCGACGCCCTGGCGCGGGCCGCCCGCACGGGCCGCCCGCACGCCTGTGACGCCGCGTTCGGCCTCCGTGTCACCGAGATCCTGGCCACGGCGGAGTCCCGCCTGACAGCTCCCGGGGAGTAGGGGGCTCGTTTGGATCAGCCCGGGTACGCGACGCCCGGCACGGCACCTCGCCGCGTTGTCGGGTCACCCGGGTATGCCCCGTACACGGGTGACCCTCCGCCTTGCGATGCGCCGCACCGGACGCCCGCGGCCTGATCCGACCTGATGCGACCTGATCCGAACGAAACCCCCTGGCCCCGAACCCCCGCCGCCACTGCCCGCGCAGGGCCCCGGCTCCGGTCCGCCCTTCCGGCGCGGGCACGGGAGCGAGCGGTGGCGGTGGCCGTGGTGATGGCGGCGGGTGGGCCGTGTCGATCACCCCGCCACCGGCATGTCACCCGGTGCTGACGACGCCGTGGGACCAGAAGTTGATGCGCTCCCGCACGACGGGGTAGCCGCCCGTGGTGAAGTGGGCGGCCATGGGGAGGTTGGTCCGGTCGGTGGCGGCGGCGATGAACTCGGCGCCCTGAGCCGCCAGGAAGTGGGTGCATTCGGCGAGCAGGTCGTAGGCGTAGCCGTGGCCCCGCTGTTCGGGCACGACGCCGATGAAACCGACGCAGGGCCCGGAAGGGTTGCGCGCGGGGATGTGGATGCCGACCGTCTCGCCCTCGGGCGTGCGGGCGATCCGCCACCACGCGCGCGGTGACGGAAACCAGCGGAAGACGTCCAGTTCCTGCTGTGCCGCCCGGTCCGGTCCGCCCTGCTCGATGGCCCGGAGGGCGTGCGCGTCGAGGGTGACGGAGTGGATCCGGCGCAGCAGGCCGAAGAACACCGCGTCGTCCGGCTCTCCCGAGAAGAGCAGGCGGCCGGGCCGTTCGGGCAGGCCGCAGTCCGGGGTCCAGCGGTACACGAGCCGCTCCACCAGTGGTGCGTAGCCGGCCGCGCGGGCGGCAGCGGCGCGGACGTCGGCGGCGGCCTGCTGCCGGGCGTCGGTGCGCCAGCCGGCGGGCAGGTCGAGTTCGAGTTCGTCGGTCCGCCAGGGTGCCGTGCGCAGGAGTTCGGCCCCGGCCTCCTCCTCGCCGTCGGCGACGTCGAACCAGTTGATCACGAGCGGCTCGGGGTCCTCGGGGCGGCCCCACCAGGCGGCGCGGGCCACGGTGCGGCCGTCGCGTACGGCGATGCGCTGCCAGTCGGGGCGGTAGCGGGTGCTCCGGTGCTTGTCCCGGAACGCCAGCGGGTCGGGCATGGTGTGGAAGAGATGCGCGGTGCTCTCGTCGAGCGTGTGGATGACCGGGGTGGTCATGGGGTCCTCCGGGATGCGGCGTGCCGCGGTGCGGCGGGAAGGCGCTCCCGGTCAGGCGTGGCACACCCGGGTGACGGGGAGGTGGGAGCGCGGGATGACAGTGGCCATGACGCTCGCCTCCTTCCATCCGTCTAGGGCGTGCCGGCACAGGCTAAGCGGCCCGCGCCCGGGGCGTCCACCGCATATCGACACCACCGGCTCATCCGCACGGTCGGCTCATCGGCGCCGGCGTCCGGCGATCCGCTCCGGGCAGCGCGACCCCGGGCCGTACCACGACGCTGTCCGGCGAGTACCGAACGCCCCGAGCGGACGGCCCGGGCGCCGCCCTGGGCGGGAGACGCATGAGGCTTCCGCTGCCGGCCGGGGCGGGCCCTGTGCCGTGCCCGAGGCTCCGCCGTTGTCCCGGTCGGGGCCCTCGATGCCGTGCCGTACATGAGGCTTCCGCCGCTGCCCGAGGCGAGCCCTGTGCCGTGCGTGAGACTCCGCTGCAATCCCGAGCGGGCCCGGGTGCCGTGCAGTGCAGTGCGTGAGCCTCCGCCGCGGTCCCGGGCTGGAGGCCCCGGTGCTGTCCCGCTCGGTGGGGCCGGCGGGTCGCCGGTCACCGGTCACCGGCGGGACGCCCCGGTGCGGTCCCGGGCGGGAGGCCCGGGTGCGGAGGGCGGCGTAGCTTGGGGGTGTGCGATGGGTGCGCGGCGGGTCGTCGCGTGGGGACCTGGAGGACCGCGGCTGGCTGCGGGGCGCGCCGCCGCCGTGGTGGGTGCGGGTGTTGCCCGTGCTGCTGCTCGTGGCCGTCGGCACGGCCACCACGGTCACCCCCCACGCGCGCGATCTCGGCTTCCTGCTCGGAGCCATCCCGCCGCTGGCCGTCCTGTCGTACGGCCCGCTGGCCACCGGGCTCCTCGGCCTCGGGGTGGTCGTGGTGCTGAACGTGCCCGCCACGCATCTCGACCGCCCCGGCAACACCGATCTGCTGACCATCGTGTTCGTGGCCGCGCTGAGCGTGTTCGTGTCGTTCGTGCGCAGTCACCGGGACGCCCAGCTGGACGCGGAGCGGGCGATCGGCGAGGCCGTGCAGCGGGCGGTGATGCCGCTGCTGCCGCAGCGGGTCGGGTGCGTGGGGTGCACGGGTTTCTACCGGGCCGCGCAGGACGGGACGCTGGTGGGCGGGGACTTCTTCGACGTGCGGGACGGGCCGTACGGGGTGCGCGCGGTGATGGGCGACGTACAGGGGCACGGACTGTCGGCGGTCGCTACGGTGGTGTCGCTGCTGGGCGCTTTCCGGGAGGCGGTGCTGGACCAGCCGGACCTGGAGTCGGTCGCCGCGCGGATGGACCGCAGGCTGGCGGTGGACTCGGCGGGCGTGCGGCACACGGAGCTGTTCGCCACCGGGGTTCTGCTGGAGTTCTCCCCGGACGGGCGTGTGGTGCGGGTCGTGGCCTGCGGTCATCCGGCGCCCGTGCTGCTGCACGAGGAGCATGCCGTGGAGATGACGGTCGTGCCGGGACCGCCGCTGGGGCTCGGGCTGGTCGGCGTGGACCCGCCGAAGGAGGTCTCGGTGACGCTCGGGCCGGGCGACCGGATGTTCCTGGCCTCGGACGGGGTGTGGGAGGCACGGGACGCCGGTGACGCCTTCTATCCGCTGCCCGCCCGTCTCGCCACCCTGGCCGGTACACCGCCCGCCGAGTTGCCGGGGGTCGTGTGGGCGGACCTCGTGCAGCGGCGCTACGAGGTCCGGGACGACGTCACGATGCTGGTGCTGGCACCCGAGCCGCCGGCCGCCTGATCGCCCCGCTTCCTCTCCCAACCGGCGAACCCGTGACCGGGGTTCGAACGTTCCGTCTCAAACGCCAGGGTTCGCCACCCCTTCCGCCACGTAGAAATATCTACGAGCATGCATATGCCGGGTTGGTGTGCAGGCGCACGAAGTGCCCGGTCACGGCCGTTCCCTGGGCCGAGTGTGGGCGAGCGAGGACACCCGGAGCAGTGCATGACGAACACGATGTGGATGCGGGGCGTGGAGTGGCTGGCGGCGGCCGCGGCGGACCCGCGCTCCTGCAAACAGGAGTGGGATCACGGCGAGGGCATCGCGCTGCTGGAGGCCGGCCGCTTCTGGGACGTGCTGACCGTCCCCGACAAGCTGGGGCTGCTCACCCTGGATCTGTTGTGGCGGCCCGGGGTGCCCGCGCCGGGACCCACGCTGGTCGACACGGCGGCGGGCCGGGTCGGGTTCTTCCTGCCGCCGGATCCCTCCGGGGGCTGGGTGGGAGCAGGTCTGCGGTACGCGGCCAAGGGGGCCTGGGTGGCCGTACCGCCGCCGTACCGGCCCGCGCGTTTCCTGGAGTGGCTCGTACCGCCCGACGGCACCGGCACACTCCACTCGCCCGGCCCCCTCGAGGAAGCGCTCCAACACGCCAACGGCACCCTCGCGGTCCTCGCGCCGGTGTGCGGACAGTGAAGGGCCGGTCACGCCTCGACTCGGATCGCACGCCCCAGGGGCCCCACGGCCGACGGCTCACCCCGTCGCGCCGACACGGACCCCCGTGCGCCCGTCACCCGGCGACGAGGTGGGCGTGGGTCGGTTCCCCGACCGAGTCCGCTCCCTCCCCTCCCCTCCCCTCCCCTTCCCGGCCGGGGAGGGAGGTCGGCGTCGGAGGGAGGTCCTCCGTGCGTCGGGCAAGCGTTCCGTCGGCGGGTGCCGAGCAGGGCCGCCGTGCCCGTCCGCCCGGCGGGCGGGCCCGGATGGGCGCTCCTATGCTGGGGAGGTCCGGGCTCCGACGTCCCGCTCACCGCACGTTCGGCTCTCCCGTGGTTGGAGTCAGACCATGCCGCAATCCCGCCGTCTGCTGAGGGGGGCCGCGGTCGCCGTCACGGTGGGGACGCTGATGACACCACTGGCCGCCGGACCCGCCTGGGCCGCACCGGTCTCCGTGCCGGCCGCCCCCGCCGCCGCACAGCCCGGTCCGGCACCCTCCGGACCGGCCGTCCGTGATCTCACCCCGCGCGTGGCACGCCAACTCGACAGCGCCGTACGGAAGGTGATGCGCGAGGCGAACGTGCCCGGCGTGACCGTCGGCGTCTGGACACCGGGACAGCCGGACTACGTCCGCTCGTTCGGGGTCGCCGACAAGAGCACGGGCCGAAGGATGGCACCGGACCTGTACATGCGCATCGGCAGCGAGACCAAGACGTTCACCGTGACCGCGTTGCTGCAGCTGGTGGACCAGAAGAAGGTCGGTCTGGACGACCCGATCGGCACATATGTCGACGGCGTGCCCAACGGGAACAGGATCACGTTGCGTCAGCTCGCCGGGATGCGCAGCGGGCTGTTCAACTACTCGGAGGACCCCGGCTTCTCCAAGGCGCTCACCTCCGACCCGCAACGGCCCTTCACCCCCCGGCAGTTGCTCGCCTACTCCTTCAGACACCCGGTGATGTTCCAGCCGGGGCAGAAGTTCTTCTACAGCAACACCAACCTCATCCTGCTCGGTCTGGTGGTGGAGAAGGAGAGCGGGCAGCGCCTCGGGAACTACATCGCACAGCACATCCTCGACCCAGCCGGCATGAAGCACACGGTCTTCCCGACCGGCAGCGAGTTCCCCGCCCCGCACGCGCAGGGCTACACCCGGCAGACGGCGAACGGCAAGGAGGCCGACTCGGCCGACTGGAATCCGTCGTGGGGCTGGGCGGCCGGCGCGATGATCTCGACGCTCGGTGATCTGCACACCTGGGCGCGTACGGTCGCCACGGGCAAGTTCCCGGACGGAACGCGGATGGTCAGTGCCGCCGCCCAGAAGCAGCGGCTGATCACGCCGCCTACCAGCTCGATCAAGGGCGCCGGATACGGCCTCGGCATCTTCGACGTGCGGGGCTGGATCGGCCACAACGGCTCGCTGCCCGGCTACGAGTCGCTGACCGTCTACCTGCCGTCGTCACGGACGACGCTCGTAGCGCTCCTCAACACCGACACCGACTACCGGTCCCAGGAGCCGAGCACCGTCCTGGGCGAGGCCGTCACGAAGATCATCTCTCCCTCGCATGTCTACAACTTGCCAGTCTCGCCCACTGGTTGAGGGCCGTGTGCGGCCGGTTTCCCGCCCCCGGTGAGACCGTGCGGTGTGCCGGCCGACGATGACGGCGTCTACTGAGGGCGACCGCCTCGCAAGAGGGCCGCTCGGCCAGGAGAGCAGACGTGACCGTCCCCGACCGCACCGCCCTCGATCCCTTCGGCTCGGACATCGTCGCGCAGAGCGCCCGGCTGCGCGCGCTCGGTCCCGTCGTACCGGTCGAACTGCCCGGCGGCATCCCCGCCTGGGCGCCCACCGGTTACGACGGCCTGAAGGAGCTGATCCTCGATCCCCGGGTCAGCAAGGACGCGCGCCGTCACTGGCGCCTGTGGCCGGACCTGGCCCGGCATCCGTCCTGGAGCTGGATGGCGACCTGGGTGGGTGTGGTCAACATGCTCTCCACCTACGGCGCCGACCACGCCCGGCTGCGCAAGCTGGTCGCGCCGAGTTTCACGCACCGGCGTACCGAGGCGTTGCGGCCGCGTGTGGCGGCCCTGACCACCCAGCTGCTGGACGTGCTGGCGGCCGACGGGGCCGACGGCGGCGTGGTCGACCTGCGGGCCGGGCTGGCGCATCCGCTGCCGATGCGCATGATCTGCGACCTGCTCGGGGTGCCCGAGGAGTTGTGGCCCGACACGACACGGCTCGTCGCCGACATCATGGACACCTCCGACCCGAGCCCCGAGTTCGCCGCGTCCGTGCACGAGCGGATCGGCTCGGTGTTCGGCGCGCTGATCGAGTACCGGCGGACGCATCCCGGCGACGACGTCACCACGGAGCTGATCCGGGTCCGCGACGAGGACGGCGACCGGCTCTCGGACGAGGAGTTGCTGCACACGCTGCTGCTGGTGGTCGGGGCCGGGTTCGAGACCACCGTCAATCTCATCGGCAACGCGGTGGTCGCGCTGCTGACCGGTCCGGCGCAGCTGACGGCGGTGCGGTCCGGGGCGGTGGGCTGGGGCGGGGTGATCGACGAGACACTGCGGGTCCATCCGTCCATCGCGGCGCTGCCGCTGCGGTTCGCGGTCGAGGATCTGAAGGTGGGGGACGTGACGATCCCGGCCGGTGACGCGATCATCACGACCTACGCGGCCGCGGGCCTGGACCCCGCGCACTACGGCCCCGACGCGGCCGTCTTCGACGCGGCCCGCGACGCCGAGGACCATCTGGCGTTCGGGATCGGTGTGCACCGCTGCGTCGGCGCTCCGCTGGCCCGGCTGGAGGCCCTCACGGCGCTGCCCGCGCTGTTCGCCCGCTTCCCGGACCTGCGCCTGGCCGTGGACGCGGGTGAGCTGCGGCATGTGCCGTCGTTCATCGCGCACGGCTGGCAGGAGATCCCGGTGCTGCTGGGGGCCTGAGCCGGAACGCGGGGCCGCGACCGGTCCCCCGTGCCGGTCGTGCCCCGCGGCCTGCCGAACCTATGTCCCGCTGCCGGGCACGGGACAGTGCACCGGTGCCCGGTGCGGCCCGCACGGCACTCACCTGTGCACAGACGAGTCCGGTTGCTCCTGGTTCGCCGCACCCAGGTCGGGTACGGGCAGTTCGCCGGTGACGAGCTGGGCGAGGACGACCTCGTACAGGTCGGTGCCGCCGGCCGTCAGCCGGCGTTCCAGGACGGGTTCGGCCGCGCGGACACGTTCGCGCACGGTCTGGGCGTGTACGCCGAGTGCCTGGGCGGCGCGTTCGGCGTGCGCGTCGGCGGCGGTCCAGGCGCGCAGGGTGCGGCGCAGGTCGCGGCCGTCCGTGTCGAGGCGGCCGAGGAGCCCCTCGGCCCAGGAGCGGAGCTCGCCCGTGCCGAGCAACGCGGTGAGCCGGGTCCGGGCCGGCGGACCGGGTGCGCCGCCGCGCGGGTCGTACGGGCCGTGGGCGGCCTCGGTGTTGAGGGCGGCGTGGACGACGGCGCGGGCGGTCGGCCGGGACAGGTCGACGCCGAGCAGCGCGGCCATCCGGTCCATGCGGGCGCGGACCGTGTTGCGGCTGACGCCCAGCACCTTGGCGGCGTTCACGGCGGTGAACTCCAGGCCCAGCCGGGTGGTGGCGAGCAGTTCGGCACGCACATGGTGGGGCAGCGCGTCGAGGGGGCGCAGTACGGCGGCGGCCCAGGCCCGCAGTGCGGCGGGGTCCATGAGCTGTGCGGGGCGGGTGCGGGCGGCGTAGACGGCGGCCCGGTCGGGGTGGAAGCGGGCCACGGCGAGGGCGGTGACGGCCTGCCCGTAGGCGGTGGCGGTCAGCGCGAGGCGCTGGCGGGGGCTGCCGCCGAGGAAGGTGCCGGGCCGGTCGGCGACGAGGGACCGCAGCCGCTGCCCCACCTCGGCGGACGGGCCGACGACGATGACGTGTTCGTCCACCGCGGGACAGCGCACGACGAGCGCCCGGCCGTCGGTGGCGTCCCCGCACGCCTCGGCGAGCCGGTCGCGTTCGGCCGCGGTGCCTTCGAGGACGTACACGCGGGCGGTGTCCTCCTCCAGCAGGCCCGGCCACAGCCCGGCGGCGACCCGCCGGGCGGAGACGGTGTCCTCCACCATGAGCAGTTGCAGGATCGCCAGCCGCAGATCGGCCGTGGCCCGCCGCAGCCGGCGCCCGGATTCGGCCAGCTCCCGTTCCCTGAGCAGCAGTTCCAGTACGCCCGTGGTGTGGCCGAGGATCTCGGCGGTGCGCCGGTCGAAGGGTGCCGGGCGGGCCACGGCGAGGACGGCCCGGGCCGCCGGGCCGGGCCCGGGGTGCCGTATCCCGACCAGCCGCACATACCGTTCGCCGTCCTGCAGGGCCGCTGCGGAGACCCGGCCGGAGGTGACGTCGGCGACGACGGCGTCGTCGAGCGGCAGGCGTTCCCCGGCGAGCAGGCCGCCGCGGGCGTCCTGGAGACACACCGACGCGCTCACGGTCCGGGCGAGCCAGGCGACGAGCCGGCGAAGATCGCGTCCGGTGGGCCGCAGATGGTCCAGCAACTCCTGCGGCCAGGCGTTGTCGCCGCCGTCCGGCTGCTGGAACGCCGGGCCTTCGTCCGGTCGGGCGGCCACGTGCCCCTCTCCTCGCCTCCGCGTTCACCTGGGTTTGCGCGCCGCACGCTACCCCACGACACGCCCCGCGCGGGACATGGCTCCGCCGACGGCCCGGGGGGTGGACCGCCGGCGGAGACGTCGCCTCCGGGGCCAGGGGGGAGACCCGGGACGGCTCACGGGTCGGATGCCCCGGGAACGCGGGACATACGCGCGGCACTGTCCGGGCGATCAGCCGGAATCCGCTCACCCCGCCTCAGCCGGCACCCCACCGGGCGACACCGCCCCGCGATCACCGCTCCCCCACGCACGGCACGGCGGTGACCGGCGCAGAGGCCGGCGGGCCGGTCTCGAACGCCGGGTGGCCGTCCTCGCCCCCCGGTTGCCCCGTGAGTGCCCGTATGCCACCGGAGGCCGGCGCCGCGCCTGTCGCCGGCACCAGGTGCGGACGGCCCCCGGCGTTCCCCTGCCCGGTTCGGAACCGTCCGTGGCGCGGGAGGCGGGGGCGGCGGGCCGCGCGGCGAGCGGTGCGTGGGGATGTGCGTGTGGCGTGCGGGGACGGCATAAGCTCGACGTGTGGCGAAGTACTTCGACGTGCATCCGGACAACCCTCAGCCGCGCAGCATCGCGCAGATCGCCGACGCGGTCCGCTCGGAAGCGCTCATCGCATACCCGACCGACTCCTGCTACGCGCTGGGCTGCCGGCTGGGCAGCCGGGACGGCATGGACCGGATCCGCTCCATCCGCCGGCTGGACGACCGGCACCACTTCACCCTGATGTGCCGGGACTTCGCGCAGCTCGGCCAGTTCGTGCGGGTGGACAACGACGTGTTCCGGGCCGTGAAGGCGTCCACGCCCGGCAGCTACACCTTCATCCTGCCGGCCACCCGCGAGGTGCCGCGCAAGCTGCTGCACCCGAAGAAGAAGACCGTGGGCGTGCGCATCCCCGACCATGGGGTCACCCAGGCGCTGCTGGCCGAACTGGGCGAGCCGCTGCTGTCCAGCACGCTTCTGCTGCCGGACGAGGAGGAGCCGCTGACGCAGGGCTGGGAGATCAAGGACCGGCTCGACCACGCGGTGGACGCGGTCGTCGACTCCGGCGACTGCGGCACCGAGCCGACGACGGTCGTGGACTTCTCCGGCGGCGAGGCGGAGATCGTACGGCGGGGCGCGGGAGACACCAGCCGGTTCGAGTGAGCGCGCGGCCCACCCGCCGCGTGCTTGCCGATCTTGCGTGACAGCATGGTCTCCAGTCCTGGCGCCGGGGTTGACCGCCGTCCGACGCCCGTTCCCCCCAGAGAGGCCTGCCCACCATGACCGATGTCCAGGGAACCGACCTCGACATCCGGACCGAGGACGGCGTCGCCGACGCCTATGTCGTCCACCCCGCGGACGGACGTCCCCGTCCGGGTGTGCTGTTCTACATGGACGCCTACGGCCTGCGCCCGCACCTGAGGTCGATGGCCGACCGGCTGGCCGCCGCCGGCTACACGGTGCTGGTGCCCAATGTGTTCCACCGGCTCGGCCGGACTCCGGTCGTGGAACTGCCCGGGTTCATCGACCCGGGCGCCGACCCGACCATCTGGGAACGGCTCGGCCCGGTCGTGTCCTCGCTGACTCCGGACCTGATCGAGCGGGACTCCGCCGCCTATCTGAGGTGGATGGCCGACCACCCGCTGGTCGCCGACGGGCCGGTCGGGATCACCGGCTACTGCATGGGCGCCCGGCTCGCCCTGCGGACGGCGGCGGCGCATCCGGAGCGGGTGGCGGCGGCGGCCGGGTTCCACGGCGGCGGGCTCGCCACCGACGATCCGGCCAGCCCGCACCTGGGCGCCCCGCGCATCACCGCCGAGCTGTACTTCGGACACGCCGACAACGACCACTCGCTGCCGCCGGAGCAGATCGAGCGCTTCGAGAAGGCTCTGACCGAGGCCGGGGTCCGGCACACCTGCGAGGTCTACCCGGGTGCCCGGCACGGTTACACACAGGCGGACACCTCGGCGTACGACCACGAGGCCGACGAGCGGCACTGGGCGGCCCTGCTCGACCTGCTCCGGCGCACGTTCTGAGACCGGCTTGCGGCGCCGGCCGTACGGCGGGCGCCGCAAGCCGGTCTGCTCATTGCATTGACATGCACGCGGCATGGCCCGAGTCTGAGAGCGCTCTCACCCGGTACGGACCAATATCCGTACGACCCCGACCCCACACGGAGGTAGGAGAGTGCCTCACACACGCACGCGCCCCGCGCTGCCCCTGGCGGCCGCCGCGGCCCTCGTCGGCGGAGTGCTCGCCTTCGGTGGCCCCGGCCGCGCCGACGCGGTCGCAGCGGACACCGTCCCCCTGCAGATCACCAACAACTCCGGCCGCTCCGAGCCGGTCTACGTCTACGACCTCGGCACCCAGCTGTCCTCCGGCCGGCAGGGCTGGGCCGACGCGAACGGCGCCTTCCACGCCTGGCCGGCGGGCGGCAACCCCCCGACGCCCGCCCCGGACGCGTCGATCGCCGGTCCGGCACCCGGGCAGTCCAAGACGATCCGGATGCCGAAGTTCTCCGGGCGGATCTACTTCTCCTACGGTCACAAGCTCGACTTCCGGCTGACCACCGGCGGCCTGGTGCAGCCGGCCGTGCAGAACCCCTCCGACCCCAACCGGAACATCCTGTTCAACTGGTCCGAGTACACCCTCAACGACGCGGGGCTGTGGCTGAACAGCACCCAGGTGGACATGTTCTCGGCGCCGTACGCGGTCGGGGTGCGGCGTTCCGACGGCGGCGTGAGTACCACCGGCCACCTCAGGTCCGGCGGCTGGACGGGATTCTTCAACACCCTGCGCGGCCGGCCGGGCGGCTGGGCCGGACTGATCCAGACCGGCTCGGACGGCAGCATCCTGCGCGCGCTCTCGCCGCTGTACGGCGTGCAGACCGGCGCCCTGCCGCCGAACGTGATGGACGACTACGTCAACCGGGTCTGGCAGAAGTACGCCACGTCGACGCTGACCGTCACACCGTTCACCGACCAGCCGGGCACCAAGTACTACGGCCGGGTCTCGGGCGACGTCATGAACTTCACCAACGCCTCGGGCGCGGTCGTCACCAGCTTCACCAAGCCCGACGCGGACAGTGTCTTCGGCTGTCACAAGCTGCTCGACGCGCCCAACGACACCGTCCGCGGCCCCATCTCCCGCACCCTGTGTGCCGGTTTCAACCGCTCCACGCTGCTGGTCAATCCCCACCAGCCGGACACCACGACGGCTGGCTTCTACCAGGACGCCGTGACGAACCAGTACGCGCGTACGGTCCATGCGCAGATGGCCGACGGCAAGGCCTACGCGTTCGCTTTCGACGACGTCGGCAACCAGGAGTCGCTGGTCCACGACGGCAGTCCGCAGCAGGCGTATCTGACGCTGGATCCGCTCGGCTGACCCGACATGCCACGGCCCCGCACCACGTTCCGGTGCGGGGCCGCGACGGGTGGGTCAGCCGGTCGTCAGGGCGGTGTCGTCCACGACGAAGCTGGTCTGCAGCGAGGAGTCCTCCACGCCGTTGAACTTCAGCGTGACGGTCGAGCCCGCCAGCGAGGACAGGTCGAAGGACTTCTGGCTGTAGCCGGAGGCCTTGTTGAGGTTCGAGTAGGTCGCCAGCGTCTTCGAACCCGCGGTCACCGTCAGCTTGTCGTACTGCGTGCCGGTGGTGGTCTCCGCGGTGTCGATGTGCAGGTAGAAGGTCAGCGTGGCCTTGCAGCCCGCGGGGATCGTCACCGACTGGGACAGGGTGTCGGTGTGCGAGGAGCCGTAGCCGTCGAGCCAGGCCTTGTACGAGCCGCTGTGGGCGGCCTCACCGCTGTCGGTGGTGATGACGCCGCTGGTGGCGGTCCAGCCGGTGCTCCCCGACTCGAAGCCGGGGTTGCCCAGCAGCTGGGTCGAGGTGCAACCGCCGCCGCTGGGGTTGACCGTCCAGGTGAAGGTCGCGGTACCGGTGGCGCCCGTGGAGTCGGTCACCGTCACCGTGGTGTTGGAGGTGCCCGCCGTGGTCGGCGTGCCGGTGATCAGGCCGGTGGCGGTGTTGATCGACAGGCCCGCCGGCAGCCCGGAGGCGCTGTAGCTCAACGCGCCGCTGTTGGTGCTGCTCGCCTGGATCTGCAGACTCACCGCCGTGCCGACGGTCGAGGTCTGGCTGCCCGGGTTGGTGACCGTCACTCCGCTGCTGGGCGGGGTGATGTGGCTGCCGACGTTGATGCCGGCGAAGGCGTTGCCGACTCCCGCGTACTGCGTGGAGTTGGTGCCGTACAGGGCGGCGGCCGCGTTCAGGGCGGCGGTGCGGGCGGCGGCGTAGTCGGTGGTCGACGTCATGTACGTCGTCAGCGCCTTGTACCAGATCTGCAGCGCAGCGGCCCGGCCGATGCCGGTGACGGCGACGCCGTCGGAGGTCGGGCTGTTGTAGGTCACGCCGTTGATGACCTTGGTGCCACTGCCCTCGGACAGCAGGTAGAACATGTGGTTCGCGGGGCCCGAGGAGTAGTGCACGTCCAGGTCGCCGACGCCGGAGTACCAGCTGTCGGCCGAGCCGCCGTCCTTGCTCGGCTTGTCCATGTACCGCAGCGGCGAGCCGTCGCCGTTGATGTTGATCTTCTCGCCGATGAGGTAGTCGCCGGGGTCGGAGGAGTTGTTCGCGTAGAACTCCACGCCCGTGCCGAAGATGTCGGAGGTCGCCTCGTTCAGCCCGCCCGACTCACCGCTGTACTCGAGGCCGGCGGTGTTGGAGGTGACGCCGTGGCTCATCTCGTGCCCGGCCACGTCCAGGGACGTCAGCGGGTCGTTGTTGCCGGAGCCGTCGCCGTAGGTCATGCAGAAGCAGCTGTCGTCCCAGAACGCGTTCACGTACGCGTTGCCGTAGTGCACGCGGGAGTAGGCGCCGACGCCGTCGTTCTTGATGCCGCTGCGGCCGAAGGTGTTCTTGTAGAAGTCCCAGGTCTCCGCCGCGCCGTAGTGGGCGTCCGCGCCCGCGGTGGCGGCGTTGGAGTTGGTGCCGTCGCCCCAGGTGTCGTTGGACTGCGAGAACAGTGTCCCGGTCCCCGAGGAGCCGTGGTTGAGGTTGTACGTCTTGTGCCCGCCGCGCGCCCCGTCGGTCAGCGTGTACGTCGAACCCGACTGGGTCGTGGTCAGCGTGACCTGCCCGCTGTACCGGGTGTTGCCCGTGCCGGTCCTGATCGCCTGGTAGCGGTACAGCTCCTTGCCGGTCGTGGCGTCGGTGATGACGTGCAGCTGGCTGGGCGTGCCGTCGTCCTGGAAACCGCCGATGACGGTCTCCCAGGCGAGCTTCGGGCTGCCGGTGCCCGCCCAGATCACCTTGCGGGCGCTGTCGGTGGTGGGCTTCCGCGCGTCGAGCGCCTTGGCGGCCTTCAGGGCCTTGGTCTCGGCGGCCGACTTGGTGAAGGCCGCGGTGGTGGAGGCGACCTTGATCCTGTGTTTGTTGTTGTAGGTGGTGCTCACGGTGCCCGTGGCCAGGGAGGCGGGCGGGGTGTGCACGACGAGGTCGCCGCCGAGGACGGGGAGGCCGGCGTAGGTGCGGTCGTACCGTGTGTGCAGGGTGCCGTCGTTGTCCCTGACGACGTCCTTGACGACCAGCTTCTCCTTGGCGCCGAGGCCGAGGGTGCGGGCGGTCGCGGCGGTCTGCTGCCGGGCGCTGTCGATCAACGCCCGGTGCTGGGCCGGGCTGAGCCGGGCCTCCTGGCCGCCGGTGCGCAGCGGGCTGGGGTGGGGGGCGGCGGGCTTGGCGATGGCCGGAGCGGCCTGCATGCCGACGGCGAGCAGGGCCGCGGTGGAGACCAGGGCGGCTCCGACCGTGGCACGCTTGTGACCTCCGGGGGAAAGAGGTCTGAGGGGAACGGGTCTGTGGGGAAGACGTCTCACTCGTACTCCTCCTGCTGCGGTCGCCGGGTCGCGACCGGTGACAGACGGGCAGAGGGGTCTGCTGCCCGGGCGAGCTGAGCTGTGCGGGACCGTGCTCCGCGAACACACCGGGGATGCGCGGTGTGGGGGAAGGATTCCAGCCTTGACCCGCACATGTCAGCCATGTGCGGGTATTCGAGGGTTTTCCCTATGCCGGTCGGCGCGGGCGACAAGATCCCGATCACGGGGTTCGAAGCAGAGGATCGGCCCGTCGCCCCGGTCACCGGGTCCGCATCGGGAATGCGGCGAACTTCTCGCCGCGCTTCGAGGACCTGGGCGACCAGCGGTTCCGGCGGGCGGAGACGCCCGGAGGGGAGACCGGCGGCTACGGGCCACTGGAGGACCCGGCCCGCGACAAGGTGAACCCGACCAAGGCCACCAAGGGTCCTGCGCCCGCTGCGCGACCCGGCGGCCGTCCACCTCGACGAGGACGACGAGGGCAACGGCGAATGACGCGACGTCAGGGCGCATAGCGGTCGTGAGCCATGAGCATCGCAGCCTCCGGGGCGGGTGACCGTCCGGGGTACGGGGGCCCGGCGATCCGCGGCTGCGCCGTGCGGGCGCGACGCCGGCCGCGACCATCCTGACCGCTCACAGCGAGGAGGCCTTATGCGATCCCTGTGAGCGGGGTGCGGGCGATCCGGGCGGCGAAGGCGTCTACCGGCTGTAGGAGGTTGCCCCCCGGGGACCTGTCGTTGGTGAAGGCTCGTTGGGCGCGGGCGCCCAGGAGGAGGGAGGCGGCGACGAACGTGTCGACCTGGGCGCTGATGCGGCCTGCCTCCCGTTCGGTCCTCAAGCAGGCGTCCAGACCCTCGATCGGGCGGTGCGGTCTGCTCGCAGAAGAGCGCCGCCTCGTGGGCGATGTCCCCTGAGCTTCTGCCCGACTGTGCGGTCGGGGCTTCCCATGCCTTCGGAGCGAAGGCGTTCGTGGAGTGAACCGAGCTTCGGCAGGCGCTCGTTGAGTACCGCCAGGAAGAGCTCTCCTCGCAGGCTTGACGCGGGGGTGAGTACTCACTCACCATAAGGGCGAACGAGGTGAGTGAGTACTCACCCACCCACGAGAGGAAGTACCGAAGATGGCCAAGTTGCAGAGGCTGGACCCGCATACGCCGCTGTTCGCGCAGTTCAAGGAGAAGACCGGCCCGATCGTCCTGGCCAACACCTTCCTCGTTCCGAAGGAGAGGACTGAAGCGTTCCTGCCCCTCTTTCGGAGGCAGGCGGAGTTCATGAAGGCTCAGCCGGGATTCGTCTCCCTGCAGATGCACAAGGGAACGGCGGACAGTCAGCTTCTGATGAACGTCGCCGTCTGGGAGTCGACCGAGGCTCTCGCCACGGCGTTCGGCAGCCCGGAGTTCCAGCGCATGGCGGCCGAGTTCCCCGACGACATCGTGTCGTACCCGCACATCTTCGAGCAGATCGACGTATGACACAGCAGCGGTAGCCGGGAAGGGCACCCGGAGAGGCCTCGTCGTCACCGCCGGCGCGCTGGTGAACCGCTGGTCCTGATCAGGCCCCACACGACCCAGCTCCACGAAGCTCACCAAGCTCACCAAGCCGACGAAGACCCGCAAGGAGAAGAACAATGCCGCTGAAGAAGATCAACACCGTCCTGGCCGCCGCCTTCATCCTCTTCATCCTGTGGTTCGGTACGGACTTCATCCTCAGCCCGGCGACGACGGCGCCGGGCTTCGGCCTGCCGAGCTGGCCGTCCGGCGACGGCGGCGGCTTCCTGATCATCAAGGGAATCCGCGACGTCGTCCTGGCCCTGGTCCTGGGCATCCTGCTGGTGACGGGCCAACGCCGGGCGCTGGGCTGGGTGCTGCTGGTGGAGGCCCTCGCCGCGTACGGCGACATGGCCACCGTGCTGGCCCACCACGGCTCCGTGGCCACCGCGCTCGGCGTCCACGGCCTGACCGCGACACTGTTGGTGGTCAACGGCCTGCTGATCATGCGCGAGACCCGCACGGTCGCGACCGCTCCGGCAACACCCGCCCCGCAGCCCGCCTGACGCCACCTTGGCGCGTGGCGGTATGCGCCTGTCAGCGCCCGCGGGGAAAGGCGACGCGCACGAACTCCTTCCAGTGGGCGGCGGCCCGGTCCCGTCTCTCGGTCCCGTCTCTCCGGGATGGCGCAGCGCGGCCCCCGCGCCGATTCTCATGAACGGTCCTTTGCCCGAGCACGATCAAATACCAGGACTATGTGCGTGCCGACACCATCGCCGCGGCGAACGCCGCGCTGATCGGCCGCGGCGTGACCTGGCTCAACGCCGTCAACGACCAGGCGGCCGGGATCGGCGCGATGGTCGTGCGCGGCACACCCGACCGAACCGGCCACTCGTCGCGCCCCACGGGGACCTGGCACCCGACTCGTCGTGACGCCTTCGCGGCAGGCGTCACAACAATTCGGGTGCAGTCTCCTGGGCGGGGTCCTTGGGTGCCGGGTGATCCGGACCGCCGGCCGGGGCGGCGGCACGCAGCGCCGCTTCGACCCGGCGGTTGCTGGTCATGGTCGCGGTGACGGCCGTCATCGCCAGGAGGAGGACGGCGGCGGCGTAGAGCGGGGTGCGGATGTCGTAGGTGGTGGCCAGCCAGCCCCCGAGGAAGGCCCCGAGGGGGGCGGCGCACATGGCCAGCATGCGGGAGGTGGAGGCGACCCGGCCCATGAGGTGGGCCGGGACGATCGTCTGCCGGAGGGAGGGCCCGAGGACCATCGTGGCGCCCATGCCGGCCCCGCAGACGGCGAGCGCCAGCCCGGCCACGTACGGGTTCGGGGCGGCGGCAAGGCCCAGGATGGCGAGCCCTTCGACTGCGGCCGTGCAGGTCAGTGCGGTGCCGGTGCCGAGTCGTCGGCCCAGGTAGGAGGCGATGCCCGCACCGAGCAGACCGCCGGTGGCCTCCGCCGTGAGGAGCAGGCCGAAGCCGTAGGTGTCGATGCCGAGGCGGTCGTGCGCGAAGAGGGCGAGTACGGTCTCCACCGCGAGGAAGGCGATGTTCCCGACCGCCGGGCGGAGCGCGAGCCCGAGCAGCAACCGGTCCCGGAAGACGTACGAGGCCCCGGCCCGCGCCTGCCGAAGCAGCGACTCGCGGACCTCCGGCACGGGCCGGGGCATGGCGGGAAGCGACCGTACGAGCAGTGCGGAGAGCATGAACGACACCGCGTCGGCGAGCAGCGGAACCGCCCGCCCGAGCGCGAGCAGCGCACTGCCCGCGGGCGGCCCCGCGAAGCCGGACATGGCGGTCTGGGCGCCGCGCAAGCGAGAGTTGGCCCGCTCCAGCAGTGCGGGGGCGCGGCCGAGCAGATCCGGCAGATAGGCCGTGGCGGCCGTGTCGAAGAAGAGTCCGCCGAGGCCGAGCAGGAAGGCGACGGCCGCGAGCAGCGCAATGCTCAGCACGTCGAGCGCGGCCGCTGCCGCCGGTATCGCGAGCAGCACCGCACGCGCCGCGTCCATGACCCACATCGTGCGCCGGCGGTCCCAGCGGTCCACCAGCGCACCGCCGAGCACCCCGAAGAGCAGCCACGGCAGAGTCCCGGCGGCGGTGACGACGGCGAGCGCCATCGGGTCCCGCGTCAACGTCAACGCGAGCAGCGGCAGCGCGGCATGCGACACCCCGTCACCGAGCGAGGACACCGTCTGCGCGGTCCACAGCCGTCCGAACCCGGTCGGCAACTTCCGCATGGCCGAAGTCACTTGGCGCCCCCCTCGGCCTGCTCGCGCGGTGCCGGACGGAACAGTGCGAAGACGAGTGACGCGTCCGGCAGTGACGGATCGGACAGCTCCCGGTACTCGTCCGCCAGTGCCTGCAGCCGCGCCCCCAGCTGCGCGAACTGCTCCTCGGTGAGCCGCAGATGCGCCATCCGTACGTGCCGCTCGCCGTCCGCCGGCGATGCCTCCAGGTCCGCCACCGCATGCCGCATCAGAACATCGGGCTGCCCCACGCCGGGGTCCGGCAGCTCGATCGACCGTGCGGCCATCGCGTAGTACCGCTCGGTGACCCCCCGCACCTTCCGTGTCCGTACCACCTTCACCAGGCCGGCCCGCTCCAGCAGCCGCACGTGGTAGCTGGAACTCCCCTTCGCAAGGCCAACCCGCTCGGCGATCTGTGTGATCGTCGCCGGCTCGAAGCGGAGCACGGCCATGATCCGGTGGCGCGTGAGACTGGAGACGGCGCGCAGTTGCTCGTCCGTGGTGACGTGAAACGTCTCGGGAAGATCATCGGTAGGCATGCGAACAATGGTCAACGATTCTTGACCATTGTGCAAGGGGATTCCCCGCGGACGTCCGGAATCTGCTGTCCGGCGCGCCAGACCTCCTGTCGGACGACGCGGACGCGCTCGTCGCCGAGCCGCTGGTGCGCACCGAGACGGCCGCAGGGCACCGGGGTCCGCCCGGCACCCCGCCAACCGCCGCTGACCGGCGCATTGTTACCGTTCAGAGCGTGTCTGACTCCTCGCGCGATACCGCCCAGGGCGCTGGCTGGGGCTCGGCCGAGCCCGGTGCCTACAAGCAGCTGATGCCGGACCACGTCGAGAAGCTGTCGTGGCTGAATCCACGGACCCTGTGGGCCGCCCGCAACGGCGTGCTGGCGTCCTGGTTCGGTGATCCGACCGGCCGCACCCGCAGCCGCTGGGTCGCGCACCGGGAAGCGGCCGGGGCGCCCGCCGACAAGGTGATCCGGCGGGAGGTGGCCGACCCGTTCTCGTTCATGGTCATCGGGGACACCGGCGAGGGCGACGACTCGCAGTACGCTGTCGTGCCAGGGTTTCTGAAGGCAGGTCAGGACACCGACTTCGCGGTGATCGCGAGCGACGTGATCTATCCGGTGGGCAGCGCCGACGACTACGGCAGCAAGTTCTTCCGCCCCTACCAGGACTATCCGGCGCCCATCTTCGCGATACCGGGCAACCACGACTGGTACGAGGACCTCGGCGCCTTCATGCGCGTCTTCTGCGCCGACACCCCGCCGCCCGGCCCCGAGCCCCGGCCCCGCCCGTTCACCCGCGCCTGGTGGCGCACCCTGCTGTGGCACCGGCCCCGCCCTGCCGACGAGCAACGACTCGCCGCCGCACGGGCGTTGCGGCCGGCCCCGGGCCAACAGGCCGTGCAGCCCGGGCCGTACTGGGCGATCGACGCGGGCCCGGTACGGATCGTCGGCATCGACACCGGTCTGCTCGGCACGATCGACGCCGAACAGGGCGCCTGGCTGCGTGAGGTGTCGAAGGGAACGAAGCCGAAGATCCTCATCACCGGGTCGCCGCTGTACGTCGACGGCGAGCACCACCCGTGCGCGATCGAGGGCGGCGGCACGGTGGACGACATCGTCCGGGACCCGGACCACCACTACGTGGCCGCGATCGGCGGTGACATCCACAACTACCAGCGCTACCCGGTCGACGTCGACGGCCGCACCATCCAGTACGTGGTCGCGGGCGGCGGCGGGGCGTTCATGCACGCCACGCACACCATCCCGCGGGTGTCGGTCGCGGGCGTCACCGAGCGGGACTTCCGCTGCTACCCGCTGCGCGGCGACTCGCTGGCCTTCTACAGCCGCCTGTACGGCCGCCGGCTGCGGCTGCGCCGCTTCTTCACCCTGACCGAGGCGGAGGCGACCGCGGTCGTCGCCGAACGCCTGGGCATCGAGCCGGGCCGCAAGACCGACCCGGACGCCCGGATCACCCGGCGCACCCGTCTGGTCGCGAACCTCCTCGGCACCGGTGGCCGCCCGGACCGTACCTCCCGGTTCCGGCTGCCCGTGCGCAAGGTCTACACCCAGCTGTTCTCGCCCGGCTCGGCCACCTACAGCCCACCGTTCTTCAAGTGCTTCCTGCGACTGGACGTCACGGCGGAAGCGGTCCTGCTGCGCTGCTTCGCCGCGACCGGCAACCGGGCCCAGGAAGTCGATCCGCCGGTCGAGGACGAGATCACCATTCCACTGAAGTGATCACACGGTTGTCACACCCGCCTGCGAGAATCACCGTCACAGGGAAGCGACGTACGACCGCTGGAGGAGCCCGTGCCGTCCACCGCCCGCCCGCTGCGCAAGCTGGGTTTCCTCACGATCGGCCTGTTCGACCCGGCGGATCCGGCCCGCGGCCACGCGTCGACGCTGGAGATCATCGAGCTGGGTGAGCGGCTCGGCTTCGACAGCGCCTGGCTGCGTCACCGTCATCTCCAGTACGGCATCTCCTCCCCGGTCGCCGTCCTCGCCGCCGCCTCCCAGCGGACCCGCCGGATCGAGCTGGGCACCGCGGTGACCCCGCTCGGCTGGGAGAACCCGCTGCGGCTCGCCGAGGACCTGGCGACGGTGGACATCCTGTCCGGGGGCCGGCTGAACCCGGGCGTCAGTGTGGGACCGCCGATGCACTTCGAGCACGTCAAGGGCGCCCTGTACCCGGACACGGCCGAGGCCGAGGACTTTGGTTACGAGCGGGTGCGGCGGCTGCTGGACCTGGTGCGCGGCAAACCCGCAGGCGACTTCAGCGGCGTCGAGGGTTTCGAGGCCGCGCGGCGGCAGCCGCATGTCGAATTCATCTCGGACGTGGTCCAGCCGCACTCTCCGGGCCTGGGCCGGCGCATGTGGTACGGCGGCGGCAGTCCGAGCTCGGCGCGCTGGGCGGGCGAGCACGGCATGAACTTCCTGACCAGCAGCGTGGTCAAGGCGGAACAGCCGGACGGCCCCTGGGACTTCGCCGAGATCCAGCTGTCCCTCGTCCGGGAGTTCCGCGCCCATCACCCCGACGGCGAGGCGGCCCGGGTCTCGCACGGCCTGGTCGTGATCCCCATCGACTCCGCGACCCCGGAGCAGCGCGCCAAGTACGAGGCGTACGCGGCCGAGCGGCTGCCGCGTACGGCCTCCCCGCAAGGACCCGGACGGCTGCTGTTCGCCCCGGACCTGGTCGGCACCAGTGACGAGATCGCCGAACGGCTGCGCGCACACGCCGCGTTCCGGGAGGTGGACGAGGTCGCGTTCGCGCTGCCGTTCACCTTCGAGCACGAGGACTACGTACAGATCCTGACGGACATGGCGACGAAGCTGGGCCCGGCGCTGGGATGGCGGCCGGCGGCCTGACCTCTGTTCGCCCGCGGTGGAACGCGGTCACGAGAAGTACGTTGCCGATGCCCGGCTCGTGGCCGGCGCCCGCCCCGCGCACACGACGGCGAGCGTGCGGGAACGTGTCCCGACGTCCACAGGCGCGTGGGGGCGGCGCGCGACGCGCCGACCAGCGGGACGTAGACCTCGGGCAGTTCGACGTCGTCGCGTACGGCGCCGGCCTGTTGAGCGCCCTGGAGGAGTTCCGCCACCGCTCGACGCGGAGCATGCGAGGCTTCGGCGACCTCACTGTCGCCGGCGCCGCCCGCTTCCAGCAGGGCTTCCCCGATGGCGGTCCTCGTCTCCGCGTCGGCGACCGGATGGCGGAACAAGGACTACCAGCGACCCGCCGCCGTACCCGTGACGGCCTGCGACCGCCTGCCGTCCACCCCCACCGGCACGTCTCCAGCGAGCATCACCCGGTGCATGGTCCGGGGGAAGCCCAGGTGGGCGTTGTCGCTGGGGGCGAGGTGGATGGTGGCCCGGTTGTCCCAGAAGGCGACGCTGCCCGGCTCCCAGCGGAAGCGAACGGTGTACTCGGGGCGCACGGCCTGCTCCAGCAGCATCTCCAGCAGGGCCGCGCTCTCCTGGCGGGAGACGTCGGTGATCTGTTCCACGTAGTAGCCGTTGACGAACAGCACCCGCTCTCCCGTCTCCGGGTGCACCCGGACCAGCGGGTGCACCGAGGCGACCTGGTGGTCGAGCAGATGGCGCAGGTACGCGTCGTCTCCGGCCCGGGGCTGGTAGCCGACGCCGAGCCGGTGCTCGGCGCGCAGCCCGTCCGCGAAGGCCCTGACCGGTGCCGACAGGCCGGCGTAGGCCGCGGCCAGGTTGGCCCAGGTGGTGTCGCCGCCGTACGGCGGCACGGTCCCGGCGCGCAGGACGGTCGCGGCCGGCGGGTCGATCCGGGCGCCGTGGTCGCAGTGCCAGCCGCGCAGGAGGGTGTGCCGGCGGCGCCGCAGCCACTCCTCGTGTTCCATGCCGAACCGGCCGCCCAGCTCCAGCCGGTCGGCGGTCGTCTCGATCTCGGGGAAGTCCGCCGGTGAGGCGCTGCCGCGGCGGCCCAGGACGACCGGTTCGCCGAAGCGGCGGGCGAAGGCGACATGCCCGGCGTGGTCCAGTTCCTGCCCGCGGAAGAACACCACCTTCCAGCGCAGGACGGCCTGCCGGACCAGGGCCACCACCGATTCGTCGAGCGGTCCGGCGAGGTCCACGCCGGTGATCTCGGCTCCGATGTGCCCTGCGGCCGGCCGCACCTCCACACCGGGAACCGTCACCTCCACGCCCTCGACCCGCTCCGTCTGATCCGCGGTGGCCCTGTGCGTCGTCATGCGCGCTCCGATGCTCGTACGAACCGGCTCCGCCCACGATCGTGGCACCGCGGCCCTCACACGGCGAACTCCCGGACCACCGTGTTCCGGAACACCGCCGTACCGCCGGCCCGGGCACCGAACATCGCGCTCGTCCCCGGCACCTCCTCGCCGGAGCACGTGCGCGAGAACATCGCCGCCGCGAGCCTCGTGCTCCCGGACGACGCGGTCGCGGACCTGAACGGCATCGGGGCTGAACGGTGGCGCGGGCTGAACGAGGGGCGCGGGCTGAAGGACCCGGCCCGGGGTACCCGGGGCGCGTGAGGCGGACGCATGGAAGGAGCCGCACGTGGCAGCGGAGGACCGGCTGCGGACGTACCGCGGCAAGCGTGACTTCGAGCGGACCCGCGAACCCTCGGGTCACGAGCCCCGGGCCGGAGGCGACGCACCCCGGTTCGTGGTACAGATCCACGACGCGCGGCGGATGCATTTCGACTTCCGCCTCCAGGTCGACGACGTCCTGAAGTCCTGGTCCGTTCCGAAGGGCCCGTCCACCGACCCCGCCGACAAGCGGCTGGCCGTGCCGACCGAGGACCATCCGCTGGAGTACGAGCAGTTCGAAGGCGTGATCCCGAAGGGCGAGTACGGCGGCGGCACGGTGATCGTCTGGGACCGCGGGACCTACGAACCGCTCAGCCACGACCGCCGGGGACGCCCGGTGGGGTTCGCCGAGTCCCTGGAACGCGGGCACGCCACCTTCCGGCTGCACGGGACCAAGCTGCACGGCGAGTACGCGCTGACCCGGTTCCGCGGCGGCGAGGGCGAGGAGGAGGCCTGGCTGCTGGTGCGCAAGGGACCGGCGCGGTCGGACGGGCACGGCACGCCGGATCCCCGCCGGGCCCGCTCGGTGCGGACCGGCCGCACGCTCGCGCAGGTCGCGGCCGACGGGCAGGAGTGAGCCGCGGTGCCGGGGCTGCTGGAGGCGCTGCCGGCCGACCGACGGGGGCTGCTGCGGCCCGCCCGGCCGGGTCCGGAACTCGCCGCCACCCCGATGCTGGCCACCCTCAGCGACCGGCGGGAGTTCGGTGAGGGCTGGCTGTTCGAGCGGAAACTGGACGGCGTCCGGCTGCTGGCGGTCCGCGAGGGTGACCGGGTGCGGCTGCTGTCGCGCACGGGTCAGCGGCTGAACGACACCTACCCGGAGATCGTGGCGGCGCTCGCGGCGCAGGAGTGCGCCGACTTCACGGTGGACGGTGAGGTCGTCGCGTTCACCGGGGGCCGTACCGATTTCGCGCGGTTGCAGCGGCGGATGGGGCTGACCCGGCGCCGGGACGTGGAGGCGTCCGGGGTCGCGGTGACGTACTACGTCTTCGACCTGCTGCGTCTGGAAGGCGCCGACACCCGTCAACTCCCGCTGCGTGTCCGCAAGTCGCTGCTGCGCCGGGCGCTGTCCTTTCGGGCCCCGCTGCGGCTGACCCCGCATCGCAACGCGGGTGGCGCCGAGTTGCTGGAGCAGGCGTGTGCCCGGGGCTGGGAGGGGCTGATCGCCAAGCGGGCCGACGGGCCGTACCGGACGCGCCGGTCCACGGACTGGCTGAAGCTCAAGTGCGCGCAGGGACAGGAGTTCGTGATCGGCGGTTTCACCGAACCGGCGGGCAGCCGGGCCGGGTTGGGGGCGCTGCTGCTCGGTCACTACGAGGGTGACCGGCTGCGGTATGCCGGGAAGGTCGGCACCGGCTTCGACCGGCGCACGCTGCTGTCCCTGCGCGAGCGGCTGGACGGGATGCGCCGGGACGACTCGCCCTTCACGGGTGCGGTGCGCGAGGCGCGCGCCCGCTGGGTGGAGCCGGAGCTGGTCGCACAGATCGCGTTCACCGAGTGGACCAGGGACGGAATGCTGCGGCACCCGCGCTACCTGGGACTGCGCGGGGACAAGCGGCCACGGGACGTGGTCCGGGAGAAGGCACCGGCCTGATGCCGGGTCACGCCGTCGCCCGCGGTGTGCGCCCGCGTCGTGATCACCGGGACGCCCGCCCGGTGGCGGCCGGTATCCGGATCGCCGGGGTTCCGGCCCCAGCGCGCCTGTGCGCACGCGTACCGCCCTCGGGTCGCCGTCACCGGCGCGCCGGCCGCCGCCCCACGCTGCGGGAGATCACCGTTCCCGGACGGGTGCGACGATCGAGGAGCCGGCCGCCCGGACCATGACCACCTCGGGCGGAACCTCGTCGCCACCCCGCTCGCGGTCGATGTGCTCCACGTCCTGCCGCACGGCTCCCCGTTCTCGAAGGACGCGCCGGACCCGGGCTGCCCGTTCGAGTGATCAGGGGCCGGGCAGCGCCTGCTCGGCCCAGATCGTCTTGCCCCGGCCCGTCTGCCGGCTGCCCCAGCGCTGGGTGAGCTGGGCGACCAGCAGCAGTCCGCGGCCGCCCTCGTCGTAGGCGTGGGCCCGGCGCAGGTGCGGTGAGGTGGAACTGGCGTCGGAGACCTCGCAGATGAGGGCGCGGTCGCGGATCAGCCGGAGTTGGATGGGCGGTTCGCCGTAGCGGATGGCGTTGGTGACGAGTTCACTGACGACGAGTTCGGTGACGAAGGCGGCCTGGTCCAGCCCCCAGGCGGTCAGCTGTTCACCGGCCGCCTGCCGCAGGACGGCGACCTCGGCGGGATCGGGCCGGACGTCCCAGGTGGCGACCCGGTCGGCGCCGAGAGCGCGGGTGCGCACCAGCAGCAGGGCGACGTCGTCGGCGTGCTGGTCGGGCAGGACGGCCTTGAGGACGCTGTCGCACAGGGCCTCCAGGGAGTCGGCGGGTGCGCTGAGGGCCCGGCGCAGTTCGTCGGTGGCACTGTCGCGGTCCCGGTCGCGGTTCTCGATGAGGCCGTCGGTGTAGAGGGCGACGACGGACCCCTCGGGCAGTTCCAGTTCCGTCGCCTCGAACGGCAGCCCGCCGACGCCGAGGGGCGGTCCTGCGGTCATGGGGACCGGCTCGGCGGTGTTGCCGGGCAGGACGACGGCCGGGGCCGGGTGGCCGGCGGCGGCCAGGGCGAGCCGGCGGGAGACGGGGTCGTACACGGCGTACAGGCAGGTCGCGCCGAGTTCGGCGACCTCCTCGCCGCTGTCGTCGGAGGCCAGGTGGGTGACCAGGTCGTCCAGGTGGGTGAGGAGTTCGTCGGGTGGCAGGTCGACGTCGGCGAGGGTGCGTACGGCCGTCCGCAGTCGGCCCATGGTGGCCGAGGACTGGATGCCGTGGCCGACCACGTCGCCGACGACCAGGCCGACCCGGCCGCCGGAGAGCGGGATGACGTCGAACCAGTCGCCGCCGATACCGGCCAGCGACCCGCAGGGCAGATACCGGTGGGCCACCTCGACCGCGGCCTGCCCGGGCAGGCCCCGCGGCAGCAGGCTGTGCTGGAGGGCGAGGGCGGTGGTGCGTTCGCGGGCGAAACGGCGGGCGTTGTCGATGCAGACGGCGGCGCGGCTGCCGAGTTCCTCGGCGAAGACGGCGTCGTCGGTGGCGTACGCGTCGGGGTGGGCCATGCGGACGCAGACCGCGACGCCCAGGGTGGTGCCGCGGGCCCGGAGGGGAATCGCGATCGAGGAGTGGGCGCCCTGCCAGAAGGAGCGGCCCTCGGGCGAGCGCGCGGCGCGTTCCTCCAGCCACTCGACGAAATCGGGCTCACCGGCCTGGCTGAGCACGGCGTGTCCGGCGCGCAGGGCGCGGGTGGGCGGCGAACCCGGCACGTAGTCATCGGTCTCGCCGATGCGGACGGCCGCACCGGGGTCGCCCTCGCGGGTCGAGCCGTGGGCGACACGGTGCAGGACGACACCGCCGGCCGGGAGCATCGGCGGCTCGTCCGTGCCGAGTACCCAGTCGAGCAGGTCGACGCTGGCGAAGTCGGCGTACCGCGGGACGAGGATGTCGATGAGTTCCTCGGCGGTGCGCACCACGTCCAGGGTGGTGCCGATGCCGGTCGCCGCCTCGTTGAGCAGGGCGAGGCGGCGCCGCGCCCAGTACTGCTCGGTGTTGTCGAAGGCCGCCATGCCGACCCCGGTCAGCTCGCCGGTATCGCCGCGCAGCGGCCACATCTCGATGCTCCAGAGGTGTTCCCGGTCGAGTGCGGGGGCGTCGGCGAAGCTCTCGTAACGGACGGGCCGGCCGGTCTCGGCGACCTCCCGGAGGTGGTTCAGGAAGCCCTGGTTGTATGCGGTCTCCCGCACGGTCTCGGGGAAGAACCGGCCCTTGAGCGCGGCCTCGGGGACGCCCATGACGGTGCAGGCGGTGTCGTTGACGCGCAGATAGCACTGCTGGAGGTCGAACACCGACATGGACATGGAGGCCTGCTCGAAGGCCTGGGCGGCCAGGAGGGTGCCGGGCGGGTCGGCCGTGACGACGTAGCCGGTGGGCTTCCCGTCGGCTCCGGCGACGGGGCAGGCGGTGAGGGTCACCTCGATGAGGTGGCCGTCGTAATGGCGCAGCCGGACGGTGCCGGTGCCTGCGGCGAGGGTGTCCGGCGGGAGGTCCCCGGCGAGCAGTTCGGCCGCGGGCCGGCCCACGACGTCCCCCGCCGGGTGGCCCGTGAGCCGCCGCGCGCCCTCGCTCCACCCGGTCACCGTGCCCAGGGCGTCGACGAACGCGACGGCGGCGCCATGCTTCATATACTCAAGGATGTTCCGATTGCCCCGGCGCATCAAGCGCGGGACCGGTCCCCCGCATCCGGCGCGCAGGGGGCGGATCAGCCCTTGTGGGCGCGCAGGGCGGCGAGGGCCCGGTCGGCGTGGGTGTTCATGCGCAGTTCGCTGCGGACGATCTCCAGCACCGTGCGGTCCTGGGCGATCACGAAGGTGACGCGCTTGGTGGGGGCGAGGGAGAAGCCGCGCCGGACGCCGAACCGCTCCCGGACCGTGCCGTCGGCGTCGGAGAGCAGGGGCATGCCGAGGCCGTGCCGGCCGGCGAACTCCTGCTGCTTGTCGACGCCGTCGCCGCTGATGCCGACGGGCCGGGCGCCGACGGCGGCGAATTCGGCGGCGAGGTCGCGGAAGTGGCAGGCCTCGGCGGTGCAGCCGGGGGTGAGCGCGGCCGGGTAGAAGAAGAGCACGACCGGGCCGTCGGCCAGCAGCTCGGTGAGCCGGCGGGTGGTGCCGGTCTCGTCGGGGAGGGCGAAGTCCTCGGCCTTGTCCCCGACCTCGATGCGTTCCGTCATGACCGTCCCTCTCCGTTACGGGCGACTCCTCGCGCCCACAGCACCAGCGGCACCTGCAGGGGCAGCCGCGCGAGGGCGGCCGTCCGCAGCGGTGCGGGCCGGTGCCGCCAGTCAACGGCCATCTGTACGTTCGCCGGGAACACCCCGACGAAGAAAGCCGCGGCCGCTTTCGCGGCGACCGCGCGCGTCCGGGGTGCGGCGATCCCGGCGGCGAGCGCCAGCTCCACGGCTCCGCTGCCGTACGTCCATGCCCTGGGCGAGCCGGGCAGCCGTCGCGGGATGGTGGAGTCGAAGGGGCGCGGGCTGGCGAAGTGGGCGACTCCGGCTGCGGCCAGCAGGCCGGCGAGCAGCAGGGGCGAGCGTTCGGAGCGGGGCACGGTTCCTCCTGTGGTGACCTGCGGCCGGATATTACTGGACGGTAGGCGCGGGGTGGTCCACTGCCACAGGAGGCAGCCTTCCGCCACGGCGAGGCGCGACGGCGCCCCGCCGCCACGCGACCTCGACCTCACGCCCTGCGGAAGCAACGGCGGCCCGTTGCCGCGGGGCCTCGAACCGCGACGGGGATGGCGGTGACCCCTTGCCGCACAGCCCCGGCCCCACGCCGTACGGAAGTAACCGTGGCCCGTTGGCGCGGGGTCTCGGTCGTCCCGCCGTGGCGACGGTGTCGTCCGTCTCTCGGCCGGGGTCCTCGTCGATCGTGTACGTGAGGAAGTCGTCGACCATGCGGTGGAAGAGGGTCGCCGTCTGCCGCAGGTCCGCGGACCGCCGGTCGGCGAGGGCGAGCCGCTTCCCCGGGCCCCGGCCTCGCGAATCAGGGTCGACGGCCTCCCGGCCCGCGTCGGTCAGCTGGATCCGCTGAGCCCGCCGGTCGACGGGGTCCGGGACGCGCGTGACGTGTCCGGCCCGCTGCAGTCGCCGCACGGTCCGCGTGACGTGGGAGGCCTCCACGCCCAGGCGCTGCGCCAGCCCCCCGGCCGCAGCGGTTCGGAGTCGGCGATCTGCCGGAGGAGCGCCACCGCGGCCCGGTCCAGCGGCACACCGGCCGGCGCCATCAGCCGCTCATGCTGCCGGGCCCGGGTGCTGAACAGGTGATGCGCGTCAGGGCGCGCTCGATCTCGGTGATCTCCGGGCACGCGAGGGGCCTGAGCCAAGTAGGTTCCGCCCCGCCGTCAGCGGACCCCCGGCGGCACGCGCACCCGTCCCGGGGACGTCCCGGCCGTCCCCGGGGACGGCGGGACGGCATGGCGACGGTCCGTCACGGAAACGCTGGCTGTCGTGATCACTGCTCGTGGTCACGAGAACGAAAGCCGGAGGTTTCCATGATCCGACGGACCCTCAAGAGCGGACTGCTGGCCACGGTCGCGGTGCTCGCGTTCCTGCCCACAGCGGCGGGGATCGCCGCGGCGAGCGCCACCACCCAGCACCCGGCGCCCAGCGCCGTCACCCAGGACGACGCCCACCACCGCACCCACGTCACGCACCGCGTCCACCACCGCGTCCACCTCCGCAGGCACCAGGCGCACCGCGTGCACCGCCACACGCCCCAGGGAGCCGCGTACCGCTCCGCCCCGCGGACGACGGCCCACCGCTTCACCCCGTACGCGGCGCCGTACCGCCTGCAGTACCGCCTCGTGGCGCGGTGGGTGCCCTACCGCCCCCTGCGGCCCGTCACCGGCCGCGTCACCACCCGGCACGCCCGGCTCAACGTCCGCTCCGGGCCGGGGACCGGCTACCGGGTGATCGGCCACCGGCACACGGGCCGGCACCTGACGCTCGCCTGCAGGACGCGCGGCTCCTCGGTGTACGGGAACCACACCTGGTACCGGCTCTCGCACCACCGGGGCTACGTCTCGGCGCGCTACGTCCGCGCCGACCGCGCCCTCCCCTGGTGCTGACGGCACATCACCGCCGCACCACAAGTCACCGAAGGCCCGTTCGACGACCCCCGAACGGGCCTTCGGCACGTCCGTACTTGACCTTCCTCCTACCTCACGAGGTGTTGCGGGCGCCGCACTCCCGGGAAGTCATTCCGGCAACAGGGGCGAAAACGCCCATAGCGGAAAGGGAGTCGAGGACGCACGATGCGGCACCCCCAAGCAGCGACCACGCCGGACGAGCCACTGGTGGCAGGACTGCGCGAGCTGAAGGACCGTACGGGGCTGAGCCTGGCGGCGCTGGCCGCGCGCACTCCGTACAGCAAGTCCGCGTGGCACCGCTATCTGTCCGGCGGCGCGCCGCCGCCCAGACCCGCCGTGGAGGCGCTCTGCCGCCTCGCCGGCACCGATCCCGACGCCGTACTGGCCCTCTGGGAGGCCGCGGAAGTGCACCCGCCCACGACCGCACCCGAAAAGCCCGGCCGATGGCGGCTGTCCAGACGGTTCCCGTCGTGGCGTGCGTCCTGGCTGCCGTTGTCCGCGCTCGCGCTGTTCGGGGCGGCGACGGCGGTGACCGCCGCCGTCGCCCTGTCCGACCGCCCGGACAGCGCGCCCGCCGCGCAGCACCTGCCGGCGGTGCCGCGCTGTCACGGCCGGTCGTGCCAGGGCGCGTTGCCCGACGCGTCGGCGTGCGCCCGGGACGCGCGAACCACGAGCACGGTCACCGGCCCCGCCTACACCGTCCTGCTGCGCTACTCACCGGCCTGCGGCACCGCCTGGTCCCAGGTGCGGCTGCGGTCGGCCAAGGCTCGCGAGGTGTCGGTGCGGGCAGGCCAGGACGTGCTGTCGGCCCGCTACCCGGCGGACGACCCGGCCGGGAACAGCAGCCCCATGCTCTCGGTGTCCTCGCCGCGGGGCGTGGAGGCGTGCGCCGAGGTGGACGGGGAGCTGGCGTGCACGGGCCTGGACGCGGAGCCGGAGCCGGACGCCCAGGGGTGACAGGCGCACCTGCCGGCGTAGCACCTCGATCTCCTCGAGGGTCTTGCCCCCGCGCCAGGACTTGACGGACTCACGGCGCTCTTCCCCTTGCCCGCGTGTTCGGCCCGGCTGCGAACGGGCGCCTCAGGCGGTCCGGTACAGCTCGGTGAGCAGTTCGAGGACCGCCTGCAGGGCCGGGTGCGGGTCGTCGCGCCACCAGGCGAGCCGTACGGCGACCGGCTCGGCGTCGCGCACCGGCCGGTAGACGACTCCGGGCCGCGGGTACTGGTTCGCGGTCGACTCGGCGGTGACACCGATGCCGCGTCCGGCGGCGATGACCGTGAGCCAGTCGTCGACGTCGTGCGTGTCCTCGACGGCGGGACGGGCGTCCGGCGGCCACAGCTCAGGGGTGGTGGTGCCGGTACGCCGGTCGACGAGGAGGATCCGCCCGGTGAGGTCGGCCAGCCGTACGGACCGGCGCCGGGCCAGCGGATCGTCGGCGGCCATGGCGCACAGCCGCCGCTCCAGGCCCACGATGGCCGTGTCGAACCGCCGGTCCGCCAGCGGCCGGCGCACCACCGCGACGTCGCAGGCACCCTCACCGAGGCCGGCGGACGCCGTGTTGACACGGACGAGATGCAGATCGATCCCGGGACGGGCGGCGGTCCAGCGCCGCTGGAAGGCGACGGTGTGACGGCCGACCGCCGACCAGGCGTAGCCGATCCGCAGCCGGGTGTGCCCCGAGGCCGCCTCCTGGACCAGGGCTTCGACGTCCGCCAGCACCCGCCGGGCCTGCGCCGCCACCCGCAGCCCGGTCGCGGTCGGGGTCACCTCGCGCGAGGTGCGCCGCAGCAGCCGTACCCCCAGGGCCCCTTCGAGGGAGGCGAGGGTGCGGGAGACGGCGGCCTGGGAGACGCCCAGGGCGATCGCGGCGTCCGTGAAGGTTCCCTCGTCCACGATCGCCACGAGGCACCGCAGCTGCCGCAGCTCGACTCGATCCATACGTTCAGCGTATAGACGGAAGGTTCCATGCATTTTGCGCAAGGGTGCGGGCGGCGCACCATCCAGCCATGCGACGCGCCCTCGAACGCTCCGCCGCGGCCGTGCCCGCGGCCACCACGACCCCGTCCCCGCCGAAGGCCCGGCGGCTCGCCGGTGTGGCCGCCATGGCCGGCAGCGGCCTGTCCAACCAGACCGGCGCCGCGGTCGGCGCCCTGGCCTTCCCGGTCCTCGGTCCTCTCGGGGTGGTCGCCGTACGCCAGTACGTAGCCGCTGTCGTCCTGCTCGCCGTGGGCCGGCCCCGGCTGCGGACCTTCACCTGGCGGCAGTGGTGGCCGGTCCTGCTGCTGGCCGGGGTGTTCGGCGCGATGAACCTCAGTCTGTACAGCGCCGTCGACCGGATCGGCCTGGGCCTCGCGGTGACCCTGGAGTTCCTCGGGCCGCTCGCCGTCGCGCTGGCCGCGTCGAGGCGCCGGCTGGACGCGGGCTGCGCGGTGCTCGCCGCGGCCGGAGTCGTGGTCCTGATGCGGCCGCGCCCCTCCGCCGACTACACCGGCATGGCCCTCGGCCTGGTCGCCGCGTGCTGCTGGGCGTCGTACATCCTGCTCAACCGGCTCGTCGGACGGCGCACACCCGGGGCACAGGGCGCGGCGGCGGCCTCGACGGTCTCCGCGCTGGCCTTCCTGCCCGCCGGCATCGCCGTCGCGCTGCGCCATCCCCCGACGCCCGGTGCGGTGCTGTGCGCGGTGACGGCCGGCGTCCTCTCCTCGGCCGTGCCGTACCTGACCGACCTGCTGACGCTACGTCATATACCCGCGCAGACGTTCGGCCTGTTCATGAGCGTCAACCCGGTCCTGGCCGTCGTGGTCGGCTGGGTGGTGCTCGGCCAGGCCCTGGGCGGCGCGGAGTGGGCGGGCATCGGGGCGGTGGTGCTGGCCAACGCGGTGAGCATCGCGACGAAGCGAGCCTGACCCTGCGGCCGACGGCGGCGAGCCGACCCGGGGCGCGAAGTCCCGTGCGGCGAGGCCGAGTCGGTGGTCCAGGCGAGCGCCCTCCAGCCCGGCCGGAGAGCGCAGCCGCATCCGCTCCGGCGGCCGTTGCGCGGACGGGGAGCCGCCTGGGCGGGGGCGGGTGGGGTTGGTCGCCGACGACAGCGGAGCGTGCCGTCGCGGCCCTCGTGGCGGCGCGTACCGGCCACGGCGAGCCCGGCCGATCAGCCACCGGGTGCCGTTCGGCGAGGCCGACCGGGCCTTTCGGCCGGCCCTCACGCCGGGGGTCGCGGAGAAGGTCGTGGTGACGTTCGGTGAGTGAAGTCCGCCCACTCGCCGGTCCTCTCGCGGTACGTCGAGGAGTCGTACGCCGTCGAACTGCTGAGCGGCGGCGCCCGCGGGGTGGGCTACCTGCTCAAGGGCCGCGTGGGCTGCGTCGACGAGTTCCTCGACGCGCTCGGACGGGTCGCGCGGGGCGGCACGGCTCTCGACCCCGAGGGTGACGGAGTTGATGAGCCGCCGCGACGGCACTCCCCTGGACACGCTCACCCGGCGCGAGCGGGAGGTACTGCGGCTGATGGCCGAAGGCCACGCCAACGCCACCATCGCCCGCACGCTCGTCCTCACCGAACGCTGCGTCAGCAAGCACATGGGCAACGTCTTCCTGAAGCTGGGCCTGCCCCCGAGCGGCAGCGGACACCGCCGGGAGCCGGCCGTGCCGGCCCATCCGCGTCACACTTGACGCCGCCGGCCGCCCGGGCCCGTTCAGGGGAACCGGCGGCCGAAGGCGCGTGAGGCCGCCGGGAGCGGTCGAGACCTTCAGCCGTGACCGCCGTACCCCTGCCGCTCATCGCGCCGATGCTCGCCACCCCCGGTACCCTGCCGCCCGCGGCTGAGGACCAGCGGTGGGCGTACGAGACCAAGCAGGACGGGCAGCGGGTGATGGTCTATCTCCCCGGCGACGGCAGCGTGCTCCTGCGCGCCCGTTCTGGCGAGGACATCACCGGGGCCTATCCCGAACTGCGCCCGCTCGGCGGCGCGCTGGGCACCACGCCCGCCGTGCTGGACGGCGAGGTGCTGGCCCTGGACGAGCGGGGACGAGCCGACTTCCAGTTGCTGCAGAGCCGGATGGGTCTCGCGCACGCCCCCGCGCGGGCGGCCCGGCGGGCCGCCCTGGTGCCGGTGCACCTGGTGCTGTTCGACGTGCCGTACCTGGAGGAATCCCTGGTGCGGCTGCCGTACGTACGGCGGCGCGCGCGGCTGGAGGACCTCGGGCCGGCCGGGCCGTACTGGTCGACTCCGGGCGCGGTGACCGGGCACGGTGCCGAGGCGCTCGCGGCGACCAGGGAACACGGCCTGGAGGGCCTGGTGTGCAAGCGGCTGGACTCGGTGTACGAGCCCGGCGTGCGCTCCCGCGCCTGGATCAAGATCCGGAACATGCGCGCCGAGGACGTGATCGTCGGCGGTTGGCTGCCCGGCAAGGGGCGGCTCGCCGGACTGCCCGGCGCGGTGCTGGTCGGACAGCGCGACGCGGGCGGCCGGCTGCGGTACGTCGGTGGGGTGGGCACCGGCTGGAGCGGGGCGGAGCGGACCCAACTGGCCCGGCTGCTGGAGGACGCCGCGAGCAGCCGGTGCCCCTTCGACCCCGTCCCGCGGGTCCCGGACGCCCGCTGGGTGCTGCCGCGGCTGGTGGGCGAGGTCAACTACAGCACCCGTACCCGCGCCGGGCTGCTGCGCCAGCCCTCCTGGCTGCGGCTGCGCCCCGATCTGACACCGGAGGAGTCGGCGGCGGACCTGCCCGAGGGCTTCGGCTGAGACCGGGCGTCGAGTCCGGCTCGGGCGTGTGGGTCTATCGTGTGCGCATGCCGGTTCCCGAACTGATCCGTATCGTCTCCCGTGACTCCCCCATGGCCCTGGCCCAAGTGGAGCGGGTCCGGGCCGAGTTGGCCGTCCTGCACCCCGGTGTTCGCACCGAGGTCGTGCCGGTGAAGACCACCGGCGACAAGTGGCTCGGCGATCTGTCCAAGGTCGAGGGCAAGGGGGCGTTCACCAAGGAGGTGGACGCCGCACTGCTGGCCGGCGAGGCCGACCTCGCGGTGCACTGCGTCAAGGACGTGCCCGCCGACCGGCCGTTGCCCGCCGGGACGGTGTTCGCCGCGTTCCTGAAGCGGGACGACATCCGCGACGCCCTGGTGCACCCGGGCGGTCTCACCCTGGACGCGTTGCCCGCCAGCACCCGGATCGGTACCTCCTCGGTGCGTCGGGTGGCCCAACTGGCCGCCACGCACCCGCATCTTCAGTGCGTGCCGTTCCGCGGCAACGCCAACCGGCGGCTGGAGAAACTGGCCGCCGGGGACGCGGACGCGCTGCTGCTGGCGGTGTCCGGGCTGGAGCGGATCGGCCGGACGGACGTGATCAGCGAGGTGCTGTCGCCGGACACGATGATGCCGCCGATCGGCGCGGGCATCCTCGCCCTGCAGTGCCGGGAGGACGACACCGACCTCATCGACGCCGTCAGCGGGCTCGGCGACCCGGACACCCACCGGGAGGCGACGGCCGAGCGGATGTTCCTGCACGTGCTGCAGGGCCACTGCAACAGCCCCATCGCCGGCTACGCGCGTGTCGACCGCGGCGGGGAACTGTCCCTGCGGGCCTGCGTCTTCACACCGGACGGCAAGACCAGGCTGAACGCCCACGAGTGGGCGGGCCGGCTCGATCCGGCCACCCTCGGCACGTCGGTCGCGGTGGCGCTGCTGCGGCAGGGGGCCCGGGAGATCATCGACGGCATCCCGCACTGACCGTACGGCCCCGTCGCCGCCCGTGTCAGGCGGTGCCGGGCTCCGTCTGGTCCCGCAGGAAGGCGCTGACCTGGTGGGCCAGGCCGCCCTGTCCGGCGGCCGTGGGGGCGGCCGCCGGGGCCGCCTCCAGGACGCCGATGCCGCCGGTCCACAGCCGGCGGTCGGCCCACTCGTCGTCCACCCGCAGCTGCACCTGTACGTCCACGTGGGTGAGGTGGGCCTCGGGGGCGGCGGCGTAGAGGACGGCGGTGGCGCGGCGCAGGGGGTAGACGTCGAAGCCCTCGATGAACTGGGAGTTCCGCCAGTCGATGAAGGCGCCCTCGCCGTCGGGGCCGACCCGGACGTCGAGCTGGCCGTCCTCCAGGTGGATGCCCAGGGGCCGCGCGCCGCGGTTCTCGACCGTCACCCGGACGCTGAAGTACGTCAGCCCGGCAGCGGCGTCGTCGCGTCCGCGTGGCGGCTCGGTCGCCTCCAGGCGGTGGACGCGGACCCGCAGACCGGCATGCTCGTCGTACTCGTGCCAGTCCCCGACCACGTTCGGCTCGTACACAGTGCCCCTCTCGACCTTCGAGAGCTGCTGTCTATCTGTGCGTCGAGGGCACTGTCAAATGAGCAGAATGCGCTGTGGCCAGGGGGTTCGCCCGCTTTGATCGGTGATCAAGCGCTGCCCAGGAAGAATCCGTTCACGGTGCCTTCGGAGAGGGTACGCGCGCGTGCCGCACATCACGTCCGCGGCAAGATCACCGGCCCCGCCCGGCCGGGCACCGGGGAGTCCACGGTGACACCGGGGGCAACGGCCACCGCCAGGACGGCAAGGGCGGCGGCGGGACACGCGGACGCGCCGCGCAGGAGGCCGCACGGCGCGTCGGCTCGGAAGACGTCCCCCAGCGTGATCGGGGTGCCGGCACCTGGTCCTCGGTGAGGCCGCGGCACATCGGGCCCACCCGGTCGCAGTACCGGTCCGTCTCGCCCTCGCAGTGGATGGTGACCAGGACGGCCGTGCCGGTGGCCGGGCGGACGGCGTTGATGTCCCGGACGCCGGTACGCGAGACGAGGTCCGTCGAGCGGTTCTCGGGCGGTGCGGTCGGCTGCAGCGCACCTGGCGGGTGACTCCGTCTCGCCCCCCTCCACTGGCTGGGCCGGACCGGAAACCCGCCCCGCGGCACGCCCCGCCGCCCGGGCTCCCGGCTCCCGGCTCCCGGCTCCCGGCTCCCTGGCGGCATCGGGGGTGCCGGCACGGTCCGCCGGCCGTCTCTGCCGTACGCAGTCCAGACGCATCCTGTTTGCACCCATTTGTTTGATGATGTCCCTGTGCGGGAAAAGGAACGTCAGTGCTTCGGACAGGAGGCACGTCCGTGGGAGCCGGCGTCGCCGGACGCCCCGGTGTCCTTTCCATGGTCCGAGCGCACCTCCCACGGTGTCTGTCCATCCAGCACCTGAGAGAGGTGCGCACGATGCGTGTGACCGGCACCACGTCCCCCCATCCTCACGATGACGCCCCCGACACGGCGGAGTCCTTCGAGCGGCTCGCGCGGCTGCCCGACGGTTCCGAGCGGCGGGCGCTGCGTGACGAGCTGGTCCGGCTGTGGCTGCCCATGGCCGAACGGATCGCTGTGCGGTTCCGCGGCCGTGGGGAGTCCCTCGAGGACCTGTACCAGGTGGCTGCCCTCGGTCTCGTGAAGGCCGTCGACCACTACGACCCGGAGCGCGGTCGCGCCTTCGAGGCGTACGCGGTGCCCACCATCACCGGTGAGATCAAGCGCCACTTCCGCGACCACATGTGGACCCTGCACGTGCCCCGCCGGGTACAGGACCTGCGCAACCGGGTCCGCAGCGCCACGAAGGAACTCTCCCAGAGCACCTCGGGCCGCCCGCCGTCCGTGGCGGAGATCGCCGCGTACACGCGGCTCAGCGAGGACGAGGTGCGCACCGGGATGGAGGCGCTGGAGTGCTTCTCCGCGCTGTCCCTGGACGCCGAGGTGGCCGGCACCGACGGCTACGCCCTCGGGGACTCGCTCGGCGCCCCCGACCCCGGGTACGACCTCGTGGTCGACCGGGCCGCCGTCAAGCCGTGCCTGGATGCGCTGCCGGAACGCGAGCGCACCATCCTCTACCTGCGGTTCTTCGGCGGGATGACGCAGAGCCGCATCGCCGAGCAGCTCGGCATCTCACAGATGCACGTCTCCCGACTGCTCAGCGCCTGCTTCGACCGGATGCGCGAGGAGCTGCTCGCCGAGGCCCGCTGATCCGGCGCCGGGCCGCGAGAACCACGGCCCCCCGAAACCCCCGCCCTCTCACTCCTGCCCTCACTCCTGCGCGGTCCCGGGCACCTGCGTGGGCCCGTACCGGTCCAGGGCGTCCTCCAGCGCGGCGCTGATGTCGGGCGGAATGTCACCGCGGCGGCCCCAGATGAGGATCAACTCCGCGATGTTGCGCAGCTTGATGTTGGTGTGCTGGGAGACCTCCTTGAGGATCTCCCAGCCCTCGTCCGGGGTCACTCGGCCCAGGGCCACCACCATCCCGATGGCCTGGTCGACGACGGCGTGGGATGCGACGGCTTCCTTCAGCTGGTCGACCTGTGCCTGCAGCTCGGCGATCTGTTCCGGCTCGCTCGCTCCCATGCCCCCATCGTCCCTCGGCGGCCTGGACCGGTGCCACCGGGGGTACTCGACGGGCACTCCACCCCCTTCCGGTTGGAGACTGGTCCCAGACCGGTGGCCGCCCGGCCCCGAGAGCAGGACGCGACTGCCATGAACCACAACGCCCCTGTCAGCGGTGGACCGCGGAGGCGCGACATCGTCTCCACGCACTCCGTCTTCGGTGCCCCCTGCTGGGTGAGCCTGACCAGCCGTGACCTCGGGGCCACCCAGGACTTCTACTCGGCCGTCCTCGGCTGGCGCTGGCGCGGCGCCAAGCTCGGCGAGCACTTCCGTATCGCGCTGGCGGACGGGGTGCCGGTGGCGGGGATCGCCGCGGTCGCCGCCATGTGGCAGATGGCGGTGGCCTGGACGCCGTACTTCGCCGTGCCGGACGCCGACGTGGCGGTCGCCCGGGCCCGCGAGCGCGGCGGTACGGCCGCCGTCGGCCCGCTGTCCTTCCCGCCGGGCCGGGCCGCGCTGCTCGCCGACCGGGACGGGGCGACCTTCGGCATCTGGCAGGGGGAACTGGTCGGCAACTGGGAGGCCTGGCGGCGGGCGTCGCCGACGTTCATCCGGCTGCACACCCGTGACGCCTTCGACGCCGCGCTGTTCTACGGCGAGATCCTCGACTGGGCGTCCGGGCTGCCGGGCTGCTGCGAGGTGGAGTACGAGGGCGGCGAGGTGGTGCTGCGCAGCGAGGGCGACATCGTGGCGCGGATCGACTCGGGCGCGGTGGAGTCGGCACCGGATCCCTCCGTGCGGCCGCACTGGCAGGTCCACTTCGCCGTCGCGGACGTACCGGGGTGTGCGCGGGCGGCGGAGAAGCACGGCGGCAGCGTGCTGAGCGAGGACGAGACCGAGGCGATCCTGCGGGATGTCGACGGGGCTCAGTTCACGGTGACGTCCCACCGGGCGCGCTGACCGCGCGGGCGGCTGACCGCGGCGGCGACGGCGCCTCGAAGCGGACGGCACCGCGGCGGCTTCGCCGCGTGGGCGCGACCGGCCACGACGGGCCCGCGGCCGGGCACCCGGGGGGCGTTCGGATCAGCCCGGGTCCGACCCGATCCGAACGGAACTAGCTCGCCGCGCGCGACGGCCGCGACAGGAGAACCAGACTGCGTGCCTCCACGCGCAGCCTCGTGCCGGCCTTCCGTTCGCGTTCGTCGGGGATGCCGTCGGGGTCGGCGGTGTCGATCACGGTGGTCCAGCGTTCACCGAAGGAGTTGTCGGGCAGGCGGAAGTCGACCGGTTCCCAGTAGCCGTTGATCAGCAGCAGGAAGGAGTCGTCGACCATGCGGCGCCCGTAGGGGTCGCGCTCGGCGATGGCGTCGCCGTTGAGGAAGACGCCCATCGAGTGCGCGTCATCGCGCTGCCAGTCCCGGTCGGTCATCTCGCCGGCGTCGGGCCTGAGCCACATCAGGTCCGGCAGCGGCTGCTCGGCGTTGGTCGCGGTCTCGCCGCAGAAGAAGCGGCGGCGGCGCAGGACCGGGTGCGCGGCGCGCAGGGCGATCAGGTGCCGGGTGAAGTCGGTGAGGGCCCGCTGGTCCTCCGTCAGTTCCCAGTCGATCCAGGAGATCTCGTTGTCCTGGCAGTAGGCGTTGTTGTTGCCCTGCTGGGTGCGGCCGAGTTCGTCGCCGTGGCAGAGCATCGGGATGCCCTGCGAGAGCAGCAGCGTGGCGAGCAGGTTGCGCTGCTGGCGGGCGCGCAGTTCGAGGACGGCGGGGTCGCGGGTCTCGCCCTCCACACCGCAGTTCCAGGACCGGTTGTGGCTCTCGCCGTCCCGGCCGTCCTCACCGTTGGCCGCGTTGTGCTTGTCGTTGTACGACACGAGGTCGCGCAGGGTGAAGCCGTCGTGCGCGGTGACGAAGTTGACGCTGGCGCGCGGCCGGCGCCTGCTGTGCTGGTACAGGTCCGAGGAGCCGGTCAGCCGGGAGGCGAACTCGCCGAGCGAGCCGGGCTCGCCCCGCCAGAAGTCCCGGACGGCGTCGCGGTACTTGCCGTTCCACTCCGACCACAGTGGCGGGAAGTTGCCCACCTGGTAGCCGCCCTCGCCCACGTCCCAGGGTTCGGCGATGAGCTTGACGCGGCTGATCACCGGGTCCTGCTGGATCAGGTCGAAGAAGGCCGAGAGCCGGTCCACCTCGTGGAACTGCCGGGCCAGCGTGGCCGCGAGGTCGAAGCGGAAGCCGTCGACGTGCATCTCGGTGACCCAGTAGCGCAGCGAGTCCATGATCAGCTGCAGCACGTAGGGGTGCCGCATCAGCAGGCTGTTGCCGGTGCCGGTGGTGTCGTAGTAGTGCGCCCAGTCGCCGTCGACCAGGCGGTAGTAGGAGGCGTTGTCGATGCCGCGGAAGGACAGGGTCGGGCCCATCTCATTGCCCTCGGCGGTGTGGTTGTAGACCACGTCGAGGATGACTTCGAGGCCGGCCGCGTGCAGCGCCTTCACCATGGCCTTGAACTCGTTGACCTGCTGGCCCCGGGTGCCGAAGGCGGCGTAGGCGTTGTGCGGGGCGAAGAAGCCGATGGTGTTGTAGCCCCAGTAGTTGGACAGGCCCCGGTCCTGGAGCACACCGTCCTGCACGAACTGGTGCACCGGCATCAGCTCCACCGCGGTCACGCCGAGCGAGGTCAGGTGCTCGATCACGGCGGGGTGCGCGAGGCCGGCGTAGGTGCCGCGCAGCCGCTCGGGGACGTCGGGGTGGGTACGGGTCAGGCCGCGTACATGGGCTTCGTAGATCACCGAGTCCGAGTACGGCGTCCTGGGCGGGCGGTCGTCGCCCCAGTCGAAGTACGGGTCGGTGACCACGCCCAGCATGGAGTGCCCGGCGCTGTCGGCGGGGGCGGGGCCGTCCGGGGCCCGCTCGTACAGCGAGGCGTGGTTGTCGATCTGGCCGTCGACGGCCCGGGCGTACGGGTCGAGCAGCAGCTTCGCCGGATTGCACCGGTGGCCGAGCGAGGGCTGCCAGGGGCCGTGCACCCGGTAGCCGTAGCGCTGCCCCGGGGCGATGCCGGGCAGATAGGCGTGCCAGACGAACCCGTCGACCTCGTGCAGCCGTACCGGCGTCCCCTTGCCCGCGTCGTCGACGAGGACCACCTCGACCCGCTCGGCCACCTCGCTGAACAGGGCGAAGTTGGTGCCCTGTCCGTCGAACGCGGCACCCAACGGGTAGGGCTGCCCGCTCCACACGGGCAGCCCTTTCCTTCTCCTGCGGGCGGTCACCGGCTGCCCTCCAGGGCGTGGTCACCGGCGGGCGCGGGAGCGGCCAGCACCACGACGGGGTCGGTGCGCGGCACTTGGCGCCCCGTCCGCAGCGTGGGCGCGGGGGCGGTCGGCACCAGCGGGACGCGCTGGCCGGCGCGGGCGCGCTGCGAGAACCAGATGATCTTGGCTCCGGTGTCGGAGGCGCAGCAGCCCCAGCCGTCGCTCATGGCGGCGATGTCGGCGAGAGGAGCCCGCAGGTCCTGGTCGGGGCGCAGATCCGGGTCGTCGTCCCCGAACGCGGTGATGAGGTGCTGGCCGTTCCACCACATCTCGATCGACGTGCGCTTGTCGTTGGCGTGCTGGTCGATCGCCCGCAGCAGCAGTTCGGCGCCGCGGCAGACGGGGACCGTGAGGTTCTCGAGGTCCCAGTAGCGGAGGTGGGCGGCCAGGATGCGGCTGACCTGTCCCACCCGTTCCGGGCTGACTTCCACGTCGAGGTGGTAGTAGCAGGGCACTGCGGTCTTCATCGTCGCTTGCTCCTCACCGGCGAAGCTCTCGCTCCCCTCGCCCGTCCGGGAGGGATCCCGGATGCCCGTCCGGACAGCCCGGACACACAGCGTGAGCACTGAGCGCTTCTGAGTCACCTCCACGGTGAGGGCACTACGCCATTCGTGCAACATGAGCACCCGACACCGCCCGTGGTTGAAGCTCCAACAAGACGCTGCGTCGTCGTGCGTGCACCATAAGTGAAAGCCTCGATCGCCGTAACGGTGCCGTGCCCTTCCGCGCGCGGACACCACCCGACCGTCGGGAACGCGCCCAGTCGAGAGCGTGGAAGGTGAAGAGGGCAATGCTGCTACCCGCCAAGGCCGAAGTGGCCCGGGCGTTGCGGCGTTACCGGGCGTGGGAGCGCGTGATGCTCGCCTCGCCCCACGACCGCACGGTCCGGGGCACCTTCGAGGACTCGGGCTACACACTGTGCGTGCTGATGGGCAAACGCTGCGCCCGCGAGGCCGCGGACGCCGCCGAGCGCTATCTGCGCACCAATCTGGTCACCTACCTGCGCGAGCAGGACGGACGGCCGCGGTCGCGCCGGTCGGCCAGAAGAGCGCCGCCACCGGAGCGGCGTTCCACGGCGCCAAGCCCCTGACCTGGCACCGTACAAGGCGTTCCCCACGGGACCGACGTCGGTCGGCCCCGTCTCGGATCGCGAAGCCGGGCCAGGTGCCCGGCTTCGCGCACGGCGGAGGTGAGATACATGCGCAGGACCCCGGCCATCGGCCGTGTACCGGTACGTGACGTACGGCCGGCCGTGGAGTGCGGCAGGCGCCCGGCGAAAGCGGTGGCCGGGGAAACGTTCCAGGTGACGGCCACCGTGTTCCGCGAAGGGCACGATGCCGTGGGCGCCAATGTGGTCCTGCGTGATCCGAAGGGCCGACGTGGCCCGTGGACGCCGATGCACGAGCTGTCCCCCGGCAGTGACCGCTGGGGCGCGGAGATCACCCCGGACGCGACAGGCCGGTGGACCTTCCGGGTGGAGGCCTGGAGTCATCCGCTGGCGACCTGGCGGCACACCGCCTCGGTGAAGGTGCCGGCCGGGATCGACATCGGGCTGGTGCTGGAGGAGGGGGCCGAGCTGTACGAGCGGGCGGCCGCCGGAGTGCCGAAGGGCCCGGAGCGGAACGCCGTCCTCGCCGCCGCGCAGGCCCTCGGTGACGACTCCCTGTCCGTGCACGAGCGCCTCGCGGCGGCGCTGGCCCCGGAGGTGGACGCGGTGCTGGCCCGCCATCCGTTGCGGGAGCTGGTCACGGCGTCCGATCCGATGCCGCTGCTGGTGGAGCGTGAACGTGCCCTGTACGGCTCCTGGTACGAGTTCTTCCCGCGCTCGGAGGGCACCGCCGAACAGCCGCACGGCACCTTCCGTACGGCCGCCCGCCGGCTGAAGCCGATCGCGGACATGGGCTTCGACGTCGTCTATCTGCCCCCGATCCACCCCATCGGTACGACGTTCCGCAAGGGACCCAACAACACCCTCACGGCCGGGCCGCAGGATGTGGGCGTGCCGTGGGCGATCGGCTCGCCGGAGGGCGGGCACGACGCCGTCCATCCCGCCCTCGGCACGATCGAGGACTTCGACCACTTCGTCGGCGAGGCGCACAAGCTGGGTCTGGAGATCGCCCTCGACTT
>NZ_JBSFKD010000050.1:0-54550 GCF_053598395.1 Streptomyces sp. NPDC001135 | reverse complement strand
CAAGCAGAACCCCGCCTTCGGACTGGGGTCCTACAACGAGCTGCAGTCCTCCAACCCGGCCGTCCTCGCCTTCCTGCGGGAGGCCCCCCTGTCAGGGGACGGAGGGGACGACCTGGTGCTGTGCGTCCACAACTTCTCCCGCTTCGCGCAGCCGACGGAGCTGGATCTGAGCCGGTTCTGCGGGCGGCACCCCGTCGAACTGTTCGGCGGGGTCCGCTTCCCGGCGATCGGCGAGCTGCCGTACCTGCTCACCCTCGCGGGGCACGGCTTCTACTGGTTCCGGTTGCGCCGGAACGTGGCGTAGAACCCCGGTGGTGGGGCGGTTTCTCCCGCCCCACCCGGGGCACGCACAAGTGATACCCCCCCTCGCGCTCCGGGGAAAGGACGTGACGCCCATGGCGGAAACGGTCACCTCATCCGGCACCACCACCCCGCTCCTCGCCTCCCTGGACCCCTTGTTGCGCGAGTGGCTGCCGAGGCAGCGCTGGTTCGCCGGCAAGGGCCGCCCGGTCACCGGGTTCACCCCCGTGGCCGCCACCGAACTGCTGCCTCCCGACGGCCGGCTGGGCCTCTACCACCTGCTCCTGCGCGTCCACCAGCCGTCCGCCCTGGGCGACGAGTCCCACCCGGGCGACTGCTACCAGCTCCTCATAGGCGTGCGCGAGGCGCTGCCGCCCCGGCTGGCGCCCGCGCTGATCGGACATCTGGAGGAGGGCCCCCTCGCCGGACGCACGGTGTACGAGGCCCTGTACGACCCCCGGCCCGCCGAAGTACTGCTGGAGGCCCTGCGCACCCGGGCCCGCATCGGCGGACTGCGTTTCGAGGGGGATGCGCGTCAGGAGATCCGCGCCGGGCTGGTGGCCCGGCTGATGACCGCCGAGCAGTCCAACTCGTCGGTGGTCTACGGCGATACGTTCATCCTCAAGCTGCTGCGCCGCGTGGTGCCCGGCATCAACCCCGACCTGGAGATACCCCTGGCGCTGGCCCGCGAGGGCTGCCCCCGGGTGCCCGCGCCGACCGCCTGGCTGCATGCGGACGTGGGCGCGGAGTCGTACGTCCTGGCGGTGCTCCAGCCCTTCGTCAGCGGGGCGAGCGACGGCTGGGAGCTGGCGCTGCGCGAACTGGCCAAGGGCGAGGACTTCGCCGCCGAGGCGCGGGCGCTGGGCCGCGCCACCGCCGAGGTGCACACCGCGCTCGCCCACGCCCTGCCGACGGTCACTCTCGGCCACGCCCAGCTGCAGTCGACGGCCGAGGGGATGACCGAGCGACTGGAGGCGGCCGTCCAGGCGGTGCCGGGACTGCGGCCGTACGAGGACGGGCTGCGCTCGGCCTACCGGGCACTGGCCGACCTCGCCACCGACGGCCGCACCTGGACGGCCCAGCGGATCCACGGCGATCTGCACCTGGGCCAGTGCTTGCGCTCGGCGTCCGGGCAGTGGTCGCTGATCGACTTCGAGGGCGAACCGGCCCGGCCGCCGGCCGAGCGGCGCATGCCGCAGCCGCCGGTGCGGGACATCGCGGGAATGCTCCGCTCCTTCGACTACGCGGCCCACTCGGTGAGCCCTCCCGCACCGGACTGGGCGCGCGTGTGCCGGGCCGCCTACTGCTCCGGGTACGCGGAGGTGGCCGGCCGCGACCCGCGCACCGATCCGGTGCTGCTGCGGGCCTTCGAGACCGACAAGGCGGTCTACGAGGTCGTCTACGAGGCCCGGCACCGCCCCGACTGGCTCCCCGTACCGCTCTCGGCGATCCGTCGCCTCGCCGCGTGAAGACCAGGAGGATCCGTCCCGTGACGACCAAGAAGCCGGCCCCCTCGAAGCACACCCCGGATGCCGCCGTCTCCCCCGCTGTCGAATCCGCCGACCGCGAGCGGCTGCTGCACGGCACCCACCACGACCCGCACTCCGTACTGGGCGCCCACCCGGTGGAGTCGGGCGTCGTCTTCCGGGTCCTGCGGCCGTACGCGCTGTCCGTCACGGTCGTCGCCGAGGGGCTGCGCACGGAACTGCGCGACGACGGCGACGGGTTCTTCTCGGGGGCGCTGCCGCTCGCGGACGTGCCGGACTACCGGCTGCTGGTGGCGTACGAGGGGAACGTCCTGGACACCGAGGACCCCTACTGCTTCCTGCCCACGCTCGGCGAGCTGGACCTGCACCTGATCGGTGAGGGCCGGCACGAGCAGCTGTGGCAGGCGCTCGGCGCCCATGTCACCACCCATCAGGGCGTCACCGGCACCCGGTTCGCGGTGTGGGCGCCCAACGCGCGGGGTGTACGGGTCGCGGGTGGCTTCAACTTCTGGGACGCGACGGGCTTTCCGATGCGCTCGCTGGGCTCCTCCGGGGTGTGGGAGCTGTTCGTGCCGGGGATCGGCGAGGGCGAGGCGTACAAGTTCGAGATCACCCGTCCGGACGGCTCGCGCACCCTGCGCGCCGATCCGCTGGCCCGCCGTACGGAGGCTCCGCCCGCCACCGCGTCGATCGTGCACGCCTCGCACCACGAGTGGACCGACGCGGAGTGGATGGCGCACCGGGCCGACACCCCCGTGCACGAGGCCCCGTTCTCCGTCTACGAGGTCCATCTGCCGTCCTGGCGCCCCGGCCTGACGTACCGCCAGCTGGCGGACCAACTCGCCGCCTACGTACGGGAGACGGGGTTCACCCACGTGGAGCTGATGCCGGTCGCCGAGCACCCCTTCGGCGGCTCCTGGGGTTACCAGGTCACCGGCTTCTACGCCCCGACGGCCCGGCTCGGCACCCCGGACGACTTCAAGTACCTGGTGGACCGGCTGCACCGGGCCGGCATCGGCGTGCTGATGGACTGGGTGCCGGCGCACTTCCCGCGCGACGACTGGGCGCTGGCCGAGTTCGACGGGCGCCCGCTGTACGAGCACCACGATCCGCTGCGGGCCGCGCATCCCGACTGGGGCACCCTGGAGTTCGACTTCGGCCGCCGCGAGGTGCGCAACTTCCTCGTCGCCAACGCCGTGTACTGGTGCGAGGAGTTCCACATCGACGGCCTGCGGGTCGACGCGGTCGCCTCCATGCTCTACCTGGACTACTCGCGTGAGCCGGGCCAGTGGACCCCGAACGAGCACGGCGGCCGGGAGAACCTGGACGCGGTGGCCTTCCTGCAGGAGATGAACGCCACGGTCTACCGGCGCTGCCCGGGCGTGGTGACCATCGCCGAGGAGTCGACGGCCTGGGACGGCGTCACCCGCCCCACCCACCACAAGGGCCCGAGCGGTTTCGGCGGGCTCGGTTTCGGCCTGAAGTGGAACATGGGCTGGATGCACGACTCGCTGCAGTACATGGCCCACGACCCGGTCCACCGCGCCTACCACCACCACGAGATGACCTTCTCGATGGTGTACGCGTACAGCGAGAACTACGTCCTGCCGATCTCCCACGACGAGGTCGTGCACGGCAAGCGGTCCCTGGTCTCGAAGATGCCCGGCGACTGGTGGCAGCAGCGCGCGAACCACCGCGCCTACCTGGGCTTCATGTGGGCCCACCCCGGCAAGCAGCTCCTGTTCATGGGGCAGGAGTTCGCCCAGGGCGCCGAGTGGTCGGAAGTGCACGGCCCCGACTGGTGGCTGCTCGACCCGTCCTACGGCGCCGAGGCCGACCACCGGGGTGTACGGGACCTCGTGCGGGATCTGAACACCCTGTACCGGGCCACCCCCGCCCTGTGGCAGCGCGACACCGACCCGGCGGGGTTCCAGTGGACCACCGGGGACGCGGCGGACGACAACGTGTTCGCGTTCCTGCGCCTGGACGCCGACGGCAATCCGCTCCTCGCGGTCTGCCACCTGTCCCCCGTGGTCCGCCCCGACTACCGCCTCGGCGTCCCCGAGGACGTCCCGGCCTGGCTGGAGGTCCTGAACACCGACGCGGCCCGCTATGGCGGCAGCGACATCACCAACCCGGACGTCATCAAGCCGGAACCCCAGTCATGGCACGGACGCCCGGCGAGCATCAGGCTGACGCTGCCGCCCCTGGCCGTGGTGTGGCTCCGGCCGGCCTAGACCCTTCCGTTCGGATCATCCGGGCGTCGCGGGGCCCAGGGGCCGGGACACCGCCTGTCGCCTCCCGCTGCCCGCGCGTTACCCGAAGGCCTCGGCCAGTGCCTTCGGCAGCTCCCCGGTGTGCACCACACCCAGTCGCTGCGTGGCCCTGGTCAGGGACACGTACAGGTCGCTGGTGCCGTACCGCCCGGGCTCGACCACCAGGACGGAGTCGAATTCGAGCCCCTTGGACTGGCGCGGATCCAGCAGGACGACCTTCTGCGTCAGGTCCGGTTCGCCACCCGCGGTGACGTTGTCCAGCCGGGCCGCCAGCCGGCGGTGCAGCTCGCGCGGGGCGATGACCGCGAGGCGGCCCTCGGCCGGGGTGAGTTCGGCGACGGCCTCCGCGACCGCGCCGGGCAGGTCGTCGTGGACCCGCCGCGCCCAGGGCCGCACCCCGGTGGAACGGACCGAACTCGGGGGCTCGAAGTCCGGGTTCTCGGCGCGGACCACGGCCGCGGCCAGCTCCATGATCTCGGCCGGGGTGCGGTAGTTGACGCCGAGGCGGGTGTGCTCCCAGCGGTCCTCGACATACGGCGCCAGGATGTCCGCCCAGGAGCCGACCCCGGCCGCCTCGGCGGTCTGCGCGGGGTCGCCGACCAGGGTCATCGCCCGGGTCGGGCTGCGCCGCATCAGCAGCCGCCAGGCCATCGGGGACAGCTCCTGCGCCTCGTCCACGATGATGTGCCCGAACGCCCAGGTCCGGTCGGCCGCGGCCCGCTCGGCGGCGCTGCGGTGGTCGGCCTCCTCGTGCCGCTCGGCGAAGCGTTCGGCGTCGATGATGTCGTGGGCCGACAGGACTTCGGAGTCCTCGTCGTGCCTGTCCTCGAACTCGTAGGTCCGGGAGGCGTACGAGACGTCCAGGACGCCCTGCGCGTAGGCCACCTGTGTCTCGCGCTCGCGCTCGGCCCGGGCCCGCGCCCACCGGTCGTCCTCGCCGAGGAGTTCGGCCGCCTCGTCGAGGAGGGGGACGTCGGCGACGGTCCAGGCGCGGGTCACCGGGCGGCGGACGGCGGCCGCGTCCTCCTCGCTCACGTACCCCTCCGGCTCCGCGAGGAAGTCGGCGACGAGCCGCTGCGGGGTGATCCTCGGCCACAACTGGTCGACGGCGGACCAGACTTCGGGGTTCTCGGCGAGTTCGTCACGGATCTGGGTGATGTCGGAGGCGTCGAGCAGGCTGCTGCCGTCGTACGGGTCGGTGCCGACGCGTTCGGCGTACAGCTCGGTGAGGGTGTTGAGGATGTGCCCCTCGAAGTGCTCGCGGGCCGCGTTGTGCGGCAGCCCGGCGGCGCGGGTGCGCTCGCGGGCGACACGCACCAGGCCGTCGTCCAGCATGAGCACCTCGCGGTCGTGCTCGATCGCGAGGACCGGGTCCGGCAGGGCCTGCCGGTCGCGCACGACGGCGGCGAGCACGTCCGCCATGTCGGCGCGGCCCTTCACGGCCGCCGCCTCGGGGGTGTCGACGGCGGTCGCCTTCACTCCGGGGAACAGCTCGCCGACCGTGGCCAGGAGCACACCGGTCTCACCGAGGGAGGGCAGCACCTCGCCGATGTAGCCGAGGAAGGCCGGGTTGGGGCCGACGATCAGTACCGCGCGGCGGGCCAGCAGTTCCCGGTGCTCGTACAGCAGGTACGCGGCCCGGTGCAGGGCCACGGCCGTCTTGCCGGTGCCGGGGCCCCCCTCGACCACCAGTACCCCACGGTACGGCGCCCGGATGATCTCGTCCTGCTCGGCCTGGATGGTCTGCACGATGTCGCTCATGCGGCCGGTGCGCGCCGAGTTCAGCGCGGCCAGCAGCACGGCGTCGCCGTTGTGGTCCTCGTAGCCGGTGCGGGTGGCGTCGCCGAGGTCGAGGATCTCGTCGTGCAGGGAGGTCACGGTCCGGCCCTGGGTGGTGATGTGCCGGCGGCGGCGCAGGCCCATCGGGGTGTGGCCGGTGGCCAGGTAGAAGGGACGGGCGACGTCGGCCCGCCAGTCGATGAGGACCGGCGTGCGCTCGGTGTCGTCCTCGCGCAGCCCGATCCGGCCGATGTGGTGGGCGGCACCGTCGGCCAGGTCGATCCGGCCGAAGCACAGCGAACCGTCGACGGCGTTCAGCGCGGCGAGCAGCCCCGAGCGCTCGGCGACCAGGATGTCCCGCTCCAGCCGGGCCTGCATGGGCTTGTCGCCCTGGGCGAGCGCGTCCGTGACCGACGTCTCGGCCTCGCCGCGCAGCACGTCCACGCGCGCGTACAGTCCGTCGATGAATTCCTGCTCGTGCCGCAATTCATCGCGTGGAAATTCGGTGTTTGACAATTCCGCTCCCGCCCGGATATACTGTGCTCACTGAACTTCTCCGCGCCTTCCCTCAAGAGAAGTCGCGAACCACCGAATATACGCAGAGAAATCCCCCGAGCGCAATTGCTCGGGGGATTTTTTTCACGGGCGCACGGGTTTTACAGCACGTCGGCCAGCTCCTCCAGCAGCCGCCGCCTGGGCCGCGCCCCCACCATCGACCGCACCGGCTCACCGTCCCGGAAGACCATCAGGGTCGGGGTGGACAGCACGCCGTAGGCGATCGTCGTCTGCGGATTGCGGTCCACGTCGAGCTGCACGATCTTCAGCCGGTCGCCCTCCTCGAAGGCGATGTCCTTCAGCACTGGCGCGAGCTGCCGGCACGGCCCGCACCAGTCGGCCGTGAACTGCACCAGGACCGGCAGCTCCGAGTTCCTCACCTCCGCCTCGAAATCCGCGTCCGTCACCTCGGCCAGTCCGCTCACCAGACTCATCGCGAAAGCCCTCCCAGCTCGCACACGGGTTCCGGGCCACCCGGAACCAGCGCCTCGGCGGCCAGCGCGTCCCGGGCCCGCTCGGCCCGCCGCAGCTGCCCGGCGACCGTCTCCCGCACGGCCGACAGCTGCCCGATCAGCGCGTCCAGCTCGTCCAGCTTGCGCCGGTAGACCGCGAGCGAGGCCGGGCAGGAGTCGCCCTCCGGGTGCCCGGAGCGCAGGCACTCCACGAAGGGCCGCGTCTCCTCCAGCTCGAACCCGAAGTCCCGCAGCGTCCGGATCTGCTCCAGCAGCCTCAGGTCGCCCTCGTCGTACGTGCGGTGTCCGTTGCCGTCGCGCCGGGCCGGCAGCAGCCCGCGTGCCTCGTAGTAGCGCAGGGTGCGGGTGGTGGTCCCGGCCCGTGCGGCCAGCTCGCCGATTCGCATGCCTTCGACCGTAGGTGTTGACGTCGGCGTCAGGGCAAGCGGTGCTCCCGTTTCACTTCGGAGGCAGCAGCGGCTTCCGGCGCACCGGTGAGGACAGCACGATCGACGTCGTCGTCCGGCCCAGCGCCGAGGTCTGCTCCAGGACCTCCTCCAGGTGGACGGTGTCGGTGACGGCGACCTTGAGGATCCAGCAGTCCTGGCCGACCACGTGGTGCACCTCGGTGATCTCCGGGCGGTCGATCAGCTCGAGGGTCCTGGGGTGCTTGAGGCTGTAGCCACCGTGCGGGTTCACCCGGATGAAGGCCTGGATGCCGTAGCCGAGGCGGGCGGGCTCGACCTGGGCGCCGTACCCCTCGACCACGCCGGCCGCCTCCAGCCGGCGCACCCGCTCGGCCACGGCCGCCGGGCTCAGAGTGACCCGCCGGCCCAGCTCGCTCAGCTTGATCCGTCCGTCGGTCTGCAGCAGCTGGAGGATCTGCCGGTCCACCGCGTCGAAGGCCACCTGTGTTTCGTCGGCGACGGCCCGCAGATGCCGTGGTTCTTTCGGTGTGGTGACCCGATCTCCCATGTCTCCCCCTTCAGAGCTCCCTGCCCGGTCCGGAGAATTATGGTCATGACAAAGGCACGAGAGGTACTGGTCATCGGCGGCAGCCGCTATTTCGGCAAGCGGCTGATCGCCCGGCTGCTGGCGGCGGGTGACCGGGTCACGGTCCTGAACCGGGGATCGTCGGCCCCGCCGCCGCAAGCGGTCCATCTGGTGGCCGACCGCGACGACGAGAAGGCGCTGACCGAAGCGATCGGCAGCCGTACCTTCGACGTCGTCATCGACCAGGTCTGTTACACCCCGCGCCAGGCGGAGATCGCCCGCCGGGTCCTCACGGGCCGCACCGGACGCTATGTCATGACGTCGACGGTGGAGGTGTACGAGCAGGAGGACTCGGCGGTGCCGGTGCCGGAGAGCGCGGTCGATCCGAGCACCGTCGCCGTGGACCTGGAACTCGCCTGGGACGACGCCGAGTTCGCCGGGGCGCACTACGGCGAGGGCAAGCGGCAGGCCGAGGCGGTGTTCACGGGGGCCGGCCTGCCGTTCGTGTCCGTCCGGGTCGCCCATGTGCTGGGCGGTGACGACGACTTCACCGGCCGGCTGGAGCACTACGCCCACCGCGTCCGCACCGGCACACCCATCGCCGTACCGCCTCTCCCGCACCCGGCGACGTACATCCACGTCGAGGAGATCGCCGACTTCCTGTTCTGGGCGGCGGGGGCGGACTTCACGGGCCCGGTGAACGCCGCCTCCCACGGCCTGCTGACCCTGGACGAGCTGTGCACCGCGGTGGCGGCCCGGCTCCCCGGGGGCGAGGTGCGGTTCGAGGTGACCGAGTCCGCCGAAGTCTCCCCCTTCGCCTTCCGCCGCCGTTACGCCATGGACAACTCCCGGGCCGCCGGGCTCGGCTTCGCCTTCGGTGACGTACGGCAGTGGCTGCCGAAGGCCGTCGCCGAGACCCTGGGAAGGGAGAACTGAGATGCGCCACCGCACGATCGGCGACCTGAAGGTGAGCGCGGTGGGACTCGGTGCCATGCCGCTGTCGATCGAGGGCCGGCCCGACGAGGCCCGCGCCCTCGCCACCGTCCACGCGGCGCTGGACGCGGGTGTGACCCTGCTGGACACGGCCGACTCCTACCACCTGCCGGGCCAGGAGCCCGGCCACAACGAACTCCTCCTCGCCCGCGCCCTCGCGACCTACGGCGGTGACACCGACGGGGTACTGCTGGCCACCAAGGGCGGCCGGGGCCGCCCGGCCGACGGCGACTGGACGACGACGGGCACGCCCCGGCACCTCAAGACGGCCGCGGAGGCCTCACTGAAGCGGCTGGGCGTCGAGGCGATCGGCCTCTACCAGCTCCACAAGCCCGATCCCGCCGTCCCGTTCGAGGAGTCGGTCGGCGCCCTGCGCGACCTGCTCGACGCGGGCACGATCCGCCTGGCCGGCCTGTCGAACGTGACCAGCGACCAGATCACCCGGGCCCGTACGATCCTCGGTGACCGCCTGGTCTGCGTGCAGAACCGCTACTCCCCCGGGGTTCGTGACAGCGAGCCCGAGCTGCGGCTGTGCGCGGAACTCGGCCTGGCGTTCCTGCCCTGGAGCCCCCTCGGCGGCATCTCCCGCAGTGCCCTGGACGGCCCGTCGGGCCGGGCGGCGGACCCACGGTACGCCGCGTTCCACGAGGTGGCCCGCGACCACGGCGCGAGCGCCCAGCAGGTCTGCCTGGCCTGGCTGCTGTCCCTGTCCCCGACCGTCCTCCCGATCCCGGGCGCGAGCCGCCCGGAGACGATCAGGAACTCGGCCCAGGCGACGGACCTGGACCTGAGCCCGGAGGAACTGACGCGGCTGACGGAGGCCACGCGGGCCCGGTGAAGGACCCGGGACGAGCCGGCGCCACCCGCTCGCGGACCGTGAGCGCCGCTCAGCGGCAGAGTGCGTCGAGGTCGTCGGCGAAGGACGAACTCCGCCCCGGCCGCGGCGACGATCTCCCCGGCGGGACGGCACGAGGTGGTCGCGTGCCGGGCGGCGAGGTCCGCGAGCACGGCGTTCGGACGGGCGGTCCAGCCCTCCTCGGGTCAGAGGACCTCCCGCGGGCCGTGGCCGTCGGAGCCCGGGTACACCACCGGCCGCCCCGGCCGGACCTCCGGACGGTGACGAGGCCACCGGTGCGGTGCTTGCCGAAGACCCGGTAGGCGCCGCCGTCGGCCGTCCTCGCTCGACGCGCATCAGACCGTCACGCCCGCCGACTCCTCCACCTCCATCAGGGACGCGCTGTGCCGTTCCTCCTCGAAGGCCCTGCGGCCGCCCCGGAGGCCGAACAGGCGCTTCGCCACGGCGATGTAGAGGACCGCGAGGAGGTTGAGGACCAGGGTGGCGATCTTCAGGTAGCTGACCTTCTCGGTGAGCTCGTAGATCTCCAGCGGGAGGAAGGCGGCGGTGGCGACGACCGTCAGATACTCGGCCCAGCGCTTGGCGTACCAGAGGCCGACGGCCTCGATGAGCTCGATCAGCGCGTAGGCCAGCAGCAGGGCGGCCACCAGCAGCAGCGTGGAGTGCTTGTAGCCGAACGCCTTCTGGATGGAGCCGACGACCGGTGAGTGGTCGAGGTCGTAGTGGAAGTGCTTGAACACGGGGCGGAAGACGTCCACGTTCTCGTTGAACAGCCGGCGCACCGCGTCCTGGCTGTTACTGAACTTCCACACCGCGACGGCGACCAGCACGATGAACACGCCGCGCACGGCGCGCTCGATCGCCAGGAAGCGCAGGATGAACAGGTCCCGCAGCACCTTCCCGCGCGGCACCAGCGGCGCCTCGTCGGCCGGTCCCGAGCCGTGCGGCTCCCCCAGCACGAAGTCACCGCAGCGCAGACAGCGCCACACCTCGCCGAGCGCGGTCGCGGCGTGCAGCCGCAGCCGCAGGCGGGGGTCGTCGGGCGCGTAGGTCACATGCCCCTTGCGCGCGCAGGTCCGCCGGTCCCAGTCGATACTCATCCCCCGTGCCTCCATACACGTACTGACGCCACGCACGAACGTGCCGTTCCGATTGATCCGGAGCGGCACGTTAGTGGATGGGGGTGGAAAGCCGTCAGCCGGCCGTGCTGTCCGCCAGTTCCCTCTCCTCGGTCTTCACGTCCGGCGCGGGGGCTTCACGGCCCGGGAGCAGGAAGCCCACGAGGACGGTGCCGAGGCCGAGGACCACCGCGCCGACCAGGCTGGTGTGGGCGACGGCGGAGGAGAAGGAGGAGCCTACCGCGTCGGCCATCTGGCGGGCGCCGGAGGCGAGTTCGGCGGCCTGCTGCTTGAGCTGTGCGGCCTGCTGCGGGTTCGGGGTCTTCGCCGCCTGTGCGGCCAGCGCGTGCGCCTTGTCGCCGATGCCCTGGGCGACGGCGTATCCGGCGCCGACCGAGTCCTGCGCGGTGTCCAGGGCGCTCGCCGGGAGCTTGCTGCCGGCGGTGGCGTCGGAGAGGTGGTTGCCGTACGACGTGGCGAGCAGCGAGCCGAGGATGGCGATGCCGAGCGAGCCGCCCAGTTCCAGCGAGGTGTCGTTGACCGCGCCGCCGACGCCCAGCTCGGATTCCGGGAAGGCGCCCATGATCGCGTCGGTGCAGGGCGAGAGGGCCAGACCGATGGCCAGGCCGAGGATGATCAGGGGGGCCAGGAAGTCGGTGTACGTGGATCCCGCGTCCACCCGGGTCAGCAGGGCGAGGGCGCTGGTGCCGCCGACCATGCCCGCCGTGACGGTCCACTTCATCCCCACCCGCGGGGTCAGGAAACCGGTCAGGGCCGAGCCGACGAAGACCGCGCCGGCCAGCGGGAGCATCCGTACGCCGGTCTGCAGGGCGTCGTAGCCGAGGACGAACTGCAGGTGCTGGGTGAGGTAGTAGAAGGCGCCGAAGACGGCGAGGAAGAACAGGGCGACGGCGAGGTTGGATCCGGCGAAGCGGCGGTGCGCGAAGCGGCGGACGTCCAGGATCGGGCGGGGGTGGCGCAGCTCCCAGACGACGAAGGCGACCAGGCCGACGCCCGCGACCACGGCCGCCGTGACCGCCTTGGTGCCCCAGCCGAAGTGCGGCCCCTCGATGATCATGTAGACGAGGGAGCCGGTCCAGACGACCGACAGCAGGCCGCCGATGTAGTCGATGCGGTCGTGGTGGCCCGCCTTGGACGGCGGGACGAGCACGAAGGCGGCGACGATCGCGAAGGCCGCGATGGGCACGTTGATCAGGAAGGTCGAGGACCAGCCGTGGTCGCGCAGGAGGGCGCCGGCGACGACCGGTCCGGCGGCGATGGCGAGCCCGGCGGTGGCGGTCCACAGGACGATCGCCTTGGCGCGTTCGGCGCGCGGGAAGGTCGCGGCCAGCAGGGAGAGCGTGGCCGGCATGATCAGTGCGGCGCCGACGCCCATCACGGCGCGGGCCGCGATGACGGACGTGGAGCTGTCGGCGAGGTAGCCGGCGACCGCGCCGCCGCCGAAGACGACCAGCCCGAGGACGAGTGCCCCGCGCCGGCTGTACTTGTCGCCGATCGCGCCGAGCAGCAGCATCAGGGCGGCGTAGGGGACGGTGTAACCGTCGATCACCCACTGCAGGTCGGCGCTGGTCAGCCCGAGGTCCTTCGTCATGTCGGGCGCGGCGACCGTGAGGGCGGTGTTCGCCATCACGATGATCAGCAGGCTCAGGCAGAGCACGAGCAGTGCCCACCAGCGCCGGGCGTACGGGCGCTCCATCTTCTCGACCGGTTCGGTCATGACGAGTCGCATGGCAGGGGTCGCCTTCCTCGGATGCGCGACGGGGAGTCCAGGTTTTGCACAGTGACGTGCAATTGCACAGCACTGTGCAATGTACGGCGTTGCACAGTGCTGTGCAAGTTGCGCGGGTGCGTGCAGAATGACGGCATGACCACGGGTAACCCCAGCCGCGCGGACGCCAACCGGCGCCGCATCCTCGACGTCGCCCTGGCCGAGCTGCTGCGCGATCCGGACGCCTCCATGGACCAGATCGCGCGCGCGGCCGGTGTCGTACGGCGGACGGTGTACGGCCACTTCCCCAGCCGGGAGGCGCTGATCAGCACCCTCGTCGACGAGGCGGTGCAGGCGCTGACGGACGCGGACGCGGCGGTGCGCGAGGGGGTGGAGGACCCGGCGGAGGCGGTGGCCCGGTCGCTCCTCGCGATCTGGGCGGCCGCGGACCGCTACCGCCTGCTGATCGCGCTCGCCCAGCGCACGGTCACCGTCCAGGGCATCCGCGAACGCCTCGCCCCGCTGCGGGCCAACAAGGTGCGGCTGCTCCAACAGGGCCTGGACGAAGGCGTGTTCAGCTCCCCGCTGCCGGCTCCGGCCCTGGCGTACGTGCAGGAGCAGATGGTGTTCGCGGTGATGGAGGCGGTGAACGACGGCCTGGTGACAGCACAGGAGGCGGGCCGCTCGGCCACGGTCACGGTCCTGACCGCGGCGGGCGTGCCCGCCTCGACGGCCACCGCGCTGGTGGCCAAGGTGAGTGCGTGGACGAGTGAGGGGCCGGGCGGTCGAGGTACGGGGGAGACTCGACCGCCCGGCGGTGGATCCCGGACGCCCGGCCCGGGTTCAGGCGGGGCCGGACGTCCGGAGTGAAGGGGCGTTTCTCAGCGCGGCGGAGGGAAGTCCACCACGACGGCCGCGGAGCCCCGCACGGGGCGCACCCAGCGGACGCTCACGCCTTGGCCAGCTCCTCTTCCCTCGGCTCGCCGGAAACCTCGGTGACCGTCTGCCGGTTCTCGTCCAGCAGCGTCGTCTCGTCGAACGGCAGCTCACCCGCGAGGACCTGCCGCACCCGGGCCTTGTCGATCTCCTTGGTCCAGGTGCCGATCAGTACGGTGGCGACCGCGTTGCCCGCGAAGTTGGTCAGGGCCCGCGCCTCGCTCATGAAGCGGTCGATGCCGACGATCAGACCGACCCCGTCGACCAGCGCCGGCTTGTGCGACTGCAGACCGCCGGCCAGCGTGGCGAGCCCCGCACCGCTGACGCCCGCCGCGCCCTTGGACGCCAGCAGCAGGAACAGCAGCAGCGGGATCTGCTCGCCCACCGACATCGGCGTACCCAGCGCGTCCGCGATGTACAGCGACGCCATGGTCATGTAGATCATCGTGCCGTCGAGGTTGAAGGAGTAGCCGGTCGGCACGGTGATACCGACGACGGGCTTGCTGACACCCAGGTGCTCCATCTTCGCGATCAGCCGCGGCAGCGCGGACTCGGAGGACGAGGTGGACAGGATCAGCAGGAACTCGCGCGCCAGGTACTTGAAGAGGGAGAAGACGTTGAGTCCGGCGACGATCCGCAGAATCGCGCCGAGCACGACGAAGACGAACAGCACACAGGTGACGTAGAAGCCGAGCATCAGCACGACGAGGCTCTTCAGGGCGTCGAGACCGGCCGAGCCGACCACCGCCGCGATGGCGCCGAAGGCACCGATCGGCGCCGCCCACATGACCATCGACAGGATGCGGAAGACGAGCCGCTGGAGGTGCTCGACGCCGCGCAGCACCGGCTGCCCGACCGGTCCCATGGTCTGCAGCGCGAACCCGGCGAGCAGGGCGACCAGCAGGGTCTGCAGGACCTGTTCCTGGGCGAAGGCGGACACGAAGGTCGTCGGAATGATCGACAGGACGAACTGGACCGGCGGCAGCGCCTCCTTGGACACCTGGTCGTGTCCGGACGCCCTGATGGCGTCGGTGAGGTGCAGCCCGTCCCCCGGGTGCAGCACATTGCCGACGACGAGCCCGATGGCGAGCGCGACCAGCGACATCACCAGGAAGTACCCGAGCGCGATACCGCCGACGGTACCGACCTTCGCGGCCTTCCGTACGGACCCGATCCCGAGCACGATCGTGCAGAAGATGATCGGCGAGATCATCATCTTGATCAGGTTCACAAAGCCGGCGCCCAGGGGCTTCAGCTCGACCGCCGCGTCGGGCCAGATGAGTCCCACGGCGATGCCGAGCGCGACCGCCACGATGACGGCGATGTACAGGTAATGGGTCCGGTCCCGCTTCACACGGGGTGCGGCAGGTGCCGTGTCGGGGATGGTTGCGGCCACGACTGCCCTCCTTGACGTCTTCGTCGGCGAACTACCGGCGTGCGGCTCACGTCCGGGCGTTGTTCGGGGAATGCCGTGACTATCTCCCGCCCTGTGAGGACGGTCACCCTTCCGTTCATTGAGTTCACGACGGCCCGGAGGGGCACACCGCGGGGACCGGCGAGGCACACTGCTGACATGCGCGTTCCCCGTCTCCCCCGACCCCGCAGCCTGGCGGGCCAGCTGTTCGCGATGCAGGCCGTGCTGATAGCGCTGGTCGTGGCCGGGTACGCGCTGTTCACCTACGTCAGCGACCGGAGCCAGGCCGAGGACGCGGCGGTCCGCCAGGTCACCGCGGTGGCCCGCTCCGTCGCGGACGCCCCCTCGGTCCGCTCGGCGATCCGCACCCCCGCCCCCACGGCCGCACTGGAGCCGTACGCGCTGCAGGTCATGCGGGACACGGACGTCGACTTCGTCACGATCATGAACCCGGAGGGGATCCGCTGGACCCACCCCGACCGGAACCAGATCGGCAAACGCTTCCTCGGCCGTATCGACCCCGCCCGGCACGGCCACACCTTCACCGAGACCTACACCGGCACCCTGGGCCCCTCCGTCCGCGCGGTGACCCCGGTCGAGGAGAACGGCCACGTCATCGGGCTGGTCAGCGCCGGTATCAAGGTGGAGGAGATCAGCGCGCGGGTCCAGGACCAGGTCACGGCCCTGCTCGGGGTCGCCGGCGGCACGCTGCTGCTGGGCGCGGTCGGCACGTACGTCGTCAACGCCCGGCTGCGCCGGCACACCCACGGGATGAACGCCACCGAGCTGAGCCGGATGCACGACTACCACCAGGCGGCGCTGCACGCGGTCCGCGAGGGCCTGCTGATGCTGGACGGGCAGTACAGGGTGGCGCTGATCAACGACGGGGGCCGGGAGCTGCTGGGCCTGGGCGCCCCGGACACGGAGCTGATCGGCCGCTCGGTGGCCGACCTGGGCCTGCCGGCGCCGCTGACCGGCGCACTGCTGTCGTCGGAGCCCCGGGTGGACGAGGTGCACCTGACGGCGGCCGGCATCCTGGTGGTGAACACGTCCCCGGTGTCGGGCGGAGAGCGCCGGGGCACGGTGGTCACCCTGCGGGACGTCACCGAACTGCAGTCCGTGATGGGCGAGTTGGACTCGGAGCGGGGCTTCACCCAGGCCCTGCGCTCGCAGGCGCACGAGGCCGCCAACCGCCTGCACACGGTGGTGTCGCTGATCGAGCTGGGCCGGGCCGAGGAGGCCGTGGGGTTCGCCACGGCGGAACTGGAGCTGGCCCAGGCCCTGACCGACCAGGTGGTCGCGGCGGTACGGGAACCGGTACTCGCCGCTCTGCTGCTCGGCAAGACGGCCCAGGCCAACGAGCGGGGCGTGGAGCTGGTGGTGTCGCGGGACAGCCGCCTGGACGACGGCCTGCTCCCCGGCAGCCTGCCCGCCCGCGACCTGGTCACCATCCTCGGCAACCTGATCGACAACGCGGTGGACGCGGCGCAGGGCAGCGTCGGGGCGCGGGTCACGGTGACGGCGTACGCCTCGGACACCGAGGTGGTCCTGCGGGTGTCCGACACGGGCCCCGGTGTCGACCCGGCCCATGCCGACTTGGTATTCCAGCGGGGGTTCTCGACGAAGCCGGCCGCGCCCGGCGGCCGGGGCCTCGGGCTGGCCCTGGTCCGGCAGGCGGTGACCCGCCACGGGGGCACGTTGGTGGCGGAGTCCGGCGAGGACGGCGAGGGGGGAGCGGTGTTCGAGGTGCGGTTGCCGCTGCGGTCCGCGGTGGGGGGCGGCAGATGACGCAGGAACGGCATCCGATCCGCGTCCTCGTGGTCGAGGACGACCCCGTCGCCGCCGACGCCCATGTGATGTACGTCGGCCGGGTGCCCGGGTTCGTCGCGGTCGGCAAGGCGCACACGGGGGCGGAGGCGCGCCGCGTCCTGGACCGCACTCCCGTGGATCTGCTCCTCCTGGACCTGCACCTGCCGGACGTACACGGCCTGCAGTTCGCCCGCTCCCTGCGCGCGGCGGGCCATCACGCGGACGTGATAGCGGTGACGTCGGCCCGCGATCTGGCGGTGGTGCGCGAGGGCGTCTCGCTGGGCGTCGTCCAGTACGTCCTGAAGCCGTTCACCTTCGCCACGCTGAGGGACCGGCTGGTCCGCTACGCCGAGTTCCACGCGGCGGTGGGCGAGGCGAGCGGCCAGGACGAGGTGGACCGGGCGCTGGCGGTCCTGCGGGCGCCGTCGCCCGCGGCGCTGCCGAAGGGGTTGAGCGGGCCGACGCTGGAGCGGGTGACGGGCACGCTGCGGGAGGCGGAGGAAGGGCTGACGGCGGCGGGGGTGGCCGAGGCGGTGGGCATCTCGCGGATCACCGCCCGGCGCTATCTGGAGCACCTGGTGGAGGCGGGGCGGGCCGCGCGGCAGCCGGTGTACGGGCAGGTGGGCAGGCCCGAGCTGGTGTACCGGTGGGTGCGGGTCCGTTAGCCGGGCCCGTCATCGGGTCCGCCGGCCGGCGCGGGGCCCCGTACGCCTCGATCGCTCACCCGGCCGGGCTCCCCGCCCCGAACGGCACGGCGGTACCGGACGATGCACCCCTCACCCCGGAGCAGGCCGCTCTCCCGCTCCTCTGGAACAACCCGGGCATCGCCCTGCACCGGGGCTAGCGTACGGCCGAGGCGATCGACGCACTCGAACACGCCCGTGACCTGTGCCGGGCCATCGGGGACCGCCGCCGTGAAGCCTCCTGCTGGAGCTATCTCGGCGTGGTTGCTGCTGTCGGCGCGACGGATGGACGACGCCGCCACCGCACACCCCCGGGCCCTCGCCCCGGCCCGCGAGACACACGACCTCCATGGCGAGGGCATCGCGCTGCACCACGTCTGGGAGTGGGGAAACCGACCGGCCGACGCCCGGCAGGCCCATGCCGACGCGGCAGCGATCCTCGAGGACCGCGAGGACTGGTACCGGGCCGGGCAGACCCTGCAGGACCTGGCCCTGGCCCACCGGCGCGCCCTCCAGTGGGAGCGGGCCCGCACGGCCTTTGTGGCGGCGGCCGAGGCGTTCACCCGGGCCATGGCCCTCAAGGACGCCGCCAACTGCCAATCCGGTGCAGACTCATTGACCTGACTAGACCACTCCTCTTACGTTCACGGCAGCCATCTCCGCGTAACGCCACAGTGAAGTGAGCCCGTAGGAGGTAGTGCCCGTGCGCCCCACCGCCGCCCTCTCCGCCCTCCTCACCGCCGCCCTCGCCGCCACCGCCCTCACCGCGTGCGGTTCGGGGTCCGGCAGCAGTGCCGACACGGTCAAGGTGTCGTACAAGCAGTCCACCGACAACTCCATCAAGGTGATGGACACCTATCTCGCCGGGATCAAGAAGGAGTTCGAGAAGAAGTACCCCGGCAAGAAGGTCGAGTTCGTGCCGATCAAGGCCCCGGACTCGGAGTACTACACCAAGCTGCAGCAGATGCTGCGCTCGCCGAGGACCGCACCCGACCTGGTCTACGAGGACACCTTCCTCATCAACTCCGACATCACGAGCGGCTATCTCAAACCCCTCGACCCGTACCTCGCCAAGTGGCCGGACTGGAAGCAGTTCATCGGCACCGCGAAGGCGGCCGCGAAAGGGCAGGACGGGAAGACGTACGGCGTTCCGGACGGGACGGACACCCGCGGGCTGTGGTTCGACAGGCGGGTGTTCAAGAAGGCCGGGCTGCCGCTGAACTGGCAGCCGCGGAACTGGGACGACGTCCTCGCCGCCGCCCGCACCATCAGGCGGAAGGCCCCCGGCGTCACCCCGCTCAACGTCTACACCGGCAAACCGGGGGGTGAGCGCTCCACCATGCAGGGGTTCGAGATGCTCCTGTACGGCACCGGCGACGGCACCTCCGACCCGCTCTACGACAGCACGAGCAAGAAGTGGGTCACGGGCGGGCAGGGGTTCAAGGACGCGCTGGCATTCGTCGAGACCGTGTACAAGGAGAAGCTCGGGCCCGACGTCTCCGACGCCCTCGACCCGAATTTCGCCACCACCGTCAACGGCGAGCTGCTCCCCCAGGGCAAGCTCGGCATCGACCTCGACGGCTCCTGGCTCCCGCAGGCCTGGCTGCCGGGCAGCGGGCACGAGTGGCCCGACTGGTCCCGGCGGTTGGGGCTGGCGTACATGCCCACCCAGCACGGGCAGGCCCCCGGCAAGGTGAGCATGTCCGGGGGGTGGACCTGGGCCGTCCCGGCCAAGGCCGGCAACCCGGACCTCGCCTTCGACTTCGTCAGGACGATGCAGACCGAGGCGAACGCCAAGAAGTGGTACATCGCCAACTCCGGCATCTCCGTGCGCGGCGACGTCGCCGAGGACCCCTCGTACGCCACCGCCCAGCCCGGCATCAGGTTCTTCACCGACCTGGTGTCCAGCACGCACTACCGGCCCGCGTACCCGGCGTACCCCAAGGTGTCGACCGCCGTCCAGGAGGCCATGGAGAGCGTGACGACCGGCGACCGGTCCGCGGAGGAGGCCGCGAGGGCGTACGACGACACGGTCAGGGACGTCACCGACGGCCACGTGACCGAGAGGTGAAACCTGCGCGCCGGCTCACCCGGACCCTACCCCTCGCCCCCGCCGTCGTCCTTCTCCTGCTCTTCCTCGCCGGGCCGATCGCGTACTGCGTCTACCTCGCCTTCACCGACCTGCAGCTGACCGGTCAGGCGCACGCGTCGTTCGTCGGGTTCGCCAACTTCCGCAGGGCCTTTCACGACGACGCGTTCCTGAACGCCGTCTGGCTGACCCTGGTGTTCACCGTGCTGTCCTCGCTCCTCGGGCAGAACACCCTGGGCCTCGCCCTGGCGGCGCTGATGAAGCGGGCCTCGAAGCCGGTGCGCACGTTCACCGGTGCGGTCGTCGTCACGGCGTGGGTGCTGCCGGAGGTCGTCGCCGGGTTTCTGCTGTACGCCTTCTTCCGGCGGGAGGGGACGCTCAACGCCGTCCTGGACTGGCTTCATCTGCCGCGCCAGAACTGGCTGTTCACGCTCCCCGTCCTCGCCGTGTCCTTCGCCAACGTCTGGCGCGGTACGGCGTTCTCGATGCTCGTCTACTCCGCCGCGCTGGACGGGATACCCGCCGAGATCACGGAGGCCGCCGAGGTGGACGGGGCCGGCGGATGGCGGCGGATGTGGCACATCACCCTGCCGATGATCCGCCGGTCCATCGGCACCAACCTCATGCTCAACACCCTGCAGACGCTCTCCGTCTTCGGGCTGATCTGGGTGATGACCCGGGGCGGCCCCGGGAACAGGAGCCAGACCCTGCCGCTGTTCATGTACGAGCAGGCCTTCCAGAACAGCATGATCGGGTACGGCACCGCGGTCGCCCTGCTTCTGCTGCTCGTCGGCTCGCTGTTCTCGGTCCTCTATCTGCGGCTGCTGCGGACGGAGGTCTGATGCCCCGCAAGCGTGTCTCCCGGCGGCTCGCCGCCGACGCCGGTCTGCTGGTCGTGGCCGTCGCCTTCGCGCTGCCCCTGGCCTGGGTGGTGCTGTCCTCGGTGGATCCGCACGCCGACCTCAGGGTGAAGACCCCGGACGGGTTCACGCTCGGCAACTTCGACGCGATCCTCACGCCGGACATCACCTACACCCCGCTGCTCAACAGCCTGGTCCTGTGCGGGGGCGCCACCGCGCTGACGGTGGTCTGCGCCGCCCTCGCCGCCTATCCGCTCTCCCGGTTCCGCTCCCGTCTGGGCCGGCCGTTCCTGCTGACGATCCTGTTCGCGACGAGTCTGCCGATCACCGCGATCATGGTGCCGGTGTACGCGCTGTTCGTGCGGGTGAACCTGATCGACACCGCGCAGGGCACGATCCTCTTCTTCGCGGCCTCCCAACTCCCCTTCGCCATCTGGCTGATGAAGAACTTCATGGACGGCGTGCCGAGGGAACTGGAGGAGGCGGCCTGGACGGACGGGGCGAACGCGCTGCAGTCCCTGGTCCGGATCGTGCTGCCGCTGATGGGGCCGGGGCTCGCCGTCGTCACGGTGTTCTCGTTCGTGATGATGTGGGGGAACTTCTTCGTCCCGTTCATGCTGCTGCTCACCCCGGACCAGATGCCGGCCTCGGTCAGCATCAACGACTTCTTCGGCAACCGGGGCATGGTGGCGTACGGGCAGCTCGCCGCGTTCTCCGTCATCTATTCGACACCGGTGATCCTGCTGTACGTGCTGGTGGCGCGGCGGCTGGGGGGCGGTTTCGCCCTGGGCGGGGCGGTCAAGGGGTGAGCCGGAAGGGCGTCCCCTCCGTTACGTCCGTCCGATTGCATACCGAACGGACGGAACTGTACGTTCCCACAACCGGTGATCCTGTCGGAACGGACCGTAGCCATGGTGACAGCCGGCCCCTAGCTTGTGCGGGGTGCGCCAACCCTCAGCTCCCCCGTTCAACGCCCCGGCGGCCCGCCGGCTGCGCGCCGCGCTCGGCATGGGCCCCGAGCACGTCGCGTACGGCATGCGGGCCTCGTACGGGCTGCCGTATGTCACACCCGATCTCGTGATCGCCTGGGAACGCGGCGTCGCCTCCCCCGGCAACGCCGAACTCACCGCCCTGGCGGGCGTGTTGTGGTGTTCCCCGGGCGAACTGCTCGGCCGGCCGCAGAGCCTGCGCGAGCACCGCATCGCCCGGGCCGTCGCGCCCGAGGACGTCGCCCACGCCGTCGGCATGGACCTGCGCGGCTATCTGCGCATGGAGGACAGCGGGCAGTGGCGGGGCAACGAGCGGCAGTCGGCCGCGCTCGCCGAGGTGCTGGGCCTGACCCTGCCCGACTTCGTCGCCGTCACCGGCCGCGAGGCCAGGCTCGCCGACCTGCTGCACAGCGCGGTCACCACCCGCTGGCAGGCCTATGTGCGGCCGGTGATGAAACTGGCCCCCCTGGACAAGGGGGTCGTGGAGGACGTGCTGCAGGAGCTGTACGAGGACTACCAGGGGCACATGGCCGCCACCCTCAGCTGGGGTGGCGGCAGCAGGGGCGCCAGCGAGTCCGGGAAGGAGTTCCTCGCGCAGATCGTCGTGAACTTCTGGACGGCCGTCGAGGGCAGGACCGCCTAGAAGACCGACTCGGCCTCGTCCATCCGGTCCTTCGGCACCGTCTTCAGCTCGGTGACGGCCTCCGCGAGGGGCACCATCACGATGTCGGTGCCGCGCAGCGCGGTCATCCGGCCGAACTCGCCGCGGTGTGCGGCCTCCACGGCGTGCCAGCCGAAGCGGGTGGCGAGGACACGGTCGTAGGCGGTGGGCACGCCGCCGCGCTGGACGTGGCCGAGGATGACCGGCTTGGCCTCCTTGCCGAGGCGCCGCTCCAGCTCGAACGCCAGCGCGGTGCCGATGCCCTGGAAGCGCTCGTGGCCGTACTGGTCGATCTCGCCCTTGCCGTAGTCCATGGTGCCGTCGATGGGGTGGGCGCCCTCGGCGACGCAGACGACGGCGAACTTCTTGCCGCGGGAGAAGCGCTCCTCGACCATCTTGACCAGGTCGGCCGGGTCGAAGGGGCGCTCGGGCAGGCAGATGCCGTGGGCGCCGGCGGCCATGCCGGACTCCAGGGCGATCCAGCCGGCGTGCCGGCCCATGACCTCGACGACCATCACGCGCTGGTGGGACTCGGCCGTGGTCTTCAGGCGGTCCATGGCCTCGGTGGCCACGCCGACGGCGGTGTCGAAGCCGAAGGTGCGGTCGGTGGAGGAGATGTCGTTGTCGATGGTCTTGGGGACGCCGACGACCGGCAGGCCCGCGTCGGAGAGCATGCGGGCCGCGGTCAGGGTGCCCTCGCCGCCGATCGGGATCAGCGCGTCGATACCGAACTCCTCGACCATGTCGGCGGCGCCGTCGCAGGCCTCGCGCAGCCGGTCGCGCTCCAGCCGGGAGGAGCCCAGGATGGTGCCGCCCCGGGCCAGGATGCCGCTGACCGCGTCCAGGTCGAGGGTGCGGTAGTGCCGGTCGAGCAGACCCCGGTAGCCGTCGTCGAAGCCGATGACCTCGTCGCCGTACTGCGCCACGGCCCGGTGCACGACCGACCGGATCACGGCGTTCAGGCCGGGGCAGTCGCCGCCTGCGGTGAGAACTCCGATGCGCATCGTGCTGTGTCTCCTGCTCGCTGTCGGTGCCGGTGAGCCACTGTCGATTGTTCCACGTCCACCGGGGCAGTGAGCCACTTGACGGGCGCCTTATCCGGGACCGGGGGTATTGTCAAGAGGGTTCTGCTCACCTTGGTGGGCGATTTTTATGCCGACGACGATGAGGAACGGAGTGGACACGTGACGCGCAGCGTGTACGTGACCGGGATCGACCGCGGTGACGGCCGCCAGGTCGTGGAGCTGGGAGTCATGGAACTCCTGACCCGGCAGGTCGACCGGGTGGGCGTCTTCCGTCCGCTCGTGCACGACGGCCCGGACCGGCTGTTCGAGCTGCTGCGGTCGCGGTACCGCCTCTCGCAGGACCCGGCGACCGTCTACGGCATGGACTACCACGAGGCCTCCGCGCTCCAGGCCGAGCAGGGCACCGACGAACTGGTCTCGGCGCTGGTCGACCGCTTCCACCTGGTGGCCCGCGACTACGACGTCGTCCTCGTCCTCGGCACCGACTTCGCCGACACCCAGCTCCCGGACGAGCTGTCCCTGAACGCCCGCCTGGCCAACGAGTTCGGCGCCTCCGTGATCCCGGTCGTCGGCGGCCGCAAGCAGCCGGCCGAGTCGGTGCTGGCCGAGACCCGCAACGCCTACCGGGCCTACGACGGCCTCGGCTGCGACGTCCTCGCGATGGTCACCAACCGGGTGGCCCGCGAGGACCGCGACGAGATCGCCGAGCGGCTCGCCACCCGGCTGCCGGTCCCCTGCTACGTCGTCCCCGACGAGCCGGCACTGTCCGCGCCGACCGTCTCCCAGATCGCCCACGCCCTCGACGCCAAGGTGCTGCTCGGCGACGACTCCGGGCTCGCCCGGGACGCGCTGGACTTCGTCTTCGGCGGCGCCATGCTGCCCAACCTCCTCGGCGCCCTGACGCCGGGCTGCCTGGTGGTGACCCCGGGCGACCGCGCCGACCTGGTCGTCGGCTCGCTGGCCGCGCACAGCGCCGGCACCCCGCCGATAGCCGGCGTGCTGCTCACCCTGAACGAGGTACCGCGCGAGGAGATCCTCACCCTCGCCGCCCGCCTCGCCCCGGGTACTCCGGTGCTGTCCGTGAGCGGCACCAGCTTCCCCACCGCCGAGCAGCTGTTCTCGCTGGAGGGCAAGCTGGGCGCGGCCACCCCGCGCAAGGCGGAGACCGCGCTCGGCCTGTTCGAGCGGTACGCCGACACCGCCGACCTGGCCCGCCGGGTCTCGGCACCGAGCAGCGACCGGGTCACCCCGATGATGTTCGAGCACAAGCTGCTGGAGCAGGCCCGCTCCGACAAGCGGCGGGTCGTGCTTCCCGAGGGCACCGAGGAGCGGGTGCTGCACGCGGCCGAGGTGCTGCTGCGCCGGGGGGTGTGCGACCTGACCCTGCTCGGCCCGGTCGACCAGATCCGCAAGAAGGCCGCCGACCTCGGCATCGACCTCGGCGACACCCAGCTGATCGACCCGGCCACCAGCGAGCTGCGCGACGCCTTCGCCGAGCAGTACGCGGCGCTGCGCGCCCACAAGGGCGTCACGGTCGAGCTGGCCTACGACGTCGTCTCCGACGTGAACTACTTCGGCACGCTGATGGTGCAGGAGGGCCTGGCCGACGGCATGGTGTCCGGCTCGGTGCACTCCACGGCGGCCACCATCCGCCCGGCCTTCGAGATCATCAAGACCAGGCCGGAGTCGTCGATCGTCTCGTCCGTGTTCTTCATGTGCCTGGCCGACAAGGTGCTGGTCTACGGCGACTGCGCGGTCAACCCGGACCCGAACGCGCAGGCGCTCGCGGACATCGCCGTCCAGTCCGCCGGTACGGCCGCGCAGTTCGGCGTGGAGCCCAGGATCGCGATGCTGTCGTACTCCACCGGTACGTCCGGCTCGGGCGCCGACGTCGACAAGGTGCGCGAGGCGACCGAGCTGGCCCGCTCGCGCCGGCCGGACCTGAAGATCGAGGGGCCGATCCAGTACGACGCGGCCGTGGAGCCGTCCGTCGCCGCGACCAAGCTGCCCGACTCGGACGTCGCCGGCCAGGCAACGGTTCTGATCTTCCCCGACCTCAATACAGGTAACAACACCTACAAGGCCGTGCAGCGTTCGGCCGGCGCGATCGCCGTCGGACCGGTCCTGCAGGGTCTGCGCAAGCCGGTCAACGACCTGTCCCGGGGCGCCCTCGTCCAGGACATCGTCAACACCGTCGCCATCACGGCGATCCAGGCCCAGACGCCCGCCCACTGAGCAGAGAGCATTCCACCACCGTGACCGCGACACGTGTCCTCGTCCTCAACTCCGGCTCCTCGTCGGTGAAGTACCAGCTCCTCGACATGCGCGACCGGAGCCGCCTCGCCGTCGGGCTGGTGGAGCGCATCGGCGAGCAGACCTCCCGGCTCAAGCACACCTGCCTCACCTCCGGCGACACCCGTGAGCACAGCGGGCCGATAGCCGACCACGACGCCGCGCTCAAGGCGGTCGCCGAGGAGCTGAGCCGGGACGGCCTGGGCCTGGACTCGCCGGAACTGGCCGCGATCGGGCACCGGGTGGTGCACGGCGGGATGTTCTTCACCGAGCCGACCGTCATCGACGACGAGGTGCTCGCCGAGGTCGAGCGGCTGATCCCGGTCGCCCCGCTGCACAACCCGGCCAACCTCACCGGTATCCGCACCGCCCGGGCACTGCGCCCCGACCTGCCCCAGGTCGCCGTCTTCGACACCGCGTTCCACACGACGATGCCGGAGTCGGCGGCGCGCTACGCGATCGACCCGAAGATCGCCGACCGGCACCGCATCCGCCGCTACGGCTTCCACGGCACCTCGCACGCGTACGTCGCGCGGGAGACGGCGCGGCTGCTGGGCAAGGACCCGTCCGAGGTCAACGTGATCGTCCTGCACCTGGGCAACGGCGCCTCGGCGTCGGCGGTGCGGCGGGGCCGGTGCGTGGACACCTCCATGGGGCTCACGCCTTTGGAGGGGCTGGTGATGGGTACGCGATCCGGTGATCTGGATCCGGCCGTCATCTTCCATTTGGCCCGGGTTGGCGGAATGTCCATGGACGAGATCGACACTCTTCTCAACAAGAGGAGCGGTCTGTTCGGCCTGTGCGGGGACAACGACATGCGGGAGATCCGCCGCCGGATCGACGAGGGCGACGAAGAGGCCGCTCTCGCGTTCGACATTTACATTCACCGGCTCAAGAAGTACATCGGCGCCTATTACGCCGTACTCGGGACGGTGGACGCGGTCGCGTTCACGGCCGGGGTCGGCGAGAACGCGGCGCCCGTGCGGGAGGCCGCGATCACGGGCCTGGAGGGGCTGGGCCTGGCGGTCGACCGGGAGCTGAACGCCGTGCGAGCGGACCGGGCGAGGCTCGTGTCGCCGAAGGGTGCGCGGGTGGCGGTCGCCGTGGTGCCGACGGATGAAGAACTGGAGATCGCGACGCAGACCTACGCACTGGTCGGAATGAACAACTGAATAGCAGCACCTGAGCGGTGCGGCACTCATTTGTATCTTCCGCCAGACGGAATATTCCGTTGCGAAACAAACCGATAGGATCGCCCCATGCGCCGTTCGAAAATCGTCTGTACTCTCGGCCCCGCGGTCGACTCCCACGAGATGCTCGTCGCCATGATCGAGGCGGGCATGAATGTGGCCCGGTTCAACTTCAGCCACGGCTCCCACGCCGAGCACCAGGCGCGGTACGACCGCGTCCGGGCCGCGTCCAAGGAGACCGGCCGGCCCATCGGCGTCCTCGCCGACCTGCAGGGCCCGAAGATCCGCCTGGAGACCTTCGCCGAGGGTCCGGTCGAGCTCGAGCGCGGTGACGAGTTCGTCATCACGACCGAGGACGTGCCCGGTGACAAGCAGATCTGCGGTACGACGTACAAGGGACTGCCGGGCGACGTCTCGCGCGGCGACCAGGTCCTGATCAACGACGGCAACGTCGAGCTGAAGGTGCTGGACGTCGAGGGCCCCCGGGTCAAGACGATCGTCATCGAGGGCGGTGTCGTCTCCGACCACAAGGGCATCAACCTGCCCGGCGCGGCCGTCAACGTCCCCGCGCTGAGCGAGAAGGACGTCGAGGACCTGCGCTTCGCCCTCCGCATGGGCTGCGACATGGTCGCCCTGTCCTTCGTCCGGGACGCCAAGGACGTCCAGGACGTGCACCGCGTCATGGACGAGGAGGGCCGCCGGGTCCCGGTCATCGCCAAGGTGGAGAAGCCGCAGGCGGTGCAGAACATGGAGGACGTCGTCGCGGCGTTCGACGCCGTGATGGTGGCCCGCGGCGACCTCGCCGTCGAGTACCCGCTCGAGAAGGTCCCCATGGTGCAGAAGCGCCTGATCGAGCTGTGCCGGCGCAACGCCAAGCCGGTGATCGTCGCGACCCAGATGATGGAGTCGATGATCACCAACTCCCGCCCGACCCGCGCCGAGGCCTCCGACGTGGCCAACGCGATCCTGGACGGCGCCGACGCGGTCATGCTGAGCGCCGAGTCGTCGGTGGGTGCCTACCCGGTCGAGACGGTCAAGACCATGTCGAAGATCGTCGCCGCGGCCGAGCAGGAACTGCTCTCCAAGGGCCTGCAGCCGCTGGTGCCGGGCAAGAAGCCGCGCACCCAGGGCGGCTCGGTGGCCCGCGCGGCCTGCGAGATCGCCGACTTCCTCGGCGGCCGGGGCCTGATCGCCTTCACCCAGTCCGGTGACACCGCGCGCCGTCTGTCCCGCTACCGCGCGATCCAGCCGATCATCGCCTTCACCACCGACGAGTCCACCCGCAACCAGCTCACCCTGAGCTGGGGCGTGGAGTCGCACATCGTGCCGTTCGTGAACACCACCGACGAGATGGTCGACCTGGTGGACCAGGAGATCGCCCGGCTGGGCCGCTTCGACGCGGGCGACACGGTCATCATCACCGCCGGCTCGCCCCCCGGCGTCCCCGGCACCACCAACATGCTCCGCGTCCACCACCTGGGCACGCAGGGCAACTGACAGGCCCCACAAGGGTCTTGTACGGCACTGAGGGCGCCCCCTGGGAACAGGGGGCGCCCTCAGCTGTGTGCGGCTCCCGGACGGGCTTGAAGGACCGGTCAGTCGGTCGTGTACACATGCATGCCGGGCACGTGCAGGTTGCCGCCGAACTGGGCGGCCTGGACCACCTTCACGTTGGTGAAGTAGATCAGCGGAAGGTTCAGCGGGGGCGGGCTGTCGGGCGAGAACTTCATCGGGATCAGCCCGAAGAGGTTGCCCGAGATGCTCTCGGTGTACATCACGGTGTCGCCGCCCCGGATGGTGGACGTCGATCCCTTGGCCGCCTGCACGTGGTAGGTCTTGCCGGACTGCTTGTCCTTCACCGTCTGGTGCAGGTCACCGATGTCGGTACCGCCGGAGATGACGTACTTCAGCACCTTCTTGGTGGTGCCGGACGCCGTCTTCACCTCGACGATGCCCTGGTAGTCGGCCCCCTTGAGCAGGAGCGAGCTGGCGTCCAGGTACCAGGGGTCGTCGGCCACCGGCAGCTTGTTGTCGACGCCGCTGACGTCGTCCGTGGCCTTCGGGCAGTTCTCCGCCGAGGCGGAATCGCTCGCCGACGGGCTCGGCGTGGCCGACCCGGCCGCGTCCTTGACCGTCTTCGTGGCGTCCCCGGCCGTCCTGGAGACCGTGTCGGTGGTCTTCTCCACCGTGTCCCCGACCGTCTTGGTGGCCTTGGAGACGGTGTCACCGACGGTGTCGGAGACCTTGGAACCGGACGACGAGGAGTCCGGCTCGGGCGCATCCGACGCGGACGGGTCCGAGGACGCGCTCGCCGACGGGGTCGCGGACGGCGTCGGGCTCGCGGACGAACCGCCGGAGTCCCTGCCTCCGGTGAGGATGCCGCCGAGCGTGTCACCGATGGTGTCCAGCAGACCGCCGCTCTTGGAGGCCGACGGGGTGGGCGTGGCCGTGCCGGCGCCGGAGGACGACGAGCCGGAGCCCGAGTCCGAGCCGGAGGAGCCCGAGGTCGCGGTCGGCTTGGGCGCGGCCTTGTCGCCGGAACCTGAATCCGGCGAAGAGGACGTGTCCGAGCCGCCGGACCCCGTGTCCTTCGAGTCCTTGGCGTCGGAACTCGCCGACGGCGACGGCGACGGGGTGGCCTTGTCACCGGACGTGCTCCGCGAGGCGGAGGGCGAGGGCGACGACGAGGCGTCCTTGGAGTTGTCCAGCGCCTTGACGCAGTCCTTGTACTCGTCGGCCGTCAGGCTCTTGGACGTCGTCGACGGGGACGGGCTGCTGCCGGCAGCCAGGGCGAGCGAGGACGTGAAGCCCATGCCCATCAGCACCGCCGTCGGCATCGCCACGGAGGCGATCGCCTTGCCGGCGGGCATGTGGAACCTGGTGAACAGCGGCTTCCTGGGGGCCGCGTGGCGGGGCCCGGTTCTCGCGCGGGACCCGTCCACATCGGTCCCGCGGGTCACCTCGTCAGCCGGCACTGTGCCTCCCGTTCGCCCCGTTGGCCGGGCTCGTTCCTGACAGGTCGTTCTCCCCAGGCGTGGTGAAGCCCTGGTAGGGGACGTCACCCAGCCCGTCCGTGCGCTGCTCGGGCAGCGGCGCGGACTGCGGGGCACCGCCCTCGCCCGGGGCCGCCTCGGCCGGCGGCTCCGGCTGCGGCGGGGCGCCCGGCGCCCAGGCGACGGCCATCGCCCCGCCGATCAGCGAGCACAGGAAGCCGACGATGAAGCCGCCGATGTTGGACAGCGGGATGGACACCAGCGCCAGGAGAATCGCCGCGACACCCGCGAACACCCGGCTGTGCCGCTGGAACCAGAGGGTGATGCCGAGGACGATGAGCAGCGCACCGATGATCAGGGAACTGGAGCCGCCCGGCGTCCCCATCGTCATCGTGAGGTGGCCCAGCTGCAGGTGTGCGTACGGAAAGTACAGGATGAGAAAGCCGCCGAGCACGACGAACAGTCCGGCCCAGAACGGACGGTTGCCCCGCCAGGCGCGGAACTGCAGCCTCCGGCGGGTGAACTGGCCGGGTGCGGCGGCAGGAGTCTCGGCGCTCATGGAAAACAGCTCCCTGGTGCGGCGTTGCTGTGGTGGTGATGTGTGCCGCATGTGGAAACGCGGCCGTTGGCGGAACGGGCGGGGGCGCCGTTGGCTCCCCCGCCCGTCACCGAGCGCCTAGTAGCACTCGATTCCCTTGCCGTCGCCCTTGTGCAGCGACATGTGGAGACCGCTGAGCTTGAACGTGCCGGCGGTGGTCGCCCACGCCGTCTGGCGCACGTTGGTCAGGTCGGCCGATTCGGCCTGCTGGGCGAAGCCGAACGGGTTGGCGGCCTCGCCGCCGCCCTTCATGCCCGGGCCCTTGCCACCCTTGGCCTTGGCCGTGTCACCGGCGGCCACACCGATGTCGATGTTGTTGAACGTCGCGTCGGCGCTCAGGTCATCGACGTCGATGTAGAGGTTGTGGGCCTGAACCGCGTCGTGGCCCTTGCCGCCGGCCTCCAGACGGAGGGTGACCGAACCGAAGAACGGCACATCCGGGGTGACCACGGACTGGCACATGTTCGTGATCGAGGCGTCTTGGAACGACGAGACGGCGACGGGGTGGGCCGTCTTCTTCCCGTCGAGCGTGTAGCCGCTGTCGATCGCACCGTACTGGGCGAAACCCTCACCGTGCAGGCTGTCGGCCGTCACCTTGAACTGCTGGCCCGACACGCTGAACGAGGCGGCCAGAGCACCCTGCGCGAGGGCGACACCTATGCACGCCGTGGCGGCAACGCTGGGCACCATGACCACAGCGAACCGCTTCCATCTGGTCCCGCCACGCACCTGGGACTCCATATTTCCTCCTTCTCGGACGTACATCTCCTGGCCCGGACTCGCCCCCGAGTCGGCGGCTCAACCGGGCAGGGATGGGAGAAGTGCTACGTCCTCGGGAAGGAGAGCGCCCGTACTCGGAGGCGCGAACCGCGCACCGATCACCGGCGATCACCCCCGAGCGACAACCACTGGTCGCGCCTGACACGCATCACGCACAACCCTGCTGGACAGGCTTCGCCGGACGGCGAAGACCCCCCTGCCCTAGACCCGGCGCCACTGCCGCCGGCTCTGCTCGGTGGGGACCCAGATTCTGCCGTGACCCGACCGGATGCCGGGGTACGGAAATGGACCGAGCGTCGCCGATCGTGGTGCATTCTCGCGCCGGGCACAAGGGGGTTCGTTACTGGCTAGTAACGGCCGGATAACCGGAGGACGACCGACCGGTCTCGGAATGCGACGCTCGGTGGCACCCAGGGGCAGAGCAAAGCCGTTGATCCCTGGACGAAACCAGACAGATCAACGGCCTCGACTTACTCCGAGTAACAGACCGCGCGAGTACCAAGTTTTGGTAAAGCGCGGTCGCCCTGACGCCTCGTCGGCAAATCTTTCACCCCGGCATCACAAGCCGTGGCGTTTAGCGACTGGTCAGAACAGGGCGCGCGCGAGCGCCCTGCGCGCGCCGACCACACGCGGATCCTCGGGCCCCACGACCTCGAACAGCTCCAGCAGCCGGCGCCGTACCGCGTCCCGGTCGTCACCGGCGGTGCGCTGAACGGTCTCGATCAGCCGGCCGAAGGCGTCCTCGACATGCCCGCCCACCAGGTCCAGGTCGGCGGCGGCGATCTGCGCGTCGGCGTCCTTCGGCTTCTCGGCGGCCTCCTGACGGACCTTCTGCGGATCGAAGCCCTGCACCCGCTGCAGCAACTCGGCCTGCGCGAGGCCCAGTTTGGCCTCGGGGTGGGCCGGGTCGTCGGCCAGCACGTTCTTGTAGGCCTGGACGGCACCGGCCAGGTCACCGGCGTCCAGGGCGTCGGCGGCGGCGTTCAGCGCGGCGTCGTACGGGCCCGCCTGCTCGGCGGGCGCACCGCCGCCCGGCTGCGCGTCCGGGTCGACGCTCAGGCCGGTGATGCCGAACCGCTGCTCGGCGACCTGCACCAGCTGGTCCAGGGTCTGCCGGATCTGCTCCTCGCCGGCCGCCCCCTGGAACAGCGGCAGCGCCTGTCCGGCCACGACGGCGAACACGGCCGGGATGCCCTGCACCCCGAACTGCTGCATCAGCATCTGGTTGGCGTCGACGTCGATCTTGGCGAGGAGGAAGCGTCCGTTGTACTCGGCGGCCAGCCGCTCCAGGACCGGGCTCAGCTGCTTGCAGGGCTGGCACCACTCGGCCCAGAAGTCGATGACGACGGGCACCTCGGCGGAGCGCTGGAGGACGTCCCTCTCGAAGCCCGCCTCATCGACGTCGATGACGAGATCGGCCGGGGAGACGGCTCCCGTGCCGCCCTGCCGGGCGGCCTCGGCGCGCGTCTGCTCGGCCTTGGCCTTGGCCTCCTGGGCCGCCTTCACCGCGGCGAGGTCGACGACGCCGCTCATGGACATGTTCCGTGGCTGCATGCGTCTATCCTCCCCCGTTACCGCGTCGAAATGAAAAAGCAGTGTGCGTGGGCGCCGGGTCCCCACCCCACGCCGCGTGATCGTCGCCCGTGTACGTCCCTCACGAGCTTTCGCTACGAGTCGTAGCGTAATGCCATGCGACCCTCGCGCGACACCACACCCCGGTGATCTCCCTCACGACCGCACAGTTCCCGCCGGTTATGGTCAAGGAATGCAGAGCCGCACTCCCGCCAGCCGTACCGGTCGTCCGCGCAGCGCCGCCGCGGACACCGCGATCCTGGCCGCGACCAGGCAGGCTCTCGTGGAACTGGGCTGGTCCAAGCTCACCCTGGGAGACGTGGCGACGCGCGCCGGCGTGGCGAAGACGACGCTGTACCGCCGCTGGGCCGGCAAGCCGGAGCTGGTGTGCGACGCGGTGGCGGAGCTCTTCGACGAGCTCGAACTCCCCGACCGGGGCAGTCTGGCCGCCGACATCGAAGGCGTGGTCCTGCAGTTCGCGGCGATCCTGGCCCGCCCGGAGGCGAAGAGCGGCCTGATGGCGGTGGTCGCCGAGTCCACCCGCGACGACGCCCTGCGCGAGCGCATCCGCGCCTCCATCGTGGAGCGCCAGATGCGGCTGGTTCTGGAGGGCCGCGCGCGGGCCCAGCAGCGGGGCGAACTCCCCCCGGAACCCGATCCGGAGGAGTCCGCCCGCACGGTCGACCTGATCTTCGACATGGTCGCGGGTGCGGTGGTCCACCGCACCTTGGTGAGCGGCAACCCGGCGGACGAGGAGTGGGTGCGCAGCTTCACCCGGGTACTGCTGCTGGGCCTGGCCTCCCAGCCGACCGATCCCGAGCCCCCTGGTCCGCCCCCACCGGGCAACGGCGCCCCCTAGAAGCCGGCCGGCTCCGTGTAGACGCCCCACTCGTCCCGCAGCACCCCGCAGATCTCGCCCAGGGTCGCCTCGGCCCGTACCGCGTCCAGCATCGGCTCGATCATGTTGGAGCCGTTCCGGGCGGCATCCAGCATCGCGTCCAGCGCCGAGCGCACCGCGGACTCGTCCCGCGCCTCCTTCCGCTCCCGCAGCACGCGGACCTGCTCCCGCTCCACCTCGTGGCTGACCCGCAGGATCTCCAGGTCCCCGGTGACGGACCCGGTGTGCACGTTGACGCCGACGACCCTCTTGTCCCCCTTCTCCAGCGCCTGCTGGTACCGGAAGGCGGATTCGGCGATCTCGCCGGTGAACCAGCCGTCCTCGATCCCGCGCAGGATCCCGGAGGTGATCGGCCCGATGGGGTGCCGCCCGTCCGGGTGGGCGCGCAGGCCCCGCTCCTTGATCTGCTCGAAGATCTTCTCCGCGTCGGCCTCGATCCGGTCCGTCAGCTGCTCGACGTACCACGCGCCGCCCAGCGGGTCGGCCACGTTGGCGACCCCGGTCTCCTCCATCAGCACCTGCTGCGTGCGCAGCGCGATCTCCGCCGCCTGCGCGGAGGGCAGGGCAAGGGTCTCGTCGAGGGCGTTGGTGTGCAGCGAGTTGGTCCCGCCGAGCACGGCGGCCAGCGCCTCCACGGCCGTACGGACCACGTTGTTGTACGGCTGCTGCGCGGTCAGCGAGACCCCGGCGGTCTGCGTGTGGAACCGCAGCCACTGCGCCTTCTCGCTCCGCGCGCCGTACACGTCCCGCATCCAGCGCGCCCAGATGCGGCGCGCCGCCCGGAACTTGGCGATCTCCTCGAAGAAGTCCACGTGCGCGTCGAAGAAGAAGGACAGCCCGGGCGCGAACACATCCACGTCGAGCCCGCGGCTGAGCCCCAGCTCCACGTACCCGAAGCCGTCGGCCAGCGTGTACGCCAGCTCCTGCGCGGCCGTCGCCCCCGCCTCGCGGATGTGGTAGCCGGAGACGGACAGCGGCTTGTAGGCGGGGATGCCGGCGGCGCAGTGCTCCATGAGGTCGCCGATGAGGCGCAGATGGGGCTCGGGCTGGAAGAGCCACTCCTTCTGCGCGATGTACTCCTTGAAGATGTCGGTCTGGAGCGTGCCGTTGAGGACCGACGGGTCCACGCCCTGCCGCTCGGCGGCGACCAGGTACATGCAGAAGACGGGCACGGCCGGACCACTGATGGTCATGGACGTCGTCACCTCGCCGAGCGGGATGTCCTTGAACAGGACCTCCATGTCGGCGGCCGAGTCGATGGCGACACCGCAGTGCCCGACCTCGCCCAGCGAGCGCGGGTCGTCGGAGTCGCGGCCCATCAGCGTGGGCATGTCGAAGGCGACGGACAGACCCCCGCCGCCGGCGGCGAGGATCATCTTGTACCGCTCGTTGGTCTGCTCGGCGTTGCCGAACCCGGCGAACTGCCGGATCGTCCAGGTTCGCCCGCGGTAGCCGGTCGGATGGAGGCCGCGGGTGAAGGGGTACTCCCCGGGCCAGCCGATCCGCTCGAATCCCTCGTACGTGTCACCCGGTCGGGGCCCGTACACCGGCTCCACGGGGTCGCCGGAGAGCGTGGTGAAGTCAGCGTCGCGCTTGCGCGCGGCGTCGTAGCGGGCCTGCCAGCGTCGGCGGCCCTCCTCGATGGCGTGAGCGTCCATGCCTTCGAATTTACTTGGACGTCCTAGTAAATGTCGATGGCTGACCGCCGCACGACGCTCGTACGGCGGTGGAGTCCGGTCCCCGCGGGGAGCCTCAGGCCTTGGCGACGGCCGGGGCCGGGTCGGCGACCCGGGCCTCCAGCTCGCGGCTGACCTTCCGCTCGACGAAGAAGGCGGCGGTGGGGATGGTCCCCGCGAGCAGCACCCACAGCTGCTTGGCGGCGGGCCACTTCGCCTTCGAACCCAGATCGAACGCGAAGATCAGGTAGACGACGTACAGCCAGCCGTGGGCGATGCCGATGAAAGTGGTGAACTTGTCGGCACCGTCGATGTGCAGCCCGTACTTGGCGATCACGCCCAGGGTCAGCAGGACCAGCAGCACACCGGTGACGTAGGCCATGGCGCGGTAGCGGGTCAGCACGCTCTTCTTCATGCAGTCGAGCGTAACCACCCGTTCCGGGAGATCTTGCCCGGGGTCACTCCTCGAAGTCGTGTGCCGCGACCCGCAGCGGACGGAGCAGCGCGAAGATCTCCGCGCACTCCTCCGCGTCGTACGCCCCGAGGCCGAAGTCCATCGCCATCAGGTCGCGGGTGGCCGCGTCGACCACCTCGCGGCCCTTGTCGGTGATGACGGCGAGGGTGCCGCGTCCGTCGTTGGGATTGGGCCGCTTGGCCACCAGCCCGGACTTCACCAGCCGGTCGACGGTGTTCGTGACCGACGTCGGATGCACCATCAGCCGCTCGCCGATCTTGGACATGGGCAGCTCACCGGCCTTGGAGAAGGTGAGCAGCACCAGCGCCTCGTACCGCGCGAACGTCAGTCCGTACGGCTTGACCACCGCGTCCACCTCGGCGAGCAGGATCTGCTGGGCCCGCATGATCGAGGTGATCGCGGCCATGGACGGCACGTTTCCCCAGCGCTGCTTCCAGAGCTCGTCGGCACGGGCGATGGGGTCGAAGGGGAGGCTGAGAGGCTTCGGCACGTCATCAGACCCTACCGGCCGGTCATATGCCGGGCAGCCCCGTCTCGGCTTTCGGTCGCCCGGACCGTCGCGGCCAGCCCGCAGCAGCACAGGACGCCCGCCGCACCGGCTCCCGCCACCGTCGTCCGCACGCCCGCCACCTGCGCCGCCACCCCGGCCAGCGCCATGCCGACGCCCTGGACGGTCATCAGTCCGGCGCTCAGCACGGTCATGGCCCGCCCGCGCAGCTCCTGCGGCACGGCCCGGACGAACCACTGGTCCAGACCCAGGCTGTACGCCGAGCCGGCCCCGGACAGCAGCAGGAGCAGCAGCGAGGCGCTGAGCCCGGGGCGCAGGGCGTATGCGACGTACGGCAGCAGGGTCAGACACAGGAGGGGGAGGGCGACGCGTTCGCGGGCCACGGGTCCGAGCCTGGCCCCGGCGAACAGTTCGCCGGCCACCGTGCCGACGGGCAGGGCGCACATCAGCAGCCCGAGGCCCGCCGAGCCGCTGCCCAGCTCGTCCGCGTACGGCGCCGCCAGCGCCTCGGGGACGACCGCGAACGCCGCCGGGGTCCAGGACAGGAGCAGCAGGACGCGCACCCGGCGGTCGGCGAAGAGCGGGCGCGGACCCGGCTTCGGGGTGTCCGTGCGTCGGCGTGCGCGGGCGGGGCGGTGCCGGGTGCCGTAGCGCAGCAGCAGGGCGGAGGCGAGGAACGTGCCGACGGTGATCAGCAGGGCGTGGCGCGGGCTGACGGCGGTGAGGAGCAGACCGCCGAGGCCGTAGCCGACGAGCAGGGCACTCTGGGCGACGATCCGCAGCAGGGAGCGGCCGAGCACGAACAGGTCGCCGTCGCCGAGGAAGTCGGCCAGCGTGGCCATGCGGGTGCCGGAGAGCACCGGCGAGACGACGGCCGGCGCGCAGCGCAGCGCGAGGAGCAGGCCGACGCCGGTGCCCGGGACGGTCATCAGGGCCACGCAGCCGGCGCACACCAGGTCGCAGGTGACGAGTACACGCCGGGCCGGGAAGCGGTCGGCGACGGGTGCGAGGAGGGTGCCGCCGACGGCGTACGGCAGGAAGCCCAGCGCGAAGGTGAGCGCGCTGAGCAGGGGCGAGCGGGTGAGGTCGTAGACGAGGACCGACAGCGCGATCTCGCTGGTGATCACGCCGAGCATGGACAGCACGTGGGCGGTGAAGACGGCCCGGAACTCGGGCACGGCGAAGACACGGCCGTAGCCGGCGGGTGCCGGGGCGGCCTGCGGTGGTGCGGACATGCCGGGAGCGTGCCCGGCGACGGTCCGGCGGGCGTAGAGTTTCGGCTCCAGCCGAATCTTCCCCGAGGTGGCCCGTGCCCTCCCGTCTGCACTTCGGCGACGACGACTTCCTGCGCTGCCGGTTCGCGCTCTCCCCGCTGTGGGAGACCCAGGAGGCGGTACGCACCCTCAACCGGCCCGACCGGCACGCCTATCAGGCACCCTGGCTGCGCCGGATCAGGGACGCGGCGGCCGGACTCGACCTGGCTCCGCTGTGGCTGCTGATGCCCCGGCGCGGCCACTCACCGGACTGGCTCGGCGCACCGCCGATCGGACCGGCCGCCACCTTCGAGGAGGAGATCGCGGCCGTCCGGGCGTCCGACCCGCAGGCGGCCCGCGAGGACACCGCCCATGCGCTGGCCTGCACCCCGGGCGCGCTCGAGTCGCCCCGGGGCCGGGCCTGGCTCGCGGACCCGGCACGGATGATCCGGGAGCTGGCGGACGCCATGGAGGAGGCCTGGCGGGCCCTGATCGCGCCGGACTGGCCCCGGCTGCGGGCGCTGCTGGAGGCGGACGTGGCCTTCCACTCGCGGCGGCTGGCCGAGGTGGGGCTCGGCACCCTGCTGCCGGAACTGGACAGCCGGCTGTCCTGGGACGGCCGTACGCTGACGCTCGCGCTGCACACCGAGCACACCCGCGACCTCGACGGCCGGGGCCTGGTCCTGATGCCGAGCGTGTTCTCGTGGCCCGACGTGGTCACCGGTTTCGAAGCACCGTGGCAGCCCACCGTGGTCTATCCGGCGCGCGGTATCGCAGGCCTGTGGACCGAGCCGGACGCCGGTACCCCGGACGCGCTGGTACGGCTGCTGGGCCGCAACAGGGCGGCGGTCCTGTCCGCGCTGGACGAACCGGCGACCACCTCGGCGCTGGCGCACCGGCTGCGGCTGGCCCCGTCGTCGGTGTCGTCCCATCTGACCGTGCTGCGCGACGCGGGCCTGCTGACGGCGCGCCGCTACGGCCACCAGGTGCTGTACGAGCGGACACCGCTGGGCATGGCACTCACCGCGTCACCGGCCACGCCCTCGACGCCTAGGCCAGATACCGCTCCACCGTCTCCACCTTGGAGGTGAGCCCGTCGGTCACCCCGGGACGGATGTCGGCCTTGAGGACGAGCGAGACGCGCGGCGCCCGCGCCTCCACGGCGGCGACCGCCCGCTTGACGACGTCCATGACCTCGTCCCACTCCCCCTCGACGGACGTGAACATCGCGTCGGTGCGGTGGGGCAGGCCCGACTCGCGGACCACCCGGACGGCGTCGGCGACGTACTCCCCCACGTCTTCGCCGACGCCGAGCGGCGTCACGGAGAAGGCGACGATCACGCGTTCACGATTCCTTCCTTGCGGGCGCGGGCGGCGATGACGGCGTCCTCGGCCTCGCGGCGCAGCGCGCGCTCGATGATGAAGCCGCCGCCGGGAACGACCGAGTACGCGAAGTAGAGAGCGGCCTTGCCCTTGGCCCACTTGGTCCGGTTCCAGGCGTCCGCCCAGAAGATCACGTAGAGCACGAACAGCACGCCGTGGATCGGGCCCAGCACCGGCGCCACGTCGAAGCCGCTGTCGACCGTGTACTTGATGACGGTGCAGGCCGCGAGGATGATCCAGGAAATGCCCTCCGGCACGGAGATCAGTCGGAGGCGGCGGATGGCGGAGGCTGTCTTGAGGTCCACGGGTCACCTTCGGTGGGAGAGTCGCTGACGGCGCGATCGCTTCGTGATCCGCCTTGTGAACGGAAGCACAAACGTCCCGCCATTGTGGCAAACGACGCCCGTAGGGGTGCGCTCAGGGTCGCTGTCCACCCACAGGCCCTGTTCCGTCCACCCGTGCCGCCGCTACTTTCGCTGCGTGGCGATGTTCCGACTGCAGGGAAGCAAGGTGCTCGCCGTCGACATGACCGGGGACGCCGTGAAGGCGAAGAACGGCTCGATGGTCGCGTACGACGGGCAGATGAGCTTCAAGAAGCTGAGCGGTGGCGGGGAGGGGCTGCGCGGCATGGTGACGCGGCGGCTCACCGGCGAGCAGATGACGGTGATGGAGGTGAAAGGGCACGGCACGTGCTGGTTCGCGGACCGGGCCTCGGAGATCAACCTGGTCGGCCTCCAGGGCGACAAGCTGTACGTGGAGTCCAGCAATCTGCTCGCGACCGACGCGGGGCTCAGAACGGGCACGACGTTCACCGGGCTGCGCGGCGCCTCGCAGGGCAACGGGCTGTTCACGACCACGGTCGAGGGGCACGGGCAGGCGGCCATCATGTCCGACGGGCCGGCGGTGGTGCTCCGGGTCGCCCCGCAGTACCCGCTGATCGTCGACCCGGGCGCCTATATCGCCCATCAGGGCAGCGTCCGGCAGTCCTTCCAGTCCGGCGTGACGTTCCGCACGTTCCTCGGTGAGGGCGGCGGCGAGGCCTTCCAGATCCGCTTCGAGGGCGACGGACTGGTGTATGTGCAGCCGAGCGAACGGAACACGATCGCGGGGGATCTGTAGCCATGGCGTTCCGGGAGATCAACTCCAAGATGGTCGAGGCGACCGTGCTGCCCGGGCAGCGGCTGTTCAGCCAGCGCGGCGCGATGCTCGCCTACCGGGGGGACGTGTCCTTCACGCCGAACCTGCAGGGCGGCCAGGGCGGGCTGATGTCGATGGTCGGGCGCCGGGTGACGGGCGAGGCGACCCCGCTGATGACCGTCGAGGGCAGCGGCACCGTCTTCTTCGGGCACGGCGGCCACCACGTGCATGTCATCCACCTCACCGGCGACACCCTCTACGTGGAGGCCGACCGCCTGCTCGCCTTCGAGGGCACCCTCCGGCAGGGGACGATGTTCATGGGCTCCCAGGGCGGGGTGATGGGCCTGGTCCGGGGGCAGGTCACCGGGCAGGGCCTGTTCACCACGACCCTGCAGGGCCGGGGTTCGGTCGCCGTGATGGCGCACGGCGGCGTCTTCGAGATCCCGGTCACACCTCAGCGCCCGGTCCATGTCGACCCGCAGGCCTACGTCGCCCACCACGGCGAGGTCCGCAACAGGCTGTCCGCCGCGCTCGGCTGGCGCGAGATGGTGGGCCGCGGCTCCGGCGAGGCCTTCCAGCTGGAGCTGAGCGGCAACGGCACGGTCTACGTCCAGGCCTCGGAGGAAAAGCTGTGAGCGCGCACGGAGCCCTGCACGGCACCCCCGGCGGCCCGGTGGTGCACGACCCGATGACGCTGCCCGCCGACGACAACGTGAACAACTACACGTTCTGCGTCGAGCTCAAGGGCGGGGAGTGGTTCCTGCAGAAGGGGAAGATGATCGCCTACTACGGGGCGATCGAGTTCAACGGCATCGGACACGGGCGACTCGACCGACTTGTCCGTACCTCGTTCCATTCGCCACTGCACGCGAGCGACTGGGTCGTGGCGGCGGGCTCCGGCAAGATGCTGCTGGCCGACCGGGCCTTCGACGTCAACTCCTACGACCTGGACGACGGGAACTTGACCATTCGCGCGGGCAACCTGCTCGCTTTTCAGCCAAGTCTCGCGCTCAAGCAATCGATCGTGCCGGGTTTTCTGACCCTTATCGGAACCGGAAAGTTTGTGGCGGCATCTAACGGTCCGGTGGTGTTCATGGAACCTCCGATCCGGGTCGACCCGCAGGCGCTCGTCGGGTGGGCCGACTGCCCGTCACCGTGCCACCACTACGACCACGGGTATCTGGCGGGTGTACTGGGCGGACTACGTGCGATGACGGGCCTCGGCGGGGCATCCGGGGAGGAGCACCAGTTCGAGTTCGTGGGCGCCGGGACGGTCCTGCTGCAGTCCACGGAGACCCTCATGGGCGAGGCGGCGACAGGGGTCGTCCCGTCCGAACCAGGGGTCCCCGGGGGTGGCGCAGCGGCACCGGGCGGACACGGTCCGCAACCCTCGGGCGCACCGCGCCTTCCCGGACAGCTGGGGGACCTCCAGCGTCGCTTCGGGCTGTGAGCGGTAGTCTGCGGAGTGTGACGTCGAACGCGTGCGCACTGTCACACCACCCGAAGTAGTTCGTCATTCAACTTCTTAGGTAGACTTCATTCATGGAGACCGAGACGGCCACGCGCTGGCTGACCGATGCGGAGCAGTGCGCCTGGCGCACCCACCTGGAGGTCAACAGGCTGTTGACGTACCAGCTGGAGAAGGATCTGCAGCCGTTCGGCCTGACGATGAACGACTACGAGATCCTCGTCAATCTGTCCGAGTCGGACGACGTACGGATGCGGATGAGCGACCTCGCCTCCGCGACCCTGCAGTCCAAGAGCCGACTGTCGCACCAGATCACGCGGATGGAGAACGCGAACCTGGTACGCCGCGAGAACTGCGAGTCCGACCGGCGGGGGCTGTACGCCGTACTGACCGAGCACGGCATGGAGACGATGAAGAAGGTGGCGCCGCACCACGTGGCGTCCGTGCGGCGGCACTTCATCGACCTGCTGTCGCCCGAGGCGCTGATAGAGCTGGACAAGGCACTCAAACCGATCGCGGAGCATCTGCGCGGTCAACGCGGACGTCCGTAGCCGCGGGCACCCGGCGCCCGTGAGCCGACGGCAGGCGGAGTTCCCGCACACCTCCGCCCGCCGTCGTCCCCGCCGAGCCGTACGAACCGACGGCCGACGCGGGCCGTCACAGCAGGGGTGCGGGGTCTTCCGTCCCTCTCGTGCGAGCCGCGCCCCGGGTGACGGCCACCGCCGTCAGGAGCATCACCGCACCGGTCACCGCGAAGCACGGTCCCGGTGGCAGCCATCCGACCAGCACCCCGGCGACCGCGGCACCCGCCGTACCGCCCGCGTTGAGGGCCGTGTTGACCCAGGCACCGGCCCGGACCCGGGCCTCGGGCGGCGCGGCCTCGTCGGCGATGAGGTACGCGGTGGTGATCAGCGGGGACACGAAGAGCCCGCCGGCCGCCACCGCCAGGGCGAGCGTGCCCACCCCGTGTACCAGCCCGGCGGCACACAGCACCAGCCCCAGCCCGGCCGCCTGCAGGGACAGGCGTGCCCCGGTGGTGGCCCGCCAGGAGACGGCCCCGTTGAGCAGCCCGCCGACGGCGCTTCCGGCGGACAGGGCGGCGAGCACCCAGCCCGCGCCGCCTTCGCTGCCGTGCCCCTCGGCGAACGCCACCACCAGCAGCTCGACCACGCCCAGCGCGAGGCCGACCCCGGCGGCGGCGACCACCGGCCGTCCGAGCCCGCGCGGCACCCGCCGCCCGGCCGGGTCCCGGTCCGGCGTACGCCCGCCGGCCGGCACCGCGCGCACCGCGGGAGATGACACGAACCCCGCCGTCCCCGCCGCCATCAGCACCGCCCCGGCGAGGACACCGGCCGCCGGCGGAGCGAACGCGACGAGCACCCCGACCAGCAGCGGACCCGACACGAACAGCAGTTCCTCGGCGACGGCGTCGAGGCTGTAGGCGCGCTGCAGCAGCGCCCGGTCCGGGGCGAGGCGCCCCCACACCGCCCGCATCGTCGGCCCGAGCGGCGGAGTACAGGCCCCGGCGGCGGCCGTCACCGCACCGAGGGCGAGCGGCGGAACCGCGCCCGGGCGCCAGACGGTCACCGTGAGCAGCCCGAGCAGCGCGATGTGGGCCCCGGCCATCGGGACGAGCGCACGCCGCGGGCCGTGGCGGTCGATGAGCGCCGCCCGGGCGGGCGACAGGAAGACACTGGTGGCGGAGAACAGCGCCATGACGGTGCCCGCCGTCGCGTACGACCCGGACGCCCGGGTCACGGCGAGCGTCAGGGACAGCGGGACGACGCCGTACGACAGCCTGGCGAGCAGGGCGGCGGCGACGGTGCGGCGCGCATGCGGGATGCGCAGGACGGCGGCGTACGAGGGCCTGCCGTCACCGTCCGGTCGTCCGCCCGACGTACGGGCGGGGCGGCGGGTGCGGGCGAGCGCGCGGGCCAGGCGTCGGACGGCAGGCGGGAAGGCGACGGCAGGCCCATGGGGCCGCGAAGGGTGCGTGGACACGCTGGAGTTCCCTGGAGTTCCTCTGAGGGAGGCGGAAGAGGGGACGCCGAAGGACGCGGTGGCCGTGTGGTCGGCCCCGCGGTCCGGTGTGCGCTCTACGCCATGAAGAGGAACATGCCGGTCAACGTAGCAGCGTGATCGGCACAGCGGCGCCCCTCAGCCCTGCGTCAGGCCCGCGACCAGCTCGTCCGCCGCGCGGTACGGGTCCAGTTCGCCCGCCACGATGCGCTCCGCGAGCGCGCTGAGGCGTCGGTCGCCGTGCAGGTCGCCGATGCGTTCGCGCAGCGCGGTGACGGCGATGGTCTCCACCTCGCGGGCCGCCCGCGCCCTGCGGCGCTCGGCGAGCACGCCGCGCTCCTCCATCCACGCGCGGTGCTTCTCCAGGGCTTCGACGACCTCGTCGACGCCCTCGGCACGGGCCGCGACCGTCTTCACGATCGGCGGGCGCCAGTCGCCGGGGCCGCGGGACTCGCCGAGGCCGAGCATGTGGTTCAGCTCCCGGGCGGTGGCGTCGGCGCCGTCCCGGTCCGCCTTGTTGACGACGTACACGTCGCCGATCTCCAGGATGCCCGCCTTCGCCGCCTGGATGCCGTCGCCCATGCCGGGGGCCAGGAGCACCACGCTCGTGTCCGCCTGGGAGGCGATCTCGACCTCCGACTGGCCGACGCCGACGGTCTCGACCAGGACCACGTCGCAGCCGGCCGCGTCGAGGACGCGGATCGCCTGGGGGGCCGCCCAGGCGAGGCCGCCCAGATGGCCCCGGGTGGCCATGGAGCGGATGTAGACGCCGGGGTCGGAGGCGTGGTCCGACATGCGGACCCGGTCGCCGAGCAGGGCCCCGCCGGAGAAGGGGGACGACGGGTCGACGGCCAGGACGCCCACCCGTTTGCCCTGTTTGCGGTACGCCGTGACGAGCGCGGAGGTGGAGGTCGACTTGCCGACGCCCGGGGAGCCCGTCAGGCCCACCACATAGGCGTTGCCGGTCAGCGGGGCCAGCGCCGCCATGACCTCCCTGAGCTGCGGGGACGCCCCCTCCACCAAGGAGATCAGCCGGGCCACGGCGCGCGGCCGGCCTGCCCTGGCCTGGGCCACCAGAGAGGAGACGTCCTGCATCAAACAGCTCCGTTCACTTCAGCGACGTACCGTCAGCGTCGTACAGGGAATTCAGGCCTTCGGTACCCGCACGATGAGCGCGTCACCCTGGCCGCCGCCACCGCACAGCGCGGCCGCGCCGACACCGCCGCCGCGGCGCTTGAGCTCGAGGGCCAAGTGGAGCACGAGCCGGGCGCCGGACATGCCGATCGGGTGACCCAGGGCGATCGCACCACCGTTCACGTTCACCTTTTCGGTGGACACGCCGAGGTCCTTCATCGACTGCACGGCGACGGCGGCGAAGGCCTCGTTGATCTCGATGAGGTCGAGGTCGGAGACCTGCAGGCCCTCCTTCTTCAGGGCGTGCTGGATGGCGTTGGACGGCTGGGACTGCAGGGAGTTGTCCGGTCCCGCCACATTGCCGTGCGCGCCGATCTCGGCGAGCCAGTCGAGGCCCAGCTCCTCGGCCTTGGCCTTGCTCATCACGACCACGGCCGCCGCACCGTCCGAGATCTGTGAGGAGGAGCCCGCGGTGATCGTGCCCTCGCGGGAGAAGGCCGGGCGGAGCTTCGCCAGCGACTCGGCCGTGGTGTCGCCGCGGATGCCCTCGTCCTTGCTGAACAGCACCGGGTCGCCCTTGCGCTGCGGGATCTCCACCGGGGTGATCTCGGCCTCGAACAGGCCGTTCTTCTGCGCGGCGGCGGCCCGCTGGTGGGACAGGGCGGCGATCTCGTCCTGCTCGGGGCGGGCGATGCCCAGGCGGGTGTTGTGCTTCTCGGTGGACTCGCCCATGGCGATGCCCTCGAAGGAGTCGGTCAGACCGTCGTACGCCATCGCGTCGAGCATCTGGACCGCGCCGTACTTGAAGCCGTCGCGGGACTTCGGCAGCAGGTGCGGGGCGTTGGTCATGGACTCCTGGCCGCCGGCCACCACGATGTCGAACTCGCCGGCGCGGATCAGCTGGTCGGCGAGCGCGATGGCGTCCAGGCCGGACAGACACACCTTGTTGATGGTGAGCGCGGGGACGTTCATCGGGATGCCGGCCTTGACGGCCGCCTGGCGGGCCGGGATCTGGCCCGCGCCGGCCTGCAGCACCTGGCCCATGATCACGTACTGCACCTGGTCGCCGCCGATCCCCGCACGGTCGAGGGCGGCCTTGATCGCGAAGCCGCCCAGGTCGGCCCCGGAGAAGGACTTGAGGGAGCCCAGGAGTCGTCCCATGGGCGTGCGCGCGCCGGCGACGATCACCGAGCTGGTCGTTCCAGAAGGCATGAGCTGCGATCCCCTTACCGGCCTGCACAGCCGAGGAGTGAACGAGGGTTTACTTCGAATGTACTGAGTGGCACTCCGTGCCGTCACCGGCCTGTCAGTGTGATCGCTCGCACGTTGCGTAACCACCGTCGTGGCGCTGCACTGAATCCATGCTGACGCGAATCGACCACATCGGGATCGCCTGCCACGACCTCGACGCGACCGTCGAGTTCTACCGGGCCACGTACGGCTTCGAGGTGTTCCACACCGAGGTCAACGAGGAGCAGGGCGTGCGCGAGGCCATGCTCAAGATCAACGAGACGTCGGACGGCGGCGCCTCCTACCTGCAGCTGCTGGAGCCGACCCGCGAGGACTCGGCGGTCGGCAAGTGGCTGGCCAAGAACGGGGAGGGCGTCCACCACATCGCCTTCGGCACGGCGGACGTGGACGGCGACTCCGAGGCGATCCGGGAGAAGGGCGTCCGCGTGCTCTACGACCAGCCCCGGCGGGGCTCCATGGGCTCGCGGATCACCTTCCTGCACCCCAAGGATTGCCACGGTGTCCTCACAGAACTGGTCACTTCGGCCCCGGTTGAGTCCCCTGAGCACTGACTCCCGTACATAAGGGCCGGTAGGGTTGGGGGCGGTCGTCCCTCGAACCGGGACGACCGCATGCCGGGGTCCGGGTTTCGGGGGACGAGCGTCGGGGCAGCAGCCCGTGCTCCGCCGTTGATCTGACACCATTCCCCGGGGGCCCCGTTCGGCGGAGGACGAGGCTCGTTGGAGAAGCTGACCAGGGGACGGATGGGACCGCGCAGTGCGGGGCTACGAGAGCCAGGAGCGAGAGCCGGCGGCTGACGTCGACCACCTCTCTCGGTTCGAGGCCGAGATGAAGCGGCTGAGGACCGAGCGGGAAAAGGCGATCCAGCACGCCGAGGACCTCGGCTACCAGGTCGAGGTGCTGCGCGCCAAGCTGCACGAGGCGCGCCGCACCCTGATGACCAGGCCCGCCTTCGACGGCGGTGACATCGGCTATCAGGCCGAACAGTTGCTCCGCAACGCCCAGATGCAGGCTGACCAGCTGCGTCAGGACGCCGAGCGGGAGCTGAGCCAGGCCCGCGCGCAGACCCAGCGCATCCTGCAGGAGCACGCCGAGCAGGCCGCCCGGCTCCAGGCGGAGCTGCACCAGGAGGCGGTGACCCGGCGCCAGCAGCTCGACCAGGAGCTGGCCGAGCGCCGCGCCACCGTCGAGTCGCACGTCAACGAGAACGTGGCCTGGGCGGAGCAGCTGCGCGCCCGCACCGAGCAGCAGGCCCGCCGGCTGCTGGACGAGTCCCGCGCCGAGGCCGAGCAGGCGATGGCCGCCGCCCGCGCGGAGGCCGAGCGGCTGACCCGGGAGGCCCGGGAGCGGCTGCAGAGCGACGCCGAGGCGGCCCGCGCGGAGGCCGAGCAGCTCCTGCGCCGCGCCCGCGCCGACGCCGAACGCCTGCTGAACGCCGCCTCCACCCAGGCGCAGGAGGCCACCGACCACGCCGAGCAGCTGCGCACCACCACCGTCACCGAGTCGGACGCCGCGCGCCGGCAGGCCGCCGAGCTGACCCGGGCCGCCGAGGAGCGGATGACGGCGGCCGAGGAGGCGCTGCGCAAGGCGCAGACCGAGGCCGAGAAGCTGCAGACGGAGGCGAAGGAGGCCGCCGCCAAGGCACTCGCGAGCGCCGAGGCCGCGGGCGAGGCCCGCACGCGCACCGCGAAGGAGCAGGTCGCCCGGCTGGTCGAGGAGGCCACCAAGGAGGCCGAGAACACCCGGTCCGAGGCCGAGCAGCTGGTCGCCGACGCCCGCGCCGAGGCCGAGAAGATCCTCGCCGAGGCCGCCGAGAAGGCCCGTACGGTCACCGCCGAGGAGAGCGCGACCCAGCTGTCCAAGGCCGCCAAGACCGCCGAGGACGTCCTCAACAAGGCGTCGGAGGAGGCCAGGACCACCACCAAGGCCGCCGCCGAGGAGGCCGAGCGGATCCGCACGGAGGCCGAGGCCGAGGCGGACCGGCTGCGCGCCGAGGCGCACGACATCGCCGAGCAGCTCAAGGGCGCGGCGAAGGACGACACCAAGGAGTACCGCGCCAAGACGGTCGAGCTGCAGGAGGAGGCCCGCCGGCTGCGCGGCGAGGCCGAGCAGCTGCGCGCCGACGCGGTCGCCGAGGGCGAATCGATCCGTGCGGAGGCCCGCCGGGAGGCTGTCGCGCAGATCGAGGAGGCGGCCAGGTCCGCCGAGGAGCTGCTCGCCAAGGCCAAGGCGGACGCCGACGAGCTGCGGAAGACCGCGACCGGCGACAGCGAGAAGGTCCGCACCGAGGCCATCGAGCGGGCCACCGGCCTGCGCCGGCAGGCCGAGGAGACCCTGGACCGGGCCCGCAAGGAGGCCGAGCGGCTGCGCGCCGAGGCCGACGAGCAGGTCGAGACCCTCCGGACGGACGCCGAGACCGCCGCGCGCGAGCTGCGCGAGGAGACCGAGCGGATCATCGAGGCCCGCCGCACCGAGGCCGCCGAGGAGCTGACCCGCCTCCAGACGGAGGCGCAGGAGCGGCTCGCGTCCGCCGAGCAGGCGCTGACCGACGCCCGCGAGGAAGCCGCCCGGATCCGCCGCGAGGCCGCCGAGGAGGCCGAGCGGCTGCGCACGGAGTCGGCCGAGCGGATCCGTGCGCTCCAGCAGCAGGCCGAGGCCGAGGCCGAACGGCTGCGCACCGAGGCCGCGTCCGACGCGTCCGCCTCCCGCGCCGAGGGCGAGGCCGTCGCCGTACGGCTGCGTTCCGAGGCCGCCGCCGAGGCCGAGCGGCTCAAGGCGGAGGCCCAGGACACCGCGGACCGGGTGCGCGCGGAGGCGCAGGCCGCCGCCGAGCGGCTCGGCACCGAGGCCTCCGAGACCCTGGCCGCCGCCCAGGAGGAGGCCGCCCGGCGCCGCCGTGAGGCCGAGGAGACCCTCGGCGCGGCCCGCGCGGAGGCCGACGAGGAGCGCCGGCGCGCCCGTGAGCAGAGCGAGGAACTGCTGGCCTCCGCCCGCAAGCGGGTCGAGGAGGCGCAGGCCGAGGCGATCCGGCTGGTGGAGGAGGCCGACCGGCGCGCCACCGAGATGGTCTCCGCCGCCGAGCAGCACGCCCAGCAGGTACGGGACTCCGTCGCCGGGCTGCACGAGCAGGCGCAGGAGGAGATCACCGGGCTGCGCTCGGCCGCCGAGCACGCGGCGGACCGTACGAAGCGGGAGGCCGAGGAGGAGGCGGACCGGCTCCGCGCCGACGCCTACGCCGAGCGGGAGCGGGCCGGCGAGGACGCCAGTCGTGTCCGCCGCCAGGCGAACGAGGAGGCGGAGGCCGCCAAGGCGCTGGCCGAGCGTACGGTCGCGGAGGCGATGGCGGAGGCCGAGCGGCTGCGCTCGGACGCGTCCGACTACGCCCAGCGGGTGCGCACCGAGGCGTCGGACGCGCTCGCCGAGGCGGACCAGGCGGCGGCGCGCACCCGCGCGGACGCCCGCGAGGACGCCAACCGGATCCGGTCGGACGCGGCGACCCAGGCGGACACCCTCATCACCGAGGCCCGCAACGAGGCCGAGCTGCTCCAGACCGAGACGGTCGCGGAGGCCGACCGGGTGCGCACGGAGGCACTGGCCGAGGCGGACCGGCTGCAGACGGAGACCGTGGCCGAGGCCGAGCGGCTGCGCGCCGAGGCACTGGCCGAGGCGGACCGGGTGCGCGCGGAGGCGTTGGCGAACGCCGAGCAGCTCGTCGGGGAGGCCACCGACGACGCCGAGCGGCTGCGCGCCGAGGCCGCCGAGACCGTCGGCTCCGCGCAGGCGCACGCCGAGCGGGTGCGGGCGGAGGCCGAACAGCTCAAGGCGGACGCGGAGGAAACGGCCGAGCGGCTGGTCACCTCCGCCCGCGAGGAGGCCGAGCGGACCCTGGACGAGGCCCGCAAGGACGCCAACAAGCGGCGCTCGGAGGCGGCCGAGCAGGTCGACACGCTGATCACCGAGACCACGGCCGAGGCGGACAAGCTGCTCACCGAGGCGCAGGCGCAGGCGCTGAAGGCCACCGCGGACGCGGAGGCGCAGGCCGACACGATGGTCGGCGCGGCCCGCAGCGAGGCGGAGCGGATCGTCGCCGAGGCCACCGTCGAGGGCAACGCCCGGGTGGAGAAGGCCCGTACGGACGCCGACGAACTGCTGGTCGGTGCCCGCCGGGACGCCACCGCGATCCGGGAGCGCGCCGAGGAGCTGCGCGAGCGGATCACCACCGAGATCGAGGAGCTGCACGAGCGGGCCCGGCGCGAGGCCGCCGAGACGATGAAGTCCACCGGCGACCGCTGCGACGCGCTCATCCAGGCCGCCGAGGAGCAGCTGGCCAAGGCTGAGGCGAAGGCCAAGGAGCTGGTCTCGGACGCCGGCTCCGAGGCGGGCAAGGTACGTATCGCCGCCGTCAAGAAGGCGGAGGGGCTGCTGAAGGAGGCCGAGCAGAAGAAGGCCAGCCTCATCAAGGAGGCCGAGGAGCTGAAGGCCGAGGCGATCCGCGAGGCGCGGCGCACGGTCGAGGAGGGCAAGCGCGAGCTGGAGATCCTGGTGCGCCGCCGCGAGGACATCAACGCCGAGATCTCCCGGGTCCAGGACGTCCTGGAGGCGCTCGAGTCCTTCGAGGCGCCGTCGTCCGGCAAGGAGGGCGGAGTCAAGGCCGGTGCGACGATCGGCGCCCCCCGATCGGGTGGCAAATCGTCAGACGGCTAGCGCAAGAGGTGGGTTCCGGTGTCTTCTGGGGGCTTTGCCCGACTCATTGGCAAGGCCTCTGACAGTCAGCCACCCAAAAGAGGTGTCATTCTCCAGATCAAACACGTATCCGCTCGATGACACACCGCTTCGGCCCCTAGGATTCCCCCTATCACCTCACCGGTCTCATTGGACAGGAACCCCATGAGCGACACTTCCCCCTACGGCTTCGAGCTTGTGCGGCGTGGGTACGACCGCGCTCAGGTGGACGAACGTATCTCCAAGCTCGTCTCCGACCGTGACAGCGCTCTCTCCCGCATCACCGCCCTGGAGAAGCGCATCGAGGAGCTGCACCTCGAAACGCAGAACGCCCAGGCACAGGTCACCGACGCCGAGCCGTCGTACGCGGGTCTCGGCGCGCGGGTCGAGAAGATCCTGCGGCTGGCCGAGGAAGAGGCCAAGGAGCTGCGTGAGGAGGCCCGGCGGGCGGCCGAACAGCACCGCGACCTCGCCGAGTCGGCGGCCCAGCAGGTCCGCAACGACGCCGAGTCCTACGCCGCGGAGCGCAAGAACAAGGCCGAGGACGAGGGCGTCCGGATCGTCGAGAAGGCCAAGGCCGACGCGTCCCAGCTGCGTGCCGAGGCGCAGAAGGACGCGCAGTCCAAGCGCGAGGAGGCGGACGCCCTCTTCGAGGAGACCCGCGCCAAGGCCGCGCAGGCCGCCGCCGACTTCGAGACGAACCTCGCCAAGCGCCGCGAGCAGTCCGAGCGCGACCTGGCCTCGCGTCAGCAGAAGGCCGAGAAGCGGCTGGCGGAGATCGAGCACCGCGCCGAGCAGCTGCGCCTGGAGGCGGAGAAGCTGCGCACGGACGCCGAGCGCCGCGCCCGCCAGACGGTGGAGACGGCCCAGCGCCAGGCGGAGGACATCGTGGCCGACGCCAACGCCAAGGCGGACCGGATCCGTTCGGAGTCCGAGCGTGAGCTCGCCGCGCTGACCAACCGCCGCGACTCGATCAACGCCCAGCTGACGAACGTGCGGGAGATGCTGGCGACGCTGACGGGTGCGGCGGTCGCTGCCGCGGGTACGCCTGGCGACGACGAGCCCATTTCTCGTGGGGTGCCGGCGCAGCAGTCCCGGTAACGGCGGGCCGTGGGGAAGCTGCGGGTCCGCTGTGGCTGATCGCGCAGTTCCCCGCGCCCCTCTGGGTCGCTTTCGAAGCCCCCTGCCTTCAAGTGGCAGGGGGCTTCGTCCCGTTTTAGCGTGGCCGCATGATCGAGTTGGTGGGGCTGACCAAGCGGTACGGCGAGAAGGTGGCGGTCGACGGGCTCACCTTCTCGGTCAGACCCGGCATGGTGACGGGGTTCCTCGGGCCCAACGGGGCCGGCAAGTCCACGACCATGCGGATGATCCTCGGGCTCGATCACCCCACCGCCGGGGACGTCCGCATCGACGGCAGGCGCTATCAGCAGTTGAAGGACCCGCTGACGTACATCGGGGCGCTGCTGGACGCCAAGGCCGTGCACGGCGGGCGCAACGCCTACAACCACCTGCTCTGCCTCGCGCAGAGCAACGGGATCCCCGGGCGCCGGGTGGCCCAGGTGCTGGACACCGTCGGGCTCACCGCCGTGGCGCGGAAGAAGGCCAAGGGGTTCTCACTGGGTATGGGCCAGCGGCTGGGGATCGCCGCGGCACTGCTCGGGGATCCGCGCATCCTGATGTTCGACGAGCCGGTCAACGGGCTGGACCCGGAGGGCATCCACTGGATCCGGACCCTGATGAAATCGCTGGCGGCGCAGGGCCGGACGGTGTTCGTGTCGAGCCATCTGATGAGCGAGATGGCGCTGACCGCCGACCATCTCGTGGTCATCGGGCAGGGACGGCTGCTCGCCGACACCTCCATGGCCGACTTCATCCGGCAGAACTCCCGGTCGTACGTGCGCATCCGGTCGCCGCAGCGCGAGCGGATGCTCGATGTGCTGCACGAGGACGGGATCACCGTCGTGGAGACGGGCGCGGGCGCGCTCGAAGTGGAGGGCGACAAGGGCGAGCGGATCGGGGAGCTGGCGGCGCGGTACGGGATCGTGCTGCATGAGCTGAGTCCGCAGCAGGCCTCGCTGGAGGAGGCGTTCATGCAGCTGACGGCCGAGGCGGTGGAGTATCACGCGCACGCCGACCCAAAGCCCGTCCCGCAGGGGTGGGGCGCCGACTGGAAAGGGGCCCGGGGATGACGGCCGTGCAGGTGATCCGCTCCGAATGGACCAAGATCCGGTCGGTGGCGTCCACGGTGTGGACACTGTCGCTGGCCGTGGTGGTCACCATCGCCCTCGGCGCGCTCATCTCCGGACTGACGCGGAGCCAGTTCGACTCGATGCCGGCGCGGCAACGGCTGTCGTTCGATCCGACCTCCGTGTCCTTCGCGGGCATGACCCTCGGCCAGCTCGCTCTGATCGTGTTCGGCGTGCTGGTCGTCTCGAACGAGTACAGCACCGGCATGATCCGGGTCTCGCTGGCCGCCGTACCGCGGCGCGCCACCTTCCTGTTCAGCAAGATCGCGGTGGCCGCCGCGCTCGCGCTGGCGGTCGGCCTGGTCACGAGCTTCGCCGCGTTCTTCCTCGGCCAGGCGATGCTCGGCTCCCACCGGGTGGGGCTCGGTGACCCGGGTGTGCTGCGCGCGGTGCTCGGCGGCGGGCTGTACATGGCGCTGATCGCGATGTTCTCCATGGGCGTCGCCGTGATGCTGCGCTCGCCGATGCTGTCCCTGGGGATCCTGATGCCGTTCTTCTTCCTGATCTCCAACGTCCTCGGCAACGTGGACGCCACGAAGAAGATCGGCCAGTTCCTGCCGGACCAGGCGGGCAGCCGGATCCTGCGGGTGGTGCCGAGGGTCGGCGACGAGGCTCCGTACGGACCCTGGGGCGGGCTCGGGATCATGGCACTGTGGGTGATCGCCGCGCTCGTGGGCGGGTACGTCCTCCTCAGGCACAGAGACGCTCAGTAGGTGCCACACTTACCCAGCGTAATGCTCTGACTTTGCTTTCTTTTGAGCGGAACCGTCAGCCGCTCGATATCCTCCTAACCCTTACGGGGGCGTGTGCCCCGCTGTCCTGAACCTTTCGATGGGTGCGGAGCATGATCGAGGCTGTCGGCCTGACCAAGCGCTACGGCGACAAGACCGCCGTGTACAACCTTTCCTTCCAGGTGCGGCCGGGAGCCGTCACCGGCTTCCTCGGGCCGAACGGCTCGGGCAAGTCCACGACGATGCGGATGATCCTCGGGCTGGACAACCCGACGTCCGGATCGGTGACGATCGGCGGCCACCCGTACCGGAAGCTGCCCAACGCCCCCCGCCAGGTCGGCGCGCTGCTCGACGCCAAGGCCGTGCACGGTGGCCGGTCCGCCCGCAACCACCTGCTGAGCCTCGCCCAGCTGTCCGGCATTCCCGCCCGGCGCGTGGACGAGGTGCTCGGCGTGGTCGGCCTGCAGGACGTGGCGAAAAAGCGATCCAAGGGCTTCTCCCTCGGCATGGGCCAGCGCCTCGGCATCGCCGCCGCGCTGCTCGGCGACCCCCAGGTGCTGCTGTTCGACGAGCCGGTCAACGGCCTCGACCCCGAGGGCATCCTCTGGGTCCGCAACCTGATGAAGGCCCTCGCCGCGGAGGGCCGTACGGTCTTCGTCTCCTCGCACCTGATGAGCGAGATGGCGCTGACCGCCGACCACCTCATCGTCATCGGGCGCGGCCAGCTGCTCGCCGACATGAGTGTGAAGGACTTCATCTCGGCCAACTCCGCCGACTTCGCGCGGGTGCGCACCCCCGACACCGAGCCCCAGCTGCGCGAGAAGCTCGGCACCGCGCTCGCCGAGGCGGGCGGCCATGTGCTGCCCGAGCAGGACGGCGCGCTGCGCGTGACCGGGCTGCCGCTGCCCCGGATCAGCGACCTCGCGCACGAGGCGGGCGTACGGCTGTGGGAGCTGTCGCCGCACCAGGCCTCGCTGGAGGAGGCGTACATGCGGATGACGCAGGGCGCAGTCGACTACCGCTCGACCATCGACCAGAAGGCGGGCCTGCAGCAGCAGCTGCCGCCCGGCGCCCAGCCGCCCATGCCGGTGCCCGGCCAGGGCCAGCCCGGCTGGTACGCCCCGCCGTCCATCTCGGTGTCGCTCATGGTGCCCACGTGGGCCTGGTTCATGGCGGCCAGGTCCGACTCGCTGACGCGGAACGGCATGATCTCCACGTCG
>NZ_JBSFKD010000049.1:46674-60053 GCF_053598395.1 Streptomyces sp. NPDC001135 | reverse complement strand
AGGGCGTTGATGAACTTGCCCCTGGGCGCCCAGGGGTCCGAGGGCGGCGGGCCGGCCGGGGTGTCTGCGATGTGGGCGGGCGGCATGGAGCGGGGTCCGGGGTGGCACCCGGGCGCCGTGCGTGGCATGCGAGTGACAGGGCAGGCGCTGTGGCGTGAGACGAGGGCCGCGGCGCACGGTGCGGCACGGGCCTGGGCGGGGCCGTGCCGGGAGCGGGATCTGGCCGTCCAGGCGATGAAGGCGGCCCTGGCCGCGTGGCTGGCCTGGGCGGTGGCGGGCTGGTGGCTGCACGCGCCGGTAGCGTTCGTCGCGCCGTGGGTGGCGGTGGTCCTGGTGGAGTCGACCGTGTACCGGTCGATCGCGCACGGGCTGCAGCAGCTCGCGGCGATCGCGGCCGGCACGATCGTGGCCACCGCGGTCGCGCTGCCGCTGCACGACACGGTGGCCGCGATGGCCGTCGTCCTGCCCCTCGCGCTGCTGCTCGGTCACTGGCGGCGCCTGGGCAGCCAGGGCATCTACGCCGCCACCGGCGCCCTGTTCGTCCTGACCAACGGGTCCGTCACCGTCGCCACCTCCGCGGCCCGGCTCACCGAAGCCCTGTTCGGAGCCGTGGTCGGTATCGCGGTCAACGCACTGGTCCGGCCGCCGCTGTATCTGCGGGACAGCCGGGCCGTCCTGAAGGACGCGACCGAGGAGGCCCACGACATCCTGCGAGCCGTGGCGCACGGGCTGGCCGAGGGACGCTGGGACCCCGCGGAGGCCGCCGCCTGGCACGAACGGGCCCTGCGGCTGCAGCGGCTCGTGGAGCAGGCCCGCTCGGCGCTCGCGTGGACCCGGGAGAGCCTGCGCGGCAACCTGCGCCGCCGGCACACCCGTGCCGTGCCACCGCCCGGCAAGGGGTACGACGACGCGATCGTGGTGCTGGACTACGCGGCCGTGCACACGGCGGGCGTGACCCGCACGGTGCTGGAGGCGGCGACCGAGGACCGCGCGGCCCCCCGGCCGCACCCCGAACCCGCCCGCCGCTACGCCGAGTTCCTGCACCGCACCGCGTACGCCCTGCGGCTCTACAGCCACAGCCGGTTCGGCGACGAGGCGTGCGACGACGAACTGCGCGCGGCCGTCGCGGGGTTGCGCGAGACGCTGGACGAGCTGCGCCGGGACCTGGTCCGCACCACGACGGACGACCCGGACGAGGTCGCCACGTACGGCGCCCTGCTCGTCCAGGCACACCGGCTGGCCGATCAGCTGGCCGCCTCGGGCACATGACTCCCCATCAGCCGCGCCCGGCGTTCTCGTCGGCCCACGACGCCGAACCGGCGGAGCCGGAAGTGGTCGAACGCACCAAGATCGCTGCGGCATCTTTGTGCCGGACGAGCCCTCCGCCTGTGCCTGCGGCCTTGAAGACTTGCAGGACACGGCGGACCCCAGTGGTCGTCGTGCCCTGCTCGGGCCGGCCGAAGGACGCTTCTCGTGAACCAGCGCGTGATCTCACCCCGAAACCGCGGCTTCCTCTTCCTCGACTCACATCCAGGAGGCTGCCGCGAGCTGGTGAACACCATGTGGCGGGACATCCCGCCCCCCATGGCGGAGCCCACGGGCGACGGGCCGGTCGCCGTGGTCATCGGCTCGTCGGCCGGGTACGGGCTGGCCGCCACGCTCGCCGGGCTCAAGCGCTCAGGCATCCGCGGCATCGGTGTCTGCTTCGAGAAGGCGCCCAGTGCGCGGCGCACGGCCACCGCCGGCTGGTACCGCACCGCGGCCACCCGGGACCTTGCCCGGGCCGCGGGCCGGGACATGGTCTTCCTCAACGGTGACGCCTTCTCCGACGCGATGAAGGACCAGGTCGCCGACCTGCTCCGAGAGCGCTTCGAAGGGCGCGTGGACCATCTCGTCTACTCGGTCGCGGCCCCCCGGCGCACCGATCCCGACACCGGTGCCGCCTACGCCTCCGTACTCAAGCCCATCGGTACGGCCTGTCGGACCAAGACACTCGTCTTCGACGAGGACGGCCGTCCCGACGTCCGCGAAGTCGAGACAGAACCTGCCTCGGGGGACGACATCGAACAGACCGTGGCGGTGATGGGCGGCGCCGACTGGGAGCGCTGGATCGGCCACCTCGCCGCACGGGACCTGCTCGCCGACGGGTTCACGACCGCGGCCCTGTCCTACATCGGCTCACCCCTGACCGCGGCGATCTACCGCCAGGGCACCATCGGAGCGGCAAAGGCCCACCTGGAAGCCACCGCCCGCGCCCTCGACGAACGCCTCGGCGAGCTCGTCGGCGGGCGCGCCGTGACCTCGGTCAACGGCGCCGCCGTCACACAGTCCTCCACCGCCGTCCCGGGCATCGCCCTGTACACCGGACTGCTGCGCGGCGTCCTCGGCGACGGCCTCGTCCCGCCGACGGGTCAGCTTGCCGATCTGTGGGACCAGCTCACCGGCACCACCGAGCTGGTCCTCGACAGCGACGGCCGGGTGCGCCTCGACCGCTGGGAGCTCGCCGACGCTGTGCAGCAGGCGGTCGCCGAACGCTGGGAGAAGGCGACCACCGAGACCGTGGGCGACCTCGCCGATCTCGACTGGTTCCGTGGTGAGGTACAGCGCTTGTACGGCTTCGCCGTGCCCGGTGTCGACTACACCGTCCCGACGGAGACCGACACGCCGTGGCCCGACCGCGCCGCTATGTGAGGTCGGCGAGGAGGCCGTCGAGGGCCCGGGTGAGGGCCTCGGAGTTGGCGGGGGTGAACCAGGTGGTGCGGATGCGCTCGTTGTTGCCCTTCGGGGTCTCGTGGTTCGCCGCGAGCTGCTGCAGGGTGCGGGTCTCGTCGCTCAGGGCGCGACCGACCTCCTGGAAGAGGCTGCGGACGTAGCGGTCCGCGTCGCCGGCGGCGATGCCGTGGCCGACGGCCCACGACGTGAGCGTCGCGAGGTACCAGTAGTGGCTGGTCAGCGTCCCCGTCACGGCGGAGAGGACGTTGAAGTCGGCCTCGTCCGCGACCGGGAGGACCCCGCCCAGGCGCTCGAAGAGGGTGTCCGCCACCGGGTGGGACGGGTACACCACCGTGACGGAGCGGCGCTCGCGTATGGCGGGCAGGGGGATGGCCCGTACGAGCGGGGCGTCGGTGGCCAGCGTCCGGCGCAGGTCGTCGTTGCCGACACCGGACATCACATTGATCACGGTCTTGTCGTCGGCCACCGTCAAGCCGGCGAGTGCCGCGTGCCGGTCCTGACGGCGTACGGCGATGATCACGATCTCGGCGCGGTCCACCACCGCCTGGTTGTCGGGACACACCCGCACGCCGTCGTAGCGCTCGGACAGCTCGGCGGCCGTACGGGCTCCGCGAGGGGAGAGGAACACCTCGGGCACATCGTCGTCCCGGTCGTACAGGCCCTCCACGATGGCCCGGCCGATCTCGCCCACCCCGATGACGCCGATCCGCTTCACTGGGTCTTCCTCCCTGGTGCCGCTCGGCACGGCTCTCATCGGTCGGTCACGGCGGTCGTGGCATGCTGCTCCGCACCCGGATGCCGGTGTGGCGGCATGCACATGCCTCCATTGTGCACGCGGTGCGCGCAACGGCAAGTGCATGGTTTATGCTGAGTCCGGACGAGAGGAGCGAAATGGCAGGTCGCAGGCGCTGGTCGACCGAGGAGATCCTGGATGCGGCGGCGGAGCTGCTGCGCACGAGCGACGCCGATTCGTTCAGCGTGCGCAAGCTCGCGGCAGTACTGGGAACTGATTCCTCCAGCCTCTACCGGCACTTCCGCAACAAGACCGAGCTGCTGCGGGCGGTCGCCGACCGGATCCTCATGGCCGCCATGGACGGCTACCGCCCCGAGGGCGACTGGAAGCAGCGCATCACCGCCCTGGCCCTGCGCCTGAGAGAAGCCTTCGGCCGGCACCCCCAGGTCGCCGCGGTCTGGGGACGCTACGCGTCGGGCGGCGCCGGTTCCCGGCTCGTCATGGAGGAGGTCCTGCAGGCCCTGCGGGCATCGGGCCTGCCCGACGCCGAGATCCCCGCGCGCTACCACCGGATCGCGGTCCTCCTCGCCGCCTTGATCGCCTCCGAGGCCGGGGTCAGCACCCTCACCCCCGAAGAGTACGAACAGGGCATGGAACTGTTCCGCGTCGCGGTGCTGGGGGCCGACCCCGAACACTTCCCCGCCCTGACCCACTTCGCCCGCGACGTCCGGCCCCTCGGGGCAGACCGCCGCGCCGCCTTCGAAGACATTCTCGCCGCCCAACTCGCCCACATCGAGGCCGGGATACGCTGACGCGCCCGCTCGGCTTCCCGATGCTGCGTCACGACAGCGGTCACCGGTGACCGCTGTCGGTACTCAGCGGCGAGGGCGGCCGGGCCCGTGCTCATGGGATGCGCACGCACCGCATCGACCGCTTGGGGGACATGTTGAGAGAGTTGGCCCGTGTCGCGCCGGAGGTCCGGGACCGGCTCGTCGTTCGGTTCGGAGCCGACGTGCTCGCCTGGTGCGACGAGTTGCCCGTTCTCGTCAGCGAACTCGCTGCCCGCTGGAATCTGCGTCCTGTCGCGGCGGGCGGCGGAGGCACCTCCCGCGTGTTCCGCTGCTCGAGGCGTGACACCGGTGCCTCGGTGTGGCTGAAGCTCACGCCGGAGCCCGCGATCGCCCGCGAGGAGGCCGAAGCCCTGCGGGCCTGGGCCCACACGCCGTCGGTTGTCACTCTGCTGGCCGAGGACCTCGCCGCCGGGGCCCTCCTGCTGGAGGACGTGGAACCGGGGGTGCCGGTGCGGCAGCTCGCCCCGGATGTGCCCGCTGTCGCGGCTCTGCTGCGGGACCTGCGGGTCTCTCCTCCCCCGCCAGGGACGCACTCGGCACTGCGGCCCCTCTCGCACCGGATCGACTTCCTGTTCGACCTGACCGACCGCAGGCTGGCGGCGGCCCCCGTGAACGGCCTGATCCCCCCGTCGGTGCTCGGCCGGGCACGAGCGGCGGCCCTCGAACTGGCCGCCGGCGGCCCCGTGGGACTTGTGCACGGTGATCTCCATCCGGCGAACGTGCTGGCCGGCCCGGGAGGCCGCATGGTGGCGATCGATCCGAGGCCGACGTGGGGCGACCCGGACTTCGACGCCGTGGACTGGGTGCTCGAAGGGGCGACGGGTCCCGCCATGCTGGAGCGGAGGATCGAGAAGCTGGCGGCGATGGTTCCCGGCCAGTCTCCCGATCGTGTGCTGGGCTGGTGCCGGGCCCTGGCCGCCCCCATCGCGGTCCCCGGAGTCTGCGGGGGGCGGGACGACGCGGAAACCCGGTTCCTCATGGCCCTGGCCCGCGGCTGACCGGACCGGTCGTCCCGCACGGTGACCGGTGACCCGTACGGCTGGGCGACATGCGACCCGCCGGTTTCTCACGGACGACGCCCAGCCGCGCCGGGGGACTCGGCGGGGTCCGGTCCCCGTACGCCGAACAGGGCCGGGCCCACGGTGAGGGTGCCGTCGGTCAGGGGCCGGCAGCGCACTCCCCCGCCGCCGCGCAGCGCGCGCTGAGCGCCCGGGCCGAGGGTGGTGTCCATCCAGGCGCAGGGCCGGGCCGCGCTGTGCACCGCGAGTTCCACGGGGCCGGTGCCGCAGTCGAGGAAGACGGTGGCGCCGATGAAGGCGTCGATGTCGACACCGCGCAGCAGGACGTTGCGCCGGGTGCGCAGCAGGTCCGCCGCGTCCGGGCCCGGTCGCGGGAGCCGCTCGACGGCCATGAGGGTGATAGAGGCGTCGCGGTGGGCGGGCCGGTTGAAGTACCGGTCGCCGACGAGACCCAGTCCGGCGCGCACCTGGGCCGTCGTCACCAGTTCGCCGGACGGCAGCTCGGGCATCCCGTCCCCCGGCCGGCCGGCGAGCCGGTGCACCGGGGAGACCAGCAGCTGAAGGATTTCGACGTGGGGCACGCCACGAGCCTACGGCCGCCGACGGCACGAGCCCGCGCTCAGCCGGCGCTCCGCATCGCCTGGCCCGGCCCCCCGTTTGCCCTGAGCGGCAGCCGTCCGCTCGCCCCGGCCGCCAGCAGCCCCGCCACCATGGCGACCAGGCTCGGACCTGGCCCGGAGGCCCAGTCGACGTGGGAGGCCCGGACGGCCAGGACGACCGTCAGGGCGAGGGCCGTTCCGGGCAGGGACAGCAGGGCGGGGCGCGTGCGGTCCAGGTCGTCCCCGGCGAGCGAGCCGAGGACTCCCACACCGAGGGGCCGGTGACGTGCTGACCGTGGACGGCGGACGGCACCTCGTCTGAACGGCAGGGGACGACAGGGGCGTTGAGCCCACCGCGGCCGGCCGGGGCGCCCCGTGTTCGTCATCCACGCCGGCGCTCCCGCCGGCGGCTGAGTACCCGTACTCATGCGTCCGCCCCGTCGGCCGGGCAGCGTGAGGGCCATGAACCTTCCTGTCGCCCCGCCGGCGTTCGACGCCACCAACGGTCCCCGCCGGCGCGGCCGCGCCGACACCGGTGCCGACATCGGAGCCGGGTGCGGCCTGGTGTTGCTGGAACTGACGGCGCTGGCGTGCGACTTCGGGCTCTGGTTCCTGTCCGGGTTCCATCTGGACGCGGCCAAGACCGTCAAGGCGGACCCGTTGTGGGGCTATCTGACCGCCGCGGCGGGAGTCGGCGCCTTCGCCCTGGTGGCGGCGCTGGTCGCGGCCCGGGCCCGGGCGTTCGTGACCGTCGTCGGCCAGCTCGTCATGGCCGTCCTGATCACCGTCGTGGTGTCGGCGGGGGCCGCGGCTCAGGCCCATGACGACGCCAACGCATCGGCCGACCACGGCATGCGCGCCTGCCACGCCGGACCCGCCGCGCCACGCTGCCACTGAAGCGGGGGGAAAAGGAGTTGTCCGGGCGGTCGCACTGCCGCCACGATCGGCGCATGACCTCGCTGACTGTCTTCCTGCCGCCGACCGCCGCCGACCACTCGGTGTGTGACCGGCAGCAGCAGCCCGCTCGATCGCGGAGGCCGGCACCCGTCCGCGCATGACGGCGGCGTTGGTCGCGGGGCTCCTCGCGGGGTACGGCATCGCCGTGCCCGTGGGGGCCGTCGGGACCTATCTGGTGGCGTTGACCGCGCGGACCTCGTGGAAGACCGGCGCGTGCGCCGCGCTCGGGGTGGCGGCCGCCGACGGTCTCTACGCGCTGATCGCCGTACTCGGAGGCTCCGCGCTGGCCCACGCCCTCGAACCGATCACACACCCGCTGCGCTGGATCGCCGGCTCGGTGCTCCTCGTCCTGGCCGTACGTGGCGCGTCACAGGCGATCGCCCATGACCGCGAGCCACGGACGGCCGCGCGGGGCGTCGAGGCCCCTCCCCGCCCCGCGCGGGCCTTCGTCGGGCTGTGGGGCGTCACGATGATGAACCCCGTCACCGTGCTCTACTTCGCCGCTCTGGTGCTCGGCAGCCAGACCTCGGCGGAGCCGGGTCGCCTGGAGCGGGCCGTGTTCGTGGTGGCCGCCTTCGCGGCGTCGGCCAGTTGGCAGCTGCTCCTGGCCGGCAGCGGTGCCCTGCTCGGCCGGCTCCTGACCGGCAGGCGCGGGCGCCTGTGCACGGCCCTGGCGGCCAGTGCGGTGATGAGCGCGCTCGCCGTTCGCATGCTGGTCGCACACGCCTCCTAGCCGGGCAACCGCTGTAGGAACGCCGACAGTTCGGCGTCGAAGCGTGCGGGGTCCTCCAGGCTGGGGTAGTGCGCGGTGCCCGGTACGGTGACGGTCCGGGCGCCGGGCACGAGACGGGTCAGCCGGGTGGCCATGGCGAGGTGATCGGGGGCGTCCAGGGCGCCGTTGATCGCGCACACGGGGACCGCGATGTCCGCGACGCGCTCCCAGGTGGCGGTGACGGGCACCCGATGGTCGGGCTCTTCGGGCGTGTGCTTGGCCAGTGTGCCGAGCGTCATCTCCCGTACGCGGCGGACGACTTCGGGGGACACGTCGGCCAGGTCGCGGTGCGGGCCGGCGGTGAAGCGCTGGAAGGCGTCGACCCAGCCGGCCACGTCGCCGGCGACCAGGGCCCGCTGCTGGGCGGCGAACACGTCCAGGGCCCAGGGATCCTCGAAGACGGGCTCGCTCGTGCCGACGCCGCTGACGACGACGGCACGGACCAGTTCCGGGTGCTCCAGCGCGCAGTCGACCGCGGTGGCCCCGCCCATGGAGACGCCGACGAGCACGGCGGGGGCGGCGTCGAGGCCCCGCAGCAGCGCGGCGAGGTCGTCGACGGGCCGGAAGGGGACGGTCGCGTTGGCCGAGCCGCCATGGCCGCGGGCGTCGGGAGCGATGACCCGATGGCGGGGGGCGAAGGCACGGATCTGCTCCTCCCACATGCGGTGGTCGAGGAAGCCGCCGTGCAGGAACACCAGGGGCGATCCGGAGCCTGCCTCGCGGTAGGCGAGGGAGCCGTCCGCGGTCGGCAGTGAACGGGTGGGCAGGGAGGCGTAGTCGACAGTCATGACAACCAAGGTGTCATCTTGCGCCCATATTGGCAACCGGGGTGTCATCCTGGTGCCATGAAGGACGACCGCACCGCAGCCACCACCGAGCCCTCCCCGGACGAACTGGCCGAACGCCTCACCGCGGTGTTCGACCTGGTCGGTCCGCTCTACCGGCGGGTGCACCGCAAGGTGGAACAGACAGCACCGCTCGAGGGGCTGTCGGTCGGTGTGCGCGCCGTACTGGATCTGCTGCGCACCCAGGGGCCCCTGACGGTGCCGCAGATGGGGCGGGCCCAGGCGCTGAGCCGGCAGTTCGTCCAGCGCATGGTGAACGACGCGGCGCGGCGCGGCCTGGTGGAGAGTGTCGCGAACCCCGCCCACCGTCGGTCCCCGCTCATCCGGCTCACCGACCCGGGCCGGGCCGCGATCGGCGCGGTACGGGCCCGTGAGCACGCGCTGCTGCGCCGCGTGGGCGGAGATCTGACCCCGGCGGACGTGGACGCGTGTCTGCGTGTGCTCGGCGCGATGCACGCGCTGTTCGAGGACGTGGACGTGGACTGAGCCACGGCCGCCGGCACGCAGCGGGGTGCCGGGTCAGCCGTTCGCGAGGGCCTGCAGTCGGTCCAGGGTGCCGTTGAAGCGGTCGTGGTCCCCGACGGTCTTGCCGGACGAGGTGTACTGCCACATCGTGTGGTACGGCCAGCCCGCCGGCAGTGTCCCGGCGGTCGAGGCGTAGCGGGCGATCCACAACGGGTTGGTCTTGCCGAAGCCCGCGTAGTTGCCGGTGCACTCGGTCCACCAGCTGGTCGCCGTGTAGATGACCGCGTCCCGGCCGGTGCGGGACTTGTAACGGTTCACGAAGTCACGGATCCAGCTGACCATGGCGCTCTTGGACTTGCCGTAGCAGGAGCCGCCGTACGGGTTCCACTCGATGTCGAGCACGCCGGGCAGGGTCTTGCCGTCCTTGGACCAGCCGCCGCCGTGCGCCAGGAAGTAGTCGGCCTGGGCGGCGCCCCCGGCCGTGTCCGGGGTCGCGAAGTGATACGCCCCGCGGACCATGCCCGCCTTGTAGGAGCCGGTGTACTGCTGGCTGAAGGAGGGGTTGGTGTAGGACGTCCCCTCCGTGGCCTTCGTGTACGCCCACTTGGTGCCGTCGCCCCACAGCGTCGACCAGGCGACGTTCCCCTGGTAGCTGGAGACGTCGACGCCCTCGATCTGGTTCGCGCCGGCGGGGGCGGGTGTGGCGTCGGGGTCGCTGGCGCGCCCGTCGTGGGCGAGGACACCGATGCCCATGTACGCGCTGCCGCGCGGAGGGACGTCCGGGGCCGACGCGGACTGGGCCGCGGGGCCGGGCAGGGAGAGCAGGAGGCCGGTCAGGACGCCCGTGACGACAAGGCGTGAGCGGCCGCGGGAGAGGGACATGGCGCTTCGCACGAACACCATCTGACCCGTGGTCGGGCCCTCGCGCACGTCGGGCACGGCCCAACGAAGGCATTGCGGGCCCCGTTTGGTCCGTTCGGGTGGTCCCAGGGACGTCTCGCGGTGGTCTCCCGGGGGGTGCGGGCCGGTCGCGGAGGTCGCCCGGGGCGCTCCCGCGACCGGCCCCGGCGGATCAGCCGTCGATGCGGTGCTGGGTCCAGAAGGAGGTGAGGTCGGTGCTCGTGGCGGCCTGGGCGGCGGCCTTGAACTCGGCCGTGGTCGACACGCCGTACCAGTGGGCGGTCGCGTAGTCCTTCATCAGCTTGGTCATGGCGGTGTCACCGAGGACGCGGCGCAGGTCGTGCAGGGCGCACTTGCCGTAGCCGTAGACGACGGTGGAGTAGCGGGAGGAGTGCGCGTCCCAGTAGGCCATGGAATTGGTGATCTTCTCGGCGCTGGAGGCCCAGGAGACGCCGTTCCAGCAGCTGGTACCGGTCTTGCCGAGGGCGAGGTCGGTGGCGTAGTCGGTGAACGCCTCGTCCAGCCAGGGGCTGTTGTACTCGTCGTCGCCGACGATGCCGTACCACCACTGGTGGCCTATCTCGTGGGTGAGGGCGGTGGTGCTGACCAGGTCCAGGACGAAGCCGGGGTACTCCATTCCGCCGAACCAGTAGTTGTTGTCGATGACGGCGTCCAGCTCGCCGTAGGGGTAGGCGCCGAAGCGGGCCGCGTGGGCGTCGACGGCGGTCTTCGCGGTGCTGAGCATGGACTGGGCGCTGGAGGAGCTGATGCCCGAGACGGAGTAGACGTTGACCGCGACGCCGGCCGGCGAGGTGCCGGAGATCTTGCTGAAGGGCCCGGCGGCCCAGGCGAAGTCACGGACCTTGGACGCGGTCGCCGTGGTGACGGTACGGCCGCTGGTGCCCGGGGTGTCGGTGGAGGTGCCGGTGGCCGGGACCAGCAGGCCGCTGGGGTGGTCGAGGGTCACCTTGAAGTCGGCGGCGAGGGAGTAGAACGACTCGCCGTTGTTCGTGTACGGGTCCAGGTGCCAGCCGCCGCTGTCGCGGACCGCGAGGACGGGCAGGGCGTTGCCGATGAAGCTGTAGGCGCCGTCGTGGCCGAAGCGGTCGGCGCCGCTGGGCACGGTGATGCCGAGGTCGAAGCCGATGGTGGCGCTCTGTCCCTGGGCCAGCGGGGCCGGCAGGTCGATCTTGAGCGCGGTGCAGTCCACGGAGAGCGCGCCCGCGCTGCCACCGGTGACGCCCGTGACCCGGATCGGCATGGCGTCGCAGGTGCCGTGGTAGTTGTCCCACAGCCTCAGGTAGACCTCGTTCAGCGCGGTGGCCGAGGCGTTCGTGAAGGTCGCGCTCTCATGCCCGGTCCATACGGTGCCGCTCGTGTCGCTGCTGAGACTGACGGTGTACGAGGGCGCGGCCGGGGTGCGGGTGGAGTCGCCCGGCGGCGGTGTGGTGCCGCCGGACGTGTCGAGGGCGATGTCGTCGAGCACGAAGCTCGTCTGGAGGCTGGAGTCCTCGGTCCCGGTCAAGGAGAGAGTGACGGTCTGACCGGCGTACGCCGACACGTCGATCGACTTGCGGACGTACCCGGTGTTCTCGTCGAGGTTCGAGTAGGTGGCCAGCGGGGTGCTGCCGATCTTGGCCGTGAGCCTGTCGTACGCGATGGACGAGGTCGTCTCGTCGGTGTCGATGTGCAGCCAGAAGGTGAGGGTGGCCGCGTCGCACCCGGCCGGGATCGTGACGCTCTGGCTGAGCGTGTCGGTGTGGGTGCCGCCGGTTCCGTCCAGCCAGGCGTAGGAGCTGCCGCCGTGGGCGGTCTCACCCGAGCGGCTGGTGATGACGGTGGAGGAGGACGTCGACCAGGGCGATGTCCCGCTCTCGAAGCCGCCGTTGGCGACGACCTGCGCCGGAGTGCAGGCGGCGGGTGCCGCGGCCGGGCGGGCCGCGGCGGGTGTGCCGGGGAGCATGAGGGCGGCGACCGCGGCGACGGTGAGGGCACCGGCGCCGAGGGCCTTGTGGGGAGTCGGTCTCACACGCTACTCCTTTGCGGCGGCCGGGATTCCCGGCCTGCTCGATGGCCGCCGGGCCGGCTGGGGTGAGCCGGGGCGGCCACGGACGGGGCTTGCGCGATCGCTGCACCGAGCGGTGCGCCGCGCCCTCACAGGCGTCAGGGCGCGGACTGCCGGACCTTCGAGAGAGTGCCAGATTTGACGGGACCATGCCAGAAGGTGCGGCGCATTGGGTGAGCGTGCCGGGTCGGGTGCCGGTCAGGAGGCGCGCAGCGTCATGAAGACGGCCGCCAGCGGGGGGCCCTGCGGGTCCTGCCAGCCGCGCGCCACGTGGCCGATCGCTCCCTCGGGTCGGAGGGGCGGGGTGCCGGGGACGGGGTTCAGGACGCGGTGCAGACGCAGGACCGTGCCGTGCGGGGTGCGCAGGCGGGTGCCGTCCTGGTCGTCGACCGGCTCGGGGTCGAAGCCGTCCGGGCTGAAAGGGGCGCCGGTGTAGGAGCGGACGACCTCGGAGTCGAGGGCGCCGTCCGTGCTCTGGGCGTGCGCCTGCGCCGTGCCCTCGATCAGCGACAGCGACTGGGCCACCAGCACCGGGTCGTGGCAGCCGTCGTAGACCCAGCGCTTGCCCAGCACGCCGTGCTCCATCGTGCCGACGAGAGCGTGCTCCGCCGCTTCCAGCGGTGCGCCGCGATAGGTCAACACGGCGAGATAGGCGGTCGGTTCGGGGGTGGAGGTGTCCGTGGCCACCATGAACTCGATGCCGACCTCACCCTCGGGATCCTCCAGCCGGAAACCGCCGGACTTCGTCAGCACGGGGGCGTCCGGGCCGCCGCGGTACCAGGGGCGGGCGGGCAGCCAGTCGGTGAGCAGCTCCAGCTTCGTGGGCTTGAGCGTGGTGTGGTGGATGATGGCCATCCCGGCGCTCCCTCGGTCGTGCACAGGTCGACCCCCGTAGCCTGGCTCACCGTTCGCGCAGCTCATCCGCCCGCCCCGACGGGCGCCGGGGCCAACACGGCACGCCAATCGGGTGGTTCGCCCGGCAAGGGGCCGCACGTCGCCGCACCGCGCTGGTGCGCGGCGCGTACGGCGAGCGGGTCGAAGGCCTCGACCGTCCGGGCCGGGCGGGTGCGACCCCGTCACACGAGGACGCGTTCTCCTCGAACGGCCCGTCGCCACCGAGGTGGCCGAGGGGGCAGGCGCTGCCGGCCGCGAACGGTTTGTCGTGGTCGGGCAGAACGAGGGCCGGGATGTTCGCGCGTGCCGGGGTCCACAGCGTCGGCAGCCGGGACGCCGTCGCCCATCAGCAGGGCTCCGGGATCGATGCGTGGTGCGGTGGCACCGGCAGGGGGCGGTGCGGTCTGGAGGCCGGGTGCGGGGGCCGGCGCGGGGGCCGCCCATGCGGTGAGGTCCCCTGGACTGAGGCCGATCAGTGAGCACACCCGCGCGGCGGGTGCGCGCCGGGGGGGGGGCGGCCCCGGGCCCCCCCGGGGCGATTAGGGG
>NZ_JBSFKD010000049.1:7894-46664 GCF_053598395.1 Streptomyces sp. NPDC001135 | reverse complement strand
GGCGGACCCGCCTTCGGCATCGTCGTGGACGGCGACCTCGTGCCCCGCGACCCGCTCAAGGCCCTGACTCGACGACTTCTCCGGGTGCTGCGGGTACTCGGGCTTCTCCGGGTGCTTCGGGTACTCGGGCTTCACCGGCCGCTGCGGGTACATGGGCTTGACCGGCTTCTCGGGGTAGACGGGCTTCATCGGCACCGCCGGCTTGACCGGCTTCTCCGGATACACCGGCTTCACCGGCTTCACCGGAACCGCCGGCTTGACCGGCTTCTGCGGATAGACGGGCTTGACCGGAACCGCCGGCTTCATCGGATACACCGGCTTCACCGGAACCGCCGGCTTGACCGGCTTCTCCGGATACACCGGCTTCACCGGCACCACCGGCTTCCGCGGATACACCGGCTTCTCCGGGTAGACAGGCTTGACCGGGACTGCGGGCCTGACCGGCTTCTCCGGGTACACCGGCTTGACGGGAACCGCCGGCTTCTGCGGATAGACGGGCTTGACCGGGACGGCAGGCTTCTCCGGGTAAACGGGCTTGACCGGGACCACAGGCTTCTGCGGATACACCGGCTTGACCGGAACCGCGGGCTTCTCCGGGTACACCGGCTTCACCGGAACCACCGGCTTCTCCGGGTACACGGGCTTCACCGGGACCACAGGCTTCTGCGGATACACCGGCTTCACGGGCACCGCCGGCTTCTCCGGGTAGACAGGCTTCACCGGATACACGGGCTTTTCGGGACTACGCGGATAGGCGGGCTTCTCCGGGTACACGGGCTTCACCGGAACCGCGGGCTTGACCGGCTTCTCCGGATACACCGGCTTCACCGGCACCACCGGCTTCCGCGGATACACCGGCTTCTCCGGGTAGACAGGCTTCACCGGAACCGCAGGCTTGACCGGCTTCTCCGGATACACCGGCTTGACCGGAACCACCGGCTTCTGCGGATAGACGGGCTTGACCGGAACCACCGGCTTCTCCGGATACACCGGCTTCTCCGGATGGACCGGCTTCACCGGGTACACGGGCTTCGCCGGATGAACCGGGTACATGGGCTTCACCGGTGCGGCAGGCTTCTCCGGATGGACCGGGTACACCGGCTTCATCGGGTATGCGGGCTTCTCCCGGTGATGCGGATAACCGGCCTTCTTCGGGGCCGGCGGGTTCGGGGTGGTGTGGTCCTGAGCGTAGGCGGCTCCCGCGTTCGCCAGCGTGGCTGCGGCAAGCGCGGCGGCTGTAGCGGCCGACGCCAGAACGTATCGCCGTCGCGGCGATGTCGTCATTCTCTCCACTCTCCTCGACTTGGGTCAGAGCTTTATGACGGCTGGTCAGTCCCAAGGGCTAGATAGTGGAATGATCAGGAAATCCGAGACATGAATAACGCTGCGGCACCCATAAGCCACCGGATGGGGGAGCGCAGGGCGCCAGTTGGCCCGGTCCGCGACGGCAATCCGGGGCAGGCCGGTGACGACGCGAGACGCGTGCCGGCACACCGCCGGGGCACCGCGGCACCCGGTGATCCACCGCGGTGGCATGCCACGCGCCGCTGCGGGTAGTCGCGCTGCGACTTCGTACACCGGCGGCCCACCAGGGAGGCGGAACGCATGCTGATGGCACACCCCGCGGTGCTGAAGGACCTCATCGCCCAGTACGAGACCCTCACCCTCCTCGGGGCCGGGAAGAGCACCCCGCAGGCCCGGCAACGACTCGCGGACATCTCGTACACGCTGTGCGTGGCCACCGGTACCGGTGACGCCGACATGGCCCTGATCGCCGCCCGGCACCGTCTGTCCGGGGCCCGGCCGGACGACGATTCCCTGCTGCAGGCATCCGCTTCGCCGGGGACGCCGTCCGGTGTCTGAAACGCGAAACGGGGGACGGGCCGCGGTCCGGACCCGCTGCCGACCCGGCCCGGCCCGCTGAACGCACCGGTTCCCCGGCCCCCGGCTGCGCCCGTTCGCCGGCACCGGTGCTCCTGCTTGTTCGGCAGCGGTGCTCCCGCTTGTTCGGCAGCGTCGCTCCCGTTCCCCGGCGCCGGTGCGCCCCTTCGGCGCCGTCCTCCCCGTCTCTCGGCACCGCTGTCCCTTTCCCGGCAGCGGCGCCCGAACTCGTTGCTTCCCGCTTCTGGTCGGCGACACCTACCGGGCGGTATACAGGGCCGGTCGAACGCGCGAGGGTGCTCATCGGCGCCGCCTCCGCGCGATGTACCGGTCTCAGGGGGAGGACTCATGGCGAACGACACGCGTGCGGCGGACGGGGCGAGAGGCCGGCGGCGGGCCGCCGTACTGGGGGCGGCGCTGGGCGGTTGCGCCCTCGTCGCCGCCTCCACGACACCGGCCGCCGCGCTCCCCGGCCAACACGGCCGCGGCCTCGGTTACGTGGCCCTCGGCGACTCCTACACCTCGGGCCCCGGCATCCCGAGCCAGGTGGACGCCGGCTGTGCCCGCTCCGACCACAACTACCCCTCGCTGGTGGCGGCGCAGCGAAAGGTGACCGCCTTTACGGACGTCAGCTGCGCCGGAGCGACGACCGCCGAGATGTGGCGGGCGCAGGGCGGCAACGCGCCCCAGCTCGACGCGCTGGGGCGGGGCACCGACCTGGTGACCGTTCAGATCGGCGGCAACGACGTCGGGTTCGGCTCCATCATCGCCACCTGCGCCCGCTTGGCCGCCCAGGATCCGACGGGCAACCCGTGCGAGCGCTCCTACGAGGCGTCCGGATACGACGAGCTGGCCCTGGCCGTCCTGCGGACCGCGCCGAAGGTCGACCGGGTGCTGCGGGCCGTGCACGCGAGGGCGCCGCACGCGCGCGTGGTGGTCGTCGGCTATCCGGACCTGCTGCCCGACGACGGCAGCGGCTGCTTCCCGCAGGTGCCCTTCGCACAGCGGGACTTCGCCTACCTGCGCGACACCGAGAAGCGGCTCAACCTGATGTTGCGCGTGGTGGCCGGCGTCAACCGGGCCGAGTACGCCGACACCTACGGCCCGACCGTCGGGCACGACATGTGCAAGGCGCCCGCGGACCGCTGGATCGAACCGCTGCAGCCGGCCGCACCCGCGGCCCCGGCGCACCCCAACGCCACGGGCGAGCAGGCCATGGCGCAGGCGGTCCTGGGCCGGCTGGGCAGCGGGCACGGGCACGGCTGAACCGGCGGCGGCCACCGGGTACGCCCGTGCCGGGGGCCGCCGTACCCCACCCCTCAGTCGCCGAGCGCGCCCAGCACCACGGCCTGGGCCTCCTCCTGCACACGGGCGAGGTGGGCGGGGCCGAGGAAGGACTCGGCGTAGACCTTGTACACGTCCTCGGTGCCCGACGGGCGGGCCGCGAACCAGGCGTTGTCGGTGGTCACCTTGATGCCGCCGATGGCGGCGCCGTTGCCGGGCGCCTCGGTGAGCACGGCCGTGACCGCTTCTCCGGCGAGCGTGTCGGCGGTGACCTGGGCCGGGGACAGCTTGCCGAGCAGGGCCTTCTGTTCACGGGTCGCGGGCGCGTCGATACGGGCGTAGGCGGGCGCGCCGAAGCGGGCGGTCAGGCCGGCGTAGTGCTCCGACGGGGTTCTGTCCGTGACGGCGGTGATCTCGGAGGCGAGGAGCGCCAGGATGATGCCGTCCTTGTCGGTGGTCCACACCGAGCCGTCGCGGCGCAGGAAGGAGGCGCCCGCGGACTCCTCGCCGCCGAACCCGAGGGTGCCGTCGGCCAGTCCGTCCACGAACCACTTGAAGCCGACCGGGACTTCGACGAGTCGGCGTCCGAGGTCGGCGGCCACCCGGTTGATCATCGTGGAGGACACCAGCGTCTTGCCGATGCCCGTGCCGGCGGGCCACTGCTCGCGGTGCCGGTAGAGGTAGGAGATGGCGACCGCGAGGTAGTGGTTGGGGTTCATCAGGCCCCCGTCCGGGGTGACGATGCCGTGCCGGTCGGCGTCGGCGTCGTTGCCGGTGGCGATGCGGTACCGGTCGCGCTGCTCGATGAGCGAGGCCATCGCGTACGGCGAGGAGCAGTCCATGCGGATCTGGCCGTCCCAGTCCAGCGTCATGAAACGCCAGGTGGGGTCGGTGTGCGGGTTGACCACGGTGAGGTCGATGCCGTGCTGTTCGGCGATGCGGCCCCAGTAGGCGACGGAGGCCCCGCCGAGCGGGTCGGCGCCGATGCGCACACCGGCCGTGCGGATCGCGTCCAGGTCGAGCACGCTCGGCAGGTCGCCGACATACGCGCCGAGGAAGTCGTACCGGCCGGTGGTGTCCGCGGCGAGGGCCCGGGCGTAGGGCACCCGGCGTACGTCCTTCAGGCCACCCGTGATGATCTCGTTGGCCCGGTCCTGGATCCAGGAGGTGGCGTCGGACGCCGCCGGGCCACCGCTCGGCGGGTTGTACTTGAAGCCGCCGTCGGCGGGCGGGTTGTGCGACGGCGTGACGACCACGCCGTCGGCGAGGCCCGAGGTGCGGCCCCGGTTGTGGGTGAGGATCGCGTGCGAGACGGCGGGGGTGGGTGTGTAGCCGTCGGCGCTGTCGATGAGGACGGTCACGCCGTTGGCGGCGAACACCTCCAGCGCGGTGGCCTTCGCGGGCTCGGACAGGGCATGGGTGTCGGCGCCGAGGAAGAGGGGGCCGTCGGTTCCCTGGCCGGCGCGGTATTCGCAGATGGCCTGGCTGGTGGCGGCGATGTGGTCCTCGTTGAAGGCGCTCGCCAGGGACGAGCCCCGGTGCCCGGAGGTGCCGAACGCCACCCGCTGTGCCGGGTCCGCCGGGTCGGGGTGCAGTGCGTAGTACGCCGTGACCAGCCGGGCCACGTCGACAAGGTCCTCGGGACCGGCCGGCCGGCCGGCTCGCTCGTGCGGCATGAGTCCGCTCCTCCGCATCGTCGGATCGATCGCTCACCGCCCATCTTTCCTCGTCAGGGCCCTGACACGCGAGTGGGGCCGGTCCTATGATCCAGTGCTCCGATCTTCGCGCCGTGCCGCCCCCCGTGCAGGGCGCCTTCCTCAGACAGGTGTTCCACCGTGACGGGTTCCACCGCCCAGGCTCCCTGGTTCCTCGCTCGTTGCGCCCAGTTCGCCGTCCCCGCGGCGGCCGGCGCCGAGGTGGTGCGGGCGCTGAAAGTCCGTGCTCATCTGCTGCATCCGTCGGCGAGCACGGCCTCCGGGTCCGCCCGGGTGTCGATGATCGTCGGGTACGTGGGGGCGGCGGCGGCCGTGCTGTTCCTCCTCTGGTTCGCCCGGTGCCGGCGCAACGCCGAGCTTCTGACGCCCGGCGCGGTGCGCGGCTCCGCCGCGTGGGCCGTTCTCGCCTGGCTGCTACCGGGAGTCAACTTGTGGGCTCCGCGCGGGCTGCTGCTCGACGTGCAGCGCGCGAGCGGCCCGGCCGGCGCGGACCAGGGGCGCGGGGATCTCCTGGTGAACGGGTGGTGGGCGGCCTGGTTCGGGCACGGTGTTCTGTCCCTGGCGGTGCTGAACCTGGGCGGCGACACCTCGCTGCCGCTGCTGGCGGCAGTGCAGGCCCTCGTGTTCCTCGCCGCCGTCCTGGCGGTCGCCCTGATCCAGCGCATCACGGCACGGCAGGCCGCCGCGCCGGGCTCGGGGCTTCCGGGGCCCGCGCCCGCCGGCCTGCCGCAGGCCTCATGACTCCGGCGCGTCAGCCGATGTGGTAACCGTCCCCGTACACCTTCCAGTCGAGCGGGGTGTTCAGGTCGAGGTTGCCCTTGCGCAGGAAGACCCGCTGCTCGGTGTCGACGCGGCTGGTGTCGCTGTGCGCCTCCTCCTGCTTCATGGCCCAAACCCGGGCGTCGAGGAAGGCGCCCAGGTACGTCGTCTCGTCGCCGCCCTGGGCCGGCGGCTTGGCGCTGCGCAGGGCGCGCTTGCGTATGTTGCGGAAGCTGGTCGGGTCGTCTCCGTCGCCGTGCATGACGAGGGCGTCGTAGTAGCAGAACTGGCCGAGGGCGCGCAGGCCGTCCGCCTTGCCCTGGGCGACCGCGGGGTTGAAGTAGACGCGGTCGCGCTCGTCGTTCTGACACTGCTGGAAGGCGGTGTCCTGGGCGGCCTTGCGCCAGTCCTTGGGGAAGTTCGGGTCGAGGCCGGCGTGCGAGTCGGTGCCGTTGACCTTGCGCAGGGCGGGCAGGTACTTGGCGAGGATGTTGCCGGGTTTGCGGTCGGCGTAGAGCTGGACCAGGTCGAGCATGTCGCCGGTGCCCGAGCAGAAGCCGATGATGCCGGCGGTGTAACCGCGGCCGTCGCCGATGTCCTCGATGTACTTGTACTGGGCCTTCCAGTCGAGCGAGGAGTTCTCCGCGCTCGAGACCAGTTCCATGGCGATCTCCTTCTTCGCCGGGTCGTCGAGGCCCGGCGCGGCGGCCGGAGCGGCGAGGGCGCGCTGGGTGCCGATCAGGGCACCGGAGGCCACGGCTCCGAGGACGGCGACGACGGTCCGGCGGGAGACGCGGGAGGGGGCTGCTGTTTCGCGGTCTGCGTGCACCACAGGGGCTCCAAGGAGGGGTGGGGGGTGGCGGGTTGGTCCGTACCGCATACTGGTAGGAAAGTTTCCTATCAAATGCGCCACGCCCCGGTAACCCGGTAGGCGAGAAGTTCGTAGGATCGAACAACCGCCATGCCTCCTGTCACTCGGTGCCGGAGAAATCCGGCACCGAGTGACAGGAGGCATAGACAGAAGGGAAAAGTAGGACATAATGGAGGTGGCTTGGACAGCGTTGTCATGGTCTGCCCGATGTCTCCTGCCCCTCCTTCCCTGCGTTCGTCCGCGACTACGAGGAGCCGCTCACCGCATGGCGTACGGATCCCACCGCACCCCCCTTCTGCCTCCCCACCCCGACCTGACGCTCGCCCGCGACTGCGAGCAGTGCCTCGGCTGGGGAACGGTCGTCACCCGCGACGGGGACCACCAACTGTGCCGCGTCTGCCAGCCCGCCTCCGGCGGCGACGAGGACACCTCCCCCGCCGGCCCCTGAGGCACTCCGGCCCGCCGCCCGCCCGGGCGGGCCTGACCCGGGTGCACGACCGGGACCACCGTCGCACGGCCGTGCGCCGCGCCGACCGAAGAAACGGCCGCTGATCGCGGCGACGTACCGTGGAGGCATGGCCGCCCCTCCGCTCCCGGGCCCGCTGGCGCATCTGGCGCCCCTGCTCGGCCACTACGGCTACTGGGCCGTGGGGGCCGTGGTCCTGGTGGAGGACTTCGGGGTTCCCGCGCCCGGCGAGACCATCCTGCTGGCCGCGGGGGTGTACGCGGGCGCGGGACGGCTGAACGTCGTCGCCGTGGCGGTCATCGCCTTCGTCGCGGCCGTCGCCGGGGACAACATCGGCTATCTGCTCGGCCGATTCGGCGGCCGGGCCTTCGTCCACCGGTGGGGCCGGTACGTCTTTCTGACGCCGAAGCGGTTCGAGGCCGCCGAGGAGTTCTTCGGCCGGCACGGCGGCAAGATCGTCACCGTGGCCCGGTTCATCGAGGGCCTGCGCCAGGCCAACGGCATCGTCGCGGGCACCGCGGGCATGCGCTGGCGCCGCTTCCTCGCCTTCAACGCGCTCGGCGCCGCCCTGTGGGTCGGCCTGTGGACCACCCTGGCCTACCTGGTGGGCCATCACATCACGACGGTCTACGACGAGGTCTCGCGCTACCAGCTCTACATCCTGATCGCCGCCGCCGTCCTGGTCGCGGCCCTCGCCGTACGGCACTTCGTACGACGGCGGCACGAGTGCTGACCCGCTGCGCGCCGCCCGCTCAGCCACCCAGCGCGCACTGGGCGTGCAGGTACTCCAGCGCGTCCTGCAGCACGGTGCGCCGGTACCAGGACTGCCACGCCGCCAGGTCGTGGACCATGGTGGCCAGCGCGGCCTCCTGACCGGGATGCAGCCACGCCCCGGGATCCACGCGGTGCAGCGAGAGCACCCCGTTGCAGCCGCCGCCGTCCGTGGTCATCGGCATGCTGTGCACAGCCCGGCTGCCCACCGCGAGCGCCGCCCGGCCCACCGGATGACCGGCCAGCTCCGGCTCGGCGGCCACGTCCGGCACGGTCACCGGCCGGCCCTCGGCCCGCGCCCGCGCACACACCGCGGGCGGTCCGGTCACGAGGGCCAGGCAGTCGCGGTAGGCGGCGTCCAGTCCGTGGTGGGCCTCGAGCACGAGCGCCTCGTCCTGCACCTTGTCGGTCAGGTGGATCTCGGCCGCGTCGGCGTCCGCCAGTGTCACCGCCGCGTACACGGCCGCCCTCAGGACCTGCCGCCGGTCCCGCGGGTCCACCCGGTCGGCCTGCGGCAGCGCCAGGACCGGCGGCGGGGTGTGCCGGCGCCCGGGGAACCACTGCTCGGCGGTCGGCGGCGGCGCGGTCACCACCGCCGAGGCCACCACGCGCAGCGGCACGTTGTGGTGCTGGGAGGCCGCGCGCAGCAGGGCGAAGGCGTCGGCCGGGCCGGGCAGGGAGTACCGGGCGATCAGGATGCCCTGGGCGATGCCGATGATCCCGCTGGTACGGGCCTTGGCCCGCAGGCCGAAGACCTCACCGGCGGTGTCCTCGGCCGGGCAGGGCCCGATCTGCTCGCCCCGGCCCACACGCGTGGTGCACACGGCGGCGAGGGCGCCCTCGAGGGTCGGGTACAGGCGGATGCCCGGCAGGGACGTCGCCGCGAGCACCCGGCGGACCTGCGCGGAGGCTCCCGCGACCAGGACCGGTCCGGCGGCCCGGTGCCGGGTGTGGGCGTCGAGGGTGTCCACCGCGGTGCCGCTGACGCGCCGTACCGCCGACACGTCCAGGACGAACCGGAGCCCGCGCTCGTCGGCCCGTCTCAGCCGCAGGTCCAGCTCGCGTCCGAGTACTCCGGCGCCCTGGGCGTCGAGCGTCCCCGACAGTCGCAGCACCACCGCCCGCTCGGTGACCGGCTGCACGGTCACCGTGGCTCCTCCCGTCACCGGGCACCATCCGCGGGCTGCGCACCCTGCCTCACCGCACACCTCGCTCGGCTCGCGGGCGCCCGGCCGCTCCGGGCCGCCACCTGTCTTCACCTTGTTCCCTCGTGCAACGAAAAGGCAAGCGGCCCGCCGGGCGCGCAGGGGGTTCCACTGACCGGAGGCCCGAAGGCCACCCGTGCGCGCTCGGGTGTTACCTGTGGGTAATCCCGGGTGGTTTGATGTGCGGCGCCACTTCGGCCCTTCATCGACAGGGAGATCCAGTGACGCCCTTCGCACCGCGCCGCGCTCTCGCCGCTGCCGTGCTCGCCCTCGCCCTGCCCGCTGCCGCGCTCGCCGGCCCGACGCCCGCGACCGCCGCCGAACCGGCGCCCGCGCTGAAGGTCCTGACATACAACGTCTTCCTGATGAGCAAGAACCTCTACCCCAACTGGGGGCAGGACCACCGGGCCGCCGAGATACCGAAGGCGTCCTTCTTCCAGGGCAACGACGTGGTGGTGCTGGAGGAGGCGTTCGACAACTCGTCCTCGGACGCGCTGAAGAACGCGGCGGCGGCCGCATACCCGTATCAGACACCGGTGGTGGGACGCGGCCGTGACGGCTGGGACGCGACCGGCGGGGCCTACTCGTCGACCACACCCGAGGACGGCGGGGTCACCGTGCTGAGCAAGTGGCCGATCGTGCACCGGGAGCAGTACGTGTACAAGGACGCGTGCGGCTCGGACTGGTGGTCCAACAAGGGCTTCGCCTATGTGGTGTTGAATGTGAACGGCGCCACAGTGCATGTCATCGGCACCCATACGCAGTCCACGGACTCGGAACATCGGCTCGGCGACCCGCGTCTCCACGAGGCAGAACACCAGCAGCAGGGACACGCCGCCGGTCAGGCCCGCGAGCACCCAGGGGTTGGTCCAGCCGGTGGCATGGCCGCCGTAGGGCTGGATGCCGTAGGTGATGCCGGCGAGGAGGATGCCGGCGCCGGAGGCGAAGGTGAGGTTGCCGAGCCAGTCGATGCGGCCGCGTCCGCCGGCCGAGGTCTCGCGCAGGCTCAGGTACGACCAGACGGTGCCGGTGACACTGACCGGGACGCTCACCCAGAACACCGCCCGCCAGTCCACCGCCGCGAGCAGGCCGCCGGCGAGGAGACCGAGGAACTGCCCGGCGAGCGCGGTGATCTGGTTGACGCCGAGGGCCATGCCGCGCTGCCGGGCCGGGAAGGCGTCGGTGAGGATGGCGGCCGAGTTGGCGGTGAGCATGGAGCCGCCGAAGGCCTGGACGATGCGCCACAGGATCAGCCAGAGCGCGCCCGCGCCGGCCCGGAACGGGTCGAGGGAGAGGGCGACGGAGGCGCAGGCGAAGACCAGGAAGCCCAGGTTGTAGATCCGCACCCGGCCGAACATGTCGCCGAGCCGGCCGAGGACGACCACCAGCACGGCCGAGACCAGCAGATAGCCGAGGATCATCCACAGCAGGTAGCCGATGTTGCCGGCCGCGAGCGGGTCGAGGCCGATCCCGCGGAAGATCGCCGGCAGCGAGATGATCACGATGGAGGCGTCCATCGTGGCGATCAGCACGCCGAGGGTGGTGTTGGAGAGGGCGACCCACTTGTAGCCGGGGCCCGGAGGTGTGTCCCGCAGCCGGGCGGAGCGGGCGAGCAGCCGGACCCGTAGGCCGGTGCCGGGCACGTCGCCGGTCACAGTCGTTCCGCCAGCCGGTCGAGCAGGGGCAGGACGTCGTACAGGGCCTGCTGTTCCTCCGGGGTGAACTCGTCCAGGGCGTGGGCGAGCCGGCCGACGGACTCGGAGCGGCGCTGTTCCAGCACGGTCCGTCCCTCGTCGGTGATCGACACGATGGCCCTGCGGCCGTCGGCCGCGTCCGGGGTACGGCTCACCAGTCCGCGGTGTTCGAGTCCCGTAAGCGTGCTGGCCATCGCCTGCGGCCGGACCCTTTCCCGCTCGGCCAGCGAGCCGGGCGAGTCGGGACCGGTGCGGGCCAGCCGGGCCAGCACCGAGACGCCGGACAGCGTGACGTCCCCGACCGCGTGCGCCTGCCGCAGTCGGCGGACGACCCGGCCCATGGCCAGCCGCAGCGCGGCGGCGAGTGCAACCGTGTCCATGGGTACTAACGATAGGCTTATCAGTTCGGACTGTTCAACCAAACGTAAGTAGTCACGGGTCCGGTTGCTGGTTTGGACGGCGTCCCAGTGGCAAACCGAATGTCGTCCAGACACCGCGAACACGTTGGGATGTGACACCGATGGCTGGCAACCAGAAGGCGAAGGGCAAGGTCGAGCAGGCCAAGGGCAAGGCCAAGGAGGCCGTGGGCCGCGCGGTCGGCAACGAGCAGCTGGAGGCCGAGGGGCGCATGGAGGGTGCCCGCGGAGACGCGCGGCAGGCCAAGGAGAAGGCCAAGGACACCTTCAAGCACTGAAGCATGCCGGTTCAGGCGGCTGTTCGACTCCGAGCGGGTCCGGGAAACCCAGCGGACGCTGGCCTCCCGGGCCCGTTCCGCCGTGTACGGGGGACCGTTTCCGCTGCCCGTGCCCGTGCGCCTCGCACGGCCGCGGCCCCTCACCAGGGGGGTCTGCGCAACCGGAGGATTCCCCACGAACGTGCCCTTGACCGATGGCTCAGCGGGTAACCGGGCAAGGACGGCACGAGACCCCGTGTGCGCAGGAAGGGACCCTGATCCCAGAGGAAAAGGGCAACGACGTATGGACATCTCGCTCAGGACCCACGCGACGACGCAGGCGCGCCCCGCGCCCCTGCGCTACAGCCGCACCTGGGACACCGGCGTGACCAGCATCGGCGACGCCAGAGACGCCGTCGCCTCCCTGCTCTCCCGGGTCCGGCCCGCACTCGCGCGACGCTCGGTTCAGGATGCCCAGCTCGTCGTCAGCGAACTGGTCACGAACGCGGCCAAGCACGCGCCCGGCCCGTGCGCCCTGTGCCTGGAACTGCTGCCGGACGCCACCGCGTTGCGGATCGCGGTGACGGACACCTCCGCCGAGGCGCCCCGGCGCCGCCCGCCCGATCCCGGCCGGGTCGGCGGCCATGGACTGCACCTCGTCGCCATGATCTCCCACGACCTGCAGGTGACCCGGCTGCCCCGCGGCAAGCGGGTCACCGTCACCGTACCGCTCACCGACGGGGAGACCGGCCCCGCGGTCAGGCGACCCTGATACCCACGATGCAGGTGTCGTCGTCGGTGTCCGACTTGCTGTAGGTGAGCAACCGGTCCAGCTGCTGGTCCAGGGTCGTCGGCGCCGAGCGCGCCGTGTCCAGCAGATGGGACAGCGACTCCTCCACCGAGCGGTCCCGGCGCTCGATCAGCCCGTCGGTGTACATGAGCAGGGTGTCCCCGGCGGCCAGTTGCTCCTCGGTCTCCTCGTACACCGCCTCCGGCAGGGCGCCCAGCAGCAGCCCCTTGAGCGTGGGCAGCGCGGTGGCGTCCCCCTCACGGACCAGCACCGGCGGGAGATGGCCCGCGCGCGCCCAGCGCAGGGTCCGGCGCTCGCCGTCGTACAGGCCGCAGACGGCGGTGGCGGTGACGGCACCCGTCAGATGGTGGGCGACGATGTTCAGCCAGGCCAGCAGCTGGGCCGGACCGGCCCCGGTGACGGCGAGTCCGCGCAGCGCGTTGCGCAGCACGACCATGCTGGTGGCCGCCTCGATGCCGTGCCCGGCGACGTCCCCCACGCACAGCAGCACCAGGCCGGAGGGCAGCACGACGGCGTCGTACCAGTCGCCGCCGACCAGCTGCTCGGTCTCGGCCGGTCGGTAGCGCACCGCCACCTGCAGGCCGGGCACTCGCAGCGGTGCCTGGGCGGGCGGCATGATGGCGTGCTGGAGCTGGAGGGTGAGCCTGTTGCGTTCGTGGGCCTGCTGCTCGGTCTGGGCGAGCTGGTCGCGGGTCGCGGCCAGGGCGACCTCGGTCCAGTGCTGGGCCGAGATGTCCTGGTAGGCGCCCCGGACGACGAGCAGCTGACCGCCGGTGTCGAGGACCGGTTCGGCGACCACGCGGATGTGCCGGGTCACCCCGTCCGGACGCAGCAGCCGGAACGCGGCCGACGCCGGCCTGCGGTGGTGCAGCAGCGCGCGCAGGAAACGGCCGATGGTGACGGCGTCGTCGGGGTGGGCGTGGGCGGGCAGGTCCTCCAGGGGGACCGGTGGGCTGGTGGTCGGGCGCCCGTACAGGTTGAACAGCTGGCTGTTCCAGGTGATCTCACCGGTCAGCTGGTTCTCCTCGAAGCCGCCGATCCGCCCGAGCCGCTGGGCGTGCTGCAGCAGGCTGGCCAGCCGCGCGGCCTCGTCCTCGATGCGCCAGATGAGCAGCACGCTGCAGCCGTGCCGGCTGATGCTGATGTCCGCGACCGCGGAGAGCGGCACCTGGTCGACCAGCGCGGTGAGCCGCATACGACTGGCGCGGAACGGCTCGCCGGTGGCGTAGACCCGCTCCACGCGCTGGAACAGCTCGCTGGAACCGGCGGCCATGGGATAGGCCTCCAGCAGCAGGGCGCCCCCGACGACGGCCCGCGGCCGTCCCGCGGGGTCGAGGAAGCGGCTGTTGACGTGCTGGATGCGGAAGTCGACGAGCTGCCCGGTGTGGTCGAGGTGCGGCACCAGGACCAGCGCCGGGTCGTGCAGGCCCTCCGCCAGGTCCATCAGCTCCACCACGTCGGGCAGCACCCGGAGCTCCTGCGTGGACGGGGAGGGCAGTACGAAGGTCTCCAGGGTGTGCGCGCAGAGCTCGGCGAGCGCCTCCACCTGCCGCACCACTGGGCGCGGCAACGGCTCCTCGGGTCCCGGCCAGGCGATCTCCAGGACGCCGTGGATCCGCCCGCCCGCACCCACGGGTACGGCGATCCGGGCGCCGTCGGCGTAGTCCCGTCGGCCGATCGTGGGCAGCCCGGAGGCGGTGAGCGAGGGCAACCACTGCCCGTCCGGCTCGGTCAGGCCGCGCCGGGCCACCGTGGCCACGTCGGGTGGGACGTAGCGCCAGCGGGCCGCCTCGGCCGCAGCGAATCCGGCGCTGCCCGCGAGGGTCAGCGACCCGTCGGAGCCGGCCGCCCAGATCGCGACGGCGACCGCGCCGAGCGGGCGCAGGGCGTGTTCGAGCAGCGAGTCGGCCATCGCCTGGGTGTCAGGCGCGGCGAGGACGCCGCTCTCGGCGGCACGCAACCGTACGGCGGCCGACTCCTCGACCGGCCCGGCGGGGTCCGCGGCGACGGACAGGAACGCCTCGCTGACTTCCGTGACCCGGTCCCGGGCCGCCTGGTTGATGACGTCCACCGCGAACTCCAGCGGGGTCACCCGGGCCTGCTCGGCGAGTTCGGCGAGCTGGCGGGCGGCCTGGGCGGGGCCACAGCCCAGGCGTTCCACCAGGATGCCCTTGGCCAGCTCGATCAGCGCCCGGCCCTCGGCCTCCGCCTGCGCGGACCGCACCTCGCGGCGCAGCCGCTCCACGGTGGCGGCGAGCCTGCCCACCGGCGACGTCGCCGGAACGTCTGCCGTCATGGTGTCCACGGCTGGGAGTTGTGCGGGCACGCCGGTCGGCGCGTCCGCTCCGGCAGACGGTTCATGACGGTTCACCGGTTCGGTACTCCTCGGCCTGCGGACGGGTGGGTGAGCGGTGCCGCCGTCATGCGGGGAGCCAGCGCCGGACGCAGGCGATGAGGTCATGGGTGTCCACCGGTTTTGTGACGTAGTCGCTGGCGCCGGAGGCGAGGCTCTTCTCCCGGTCACCCTGCATCGCCTTGGCGGTGACGGCGATGACCGGCAGGTCGGCGTACTGCGGCATCTTGCGGATCTCGGCCGTTGCCGTGTACCCGTCCATCTCGGGCATCATCACGTCCATCAGCACGAGTTCGACGTCCGGGTTGTTCACGAGCGTCTCGATGCCCTTGCGGCCGTTGTCGGCGTGCAGCACGCGGAAGCCGTGCAGTTCGAGGATGCCGCTGAGCGCGAACAGGTTCCGCGCGTCGTCGTCGACGACGAGGACGGTACGGCCGCGGGTGTGCTCGTCGGCGAAGTCCGCCGCCGCGTGCTGCGGTTCCTCGGTGCGGACCAGGGTGAGCACCTCCCCGGGCTCCTCGGCCGACAGGTGCAGGGCGATCCGCTCCCGCAGCTCGTCCAGGCTGGACAGGTACTCCAGCGAGCCGCCCGGCTCCCCAGCCGGATGCTCGGCACGCAGGGAGCTGTGCACCAGCACGGGGACGCCCGAGAGAGCCGAGTCCGCGCGCAGTGCGTCGAGGAACCGGGCCGACTCCCCGTCCGGCAGCCCCAGGTCCACGACGACACAGTGGCACGGCTCGGCAGCGAGGGCGCCGGCCGCCTCTTGGGCGCCGACCGCGGTGATGATGTCGACGGCCACGCCGGCGCCGTCGGCGTGGCTGTGCCGGAGGTCGCCGACCACGCTCTCGGCAACGAGCGTCAGCAGGCCGCGCGGCCGCTCCTCGACGACCAGCAGCCGGCGCGCATGCTGCGTCTTCCCACTGCCGAGCGGCGCTGCTGCCGTCGGCTCTTCCCCGGTCGCTCCGTCCGTTCCCTGCGGTTCGGCCGCCTTCGGCGCCGTGCGTCCACTGCGCAGGAGCGCGTCGAAGTCGGGCCGGGCGACGGGCAGGAAGAGTGTGAAGGTGCTGCCCTTGCCCGGTGTGCTGTCGACGGCGACGGCGCCGCCGAGCAGGTGGGCGATCTCCCGGGTGATGGACAGACCGAGCCCGGTGCCGCCGTACTTGCGGCTCGTGGTGCCGTCCGCCTGCTGGAACGCGCCGAAGACGGACTCCAGTTCCTGTTCCGGAATCCCGATGCCGGTGTCCTTCACGCGGAACGCGACGACCGCGCCGCCGCGCATCACCTCCTCGGGCACCTCGTCGTCGGCAGCGGGCTCCACGCGCAGCTCGACACCGCCCTGTTCGGTGAACTTCACCGCGTTGGACAGCAGGTTGCGCAGGATCTGCCGCAGCCGGGAGTCGTCGGTGAGCAGGTCGGCGGGTGCTCCGGCGGCCGTGCTGACGGTGAACTCCAGGCTCTTCTGCGAGGTCATGGGCCGGAAGGTGGCCTCGACGTACTCGAGCAGCTGCCTCAGCGACACCCGCTCGGGGGTGACGTCCATCTTGCCGGCCTCGACCTTGGACAGGTCAAGGATGTCGTTGATCAGCTGAAGCAGGTCCGAGCCGGCCGAGTGGATGATGCCCGCGTACTCCACCTGCTTCGGGGTGAGGTTGCGCGACGGGTTCTGGGCGAGCAGCTGGGCGAGGATGAGCAGGCTGTTGAGCGGGGTGCGCAGCTCATGGCTCATGTTGGCGAGGAACTCGGACTTGTACTTGGATGCTAGCGACAACTGCTGGGCCCGTGCCTCGAGTTCCTGCCGAGCCTGCTCGATCTGCAGGTTCTTCGCCTCGATGTCCCGGTTCTGCTCGGCCAGCAGCGAGGCCTTCTCCTCCAGTTCGGCGTTGGACTGCTGGAGCTCCTCCTGCCTGACCTGCAACTCCGCCGAACGCGCCTGCAGTTCACTGGTCAGCCGCTGCGACTCCTCCAGGAGTTCGTCGGTGCGGGCGTTGGCGACGATCGTGTTGACGTTGACGCCGATGGTGTCCACCAGCTGCTGCAGGAAGTCCCGCTGGACCGCGGTGAACCGGGTGACGGACGCCAGCTCGATGACGCCGAGGAGTTGTTCCTCGAACACGATGGGCAGCAACAACAGCGCGGTCGGTTCGATCCGTCCGAGTCCGGACGAGATGGTGACGTAGCCGGGCGGCAGCTCCTCCACGGCGATGGTGCGGCGGCTGCGCGCGGCCTGGCCGACAAGGGAGCGGCCGAAGGGGATGACGTCGGGCCGGGTGTCCTCCTCGGGCCGGCCGTAGGAGCCGACGAGCCGCAGCCCGGGTCCCGACGGGCCGTCCTCGGCGAGGTAGAAGGCCCCGTACTGGGCCAGGACCAGGGGCGCCAGCTCGTCCATGATGAGTTCGGCGACGACGGGCAGGTCGCGGTGACCCTGCATGAGGCCGGAGATCCGGGCGAGGTTCGTTTTCAGCCAGTCCTGTTCCTGGTTGGCCCGGGTGGTCTCGCGCAGCGACTCCACCATGGAGTTGATGTTGTCCTTGAGGTCGGCCACCTCACCGGAGGCGTCGACGGTGATGGACCGGGTCAGGTCACCCTCGGCGACGGCGCTGGCCACGTCGGCGATGGCACGCACCTGCCGGGTGAGGTTCCCGGCGAGTTCGTTGACGTTCTCCGTGAGGCGCTTCCAGGTGCCGGAGACGCCCTCCACCTCGGCCTGCCCGCCGAGCCGGCCCTCGGTACCGACCTCGCGCGCCACCCGGGTCACCTCGTCCGCGAAGGCGGAGAGCTGGTCGACCATCGTGTTGATGGTGGTCTTCAGTTCGAGGATCTCGCCGCGCGCGTCGACGTCGATCTTCTTCGACAGGTCGCCCTTGGCCACGGCCGTCGTCACCAGCGCGATGTTGCGCACCTGGCCGGTGAGGTTGTTGGCCATGGAGTTGACGTTGTCGGTCAGGTCCTTCCAGGTACCGGCCACGTTGGGCACGTGGGCCTGCCCGCCGAGCCGGCCCTCGGTGCCCACCTCGCGGGCCACCCGGGTCACCTCGTCCGCGAACGCCGACAGAGTGTCGACCATGGTGTTGATGACGTCGGCGAGAGCGGCGACCTCGCCCTTGGCCTCGACGGTGATCTTCTGCGAGAGGTCGCCCTTGGCCACGGCGGTGGCGACCTGGGTGATCGAACGGACCTGGCCGGTGAGGTTGGAGGCCATCACGTTGACGTTGTCGGTCAGGTCCTTCCAGGTGCCGGCGACCCCGCGCACCTGCGCCTGCCCGCCGAGCCGGCCCTCGGTACCGACCTCGCGGGCCACCCGGGTCACCTCGTCCGCGAACGCGGAGAGCTGGTCCACCATCGTGTTGATGGTGTTCTTCAGCTCCAGGATCTCGCCGCGCGCGTCCACCGTGATCTTCTGCGACAGATCACCCTGCGCCACGGCCGTGGCCACCTGGGCCACGTTGCGCACCTGGGCCGTCAGGTTCCCGGCCATGAAGTTCACCGAGTCCGTCAGGTCCCGCCAGGTGCCCTTGACGCCCTTGACGTCCGCCTGGCCGCCCAGCCGGCCCTCGGTGCCCACCTCGCGGGCCACCCGGGTCACCTCGTCCGCGAACGCCGAAAGCTGGTCCACCATCGTGTTGATGGTGTTCTTCAGCTCCAGGATCTCGCCGCGCGCGTCCACCGTGATCTTCTGGGACAGGTCCCCCCGCGCGACGGCCGTCGTCACCTGGGCGACATTGCGCACCTGGGCGGTGAGATTCCCGGCCATGAAGTTGACCGAGTCCGTCAGGTCGCGCCAGACGCCGGCGACGCCGGGAACCTGTGCCTGTCCGCCGAGCCGGCCCTCGGTGCCCGCCTCGCGGGCCACCCGGGTCACCTCGTCCGCAAAGGCCGAAAGCTGATCGACCATCGTGTTGACGGTCTCCTTCAGCTGAAGGATCTCGCCGCGCGCGTCGACGTCGATCTTCTGGGACAGGTCGCCCTTGGCCACCGCCGTGGCGACCTGGGCGATGTCACGGACCTGGGTGGTGAGATTGCCCGCCATCGCGTTGACGGAGTCGGTCAGGTCGGCCCAGGTGCCGGAGACTCCGGGTACCCGTGCCTGCCCGCCGAGGGTGCCCTCGGTGCCCACCTCGCGGGCCACGCGGGTGACTTCGGAGGTGAACACGGACAACTGGTCGACCATGCCGTTGAAGACGGTGGCGATGTCCCCCATGAGCCCGGTGGAGTCGTCCGGCAACCGGGTGCCGAAGTCTCCGTCGCGCACCGCGGTCAGCCCCGCGAGCAGTCTTCTCAGTTCCTCATCACCCGGAACCACGTCCGTCGTCCCACTGGCCCTGCCGGCCATGCGCACCCTCGTTCCACTCCCCAGGAGCCCTCGTGGGGAAGGCTCGGAACCACTGCCGGGCACACGGCCTGACCCGGCGGCTGGCATGTGCATTTCCGCAGTTCACGGACGTGCACGATGAGAAAATACGCCGCAGATTAACCCAGCTGGACCGGCTCGGACAAAGCATCCGGCCAACCTTCGACGATCATGAAAATCACCCGGGGAGACGGGAATGAGGCCGGATCAGCCGGGTATCCGAAAGGGTTTGTCCAAGGCGGTCGGGCGGCACTTCTCCCCCGTGCCCGCGATGTGCGTCCGGGCCCCGCCGGACGCCCGGTCCGGCGGTGTTTCCCCGTCCACCGCGAACCCCGCCACCACCGGACGGGGCTGGGCGAGCACGCCGGCCCAGACCGACGCGACCGTTTCGGGCGAGCGTCGCAAGGGCACCCGTGCCAGGCTCGATACAGAGCACCGGGCGAGAGGGGCCCGGCACGGGCGGAAGGCGGGCGCGGTGGCGGTGTCCGAGGCGGGCGTCCGGCTGACGTTCTTCTTCCACCCGGACATGGCGCAACGGCCGTACACCGGCTCGTATCTGCCGCTGCGCGGCCCGATGACCTCCGAGGCGTAGGCGCCGGTGCTGCACACCGGCTTCGGCCTGCGTGCGAGCGGCGTCGGGCGAGGTACCCGAGGAGGGCGAGGAGGGATGAGTGAGGAGGCACGGGGATGAGCGAGGGCGACGAGGTCCGCGGAAACCTGCTGTACGGCCCACAGGCGGACGTGGCCGGCGCCTCCGGCTATCCGGACGCCCCGCCGCGGATGGGCTTCTTCACGGACACCTCGGTGTGCATCGGCTGCAAGGCGTGCGAGGTGGCCTGCAAGGAGTGGAACGCCATCCCTGAGGACGGCCTCGAACTGACCGGTATGTCCTACGACAACACCCAGAGCCTGGGCGCCGACACCTGGCGGCACGTGGCCTTCATCGAGCAGCGCAAACCGTTCGGCGGGCAGGAGCCCGGGGTGGCGCACGAGGACGTCGACGTGTTCGCCGCCGCAGCGCGCCTCGGCACCGACGCCGCCTCCCCCGGCCCCGGCGCCACCGCTCCCCCGCCCGGCCCGGCCCCCGAGGGCGCGCCCGCCGGGCAGATCTCGCCCCTCTCGCCCGACGGCCGCACCGAGCTGCGCTGGCTGATGGCCTCGGACGTGTGCAAGCACTGCACGCACGCCGCCTGCCTGGACGTGTGCCCGACCGGGGCGCTGTTCCGCACCGAGTTCGGCACGGTCGTCGTCCAGGAGGACGTCTGCAACGGCTGCGGCTACTGCGTGCCCGCCTGCCCGTACGGCGTCATCGACCAGCGCGAGGACGACGGCCGGGTGTGGAAGTGCACGCTGTGCTACGACCGGCTCGGCGTCGGCATGGAGCCCGCCTGCGCCAAGTCCTGCCCCACGGACTCCATCCAGTTCGGCCCGCTGGAGGAACTGCGCGAGCGGGCCCGGGACCGGGTGGCGCAGCTGCGCGCGGCCGGTGCGACCGACGCCCGGCTGTACGGCGAGAACCCCGAGGACGGGGTCGGCGGCGACGGGGCGTTCTTCCTGCTGCTGGACGACCCGGAGGTCTACGGCCTGCCCCCGGACCCGGTGGTCACCACCCGGGACCTGCCCGACATGTGGCGGCACGCGGCCCTGGCCGCCGCCTCCCTGGCCGCCCTCGCCCTCGGCAGTTTCGTACGGAGGCCCCGATGAGCGAGCCGGACGTGACGCGGAACGGCGTCCAGGGCGCGCGGCCCGGCCGCAAGGCCCCGACGGGCGCCCAGGCGGGTCGCCGCCTGCGTCGGCGCGGGCGGGGCGAGCAGCCGATGGTGCCGGACGCCACGTTCTCGTCGTACTACGGCAAGCCGGTGCTGAACAAGCCGACGTGGAAGCCCCTGGACATCGCGGGCTATCTCTACCTGGGCGGCCTGGCCGGGGCGTCCTCGCTGCTCGCGGCCGGGGGCCAGGTGACCGGCCGGCCGGGGCTCGCGGCACCGGCGAAGCTCGGGGCGGCCGGGGCGATCTCGCTGTCGCTGGCCGCGCTGGTGCACGACCTGGGCCGCCCGGCGCGCTTCCTGAACATGCTGCGGGTCCTCAAGCCGACCTCCCCGATGAGCGTGGGCTCGTGGCTGCTGGCGGGGTACGCGCCGCTGACGCTGACCGCGGCGGCCACCGAGGTGACGGGCCGCTACCGGCTGCTGGGCGCGGCGGCGACAGCGGTCGGCGCCGTCCTCGGCCCGGCGGTGGCGACGTACACCGCGGTGCTGCTCTCGGACACGGCGGTGCCTTCCTGGCACGAGGGCTACCGCGAACTGCCGTTCGTCTTCGCCGGCTCCGCCGCCACGGCCGCGTCCGGTCTGGCCCTGGCGGCGGCTCCGACGGCCCAGGCGGGGCCCGCCCGCCGGATGGCCGCCCTCGGCGCCGCTGTGGAACTGGGTGCCTTCCGGACGATGAAGCGGCGCATGGGCCTGACGGCCGAGCCCTTCGAGCAGGGCAGGCCGCGTCTGTTGCTGCGCACGGCGGAACTGCTGACGGCGGGCGGCGCGGTCCTCGCCCTGTTCGGCGGACGGGACCGGCGCCTCGCCCTGGCGGCTGGGGCCGCCCTGCTCACCGGCTCGGCCGCGCTGCGCTTCGGCGTGTTCCACGCCGGGGTGGCCTCCGCCGAGGACCCCAAGTACACGGTCGTACCGCAGCGGGAGCGGCTCGCCGCGCGCGGCCGTTGAGCTACTCGGCGCCGAGCCGGGCCGCCAGGTCCGGCAGGGAGGTGGCGGTCAGGTCGGCGGGGCGCGCCACCGAGGGGTAGGGGTGCGATGTGCGGCGCAGCCAGGCGGTGGTCAGGCCGGCGCGGCCGGCGCCGTCGATGTCCCAGGGGTGCACCGAGACCAGCAGGGCCTCGTCGGCGGCCACGCCCACGGCGTCCAGGGCGTACGCGTAGGCCTCGCGTGCGGGCTTCCAGCGGCCGGGGCCCGCCACGTCCAGGTGGGTGGTGAAGCAGTCGGTCAGTCCGGCCCGGTCCAGCACGGCACGGGTGGTGTCGGCCGAGCCGTTCGTGAGGGTGGCCAGTCGGTATCCGGCCGCGTGCAGCGCGCGTACGCCTCGGGGCACGTCCGGGTGCAGGGGCAGTTCGGGCAGTCCGGCGAGGACGTACGCCGCGGCCTGTTCCGGGTCGCTGGCGCCCTCTTCGGCGGCCGCCAGCGCCCGCAGACCTTCCCCGGCGACGGCCGCGAAGGAGGCGTGGCCGCCGGCCAGGGTGAGGGCCACGCCGTCGCGCAGCACGCCGGCGAACCAGGCGGTGAGGAGGTGGCCGGGCAGACCGACGTGCTCCAGGCGGGCGGCGAGCGGGGCCATGTCGGTGAGCGTCTCGTTCACGTCGAACAGCAGGACGTAGGGGCGGCGGACAGCGGGCAAGGGGGTCACCTCCGGGCGCGGGGAGGGCGAGCGCCTGGGCCTCGCGTTCCTCCCGGATACCCGGGACTGCCCGACGGCCTCGCGACGGCGGTGCCCACTGGACATTACCGGCACCAGGTGGCGGGCCGTGCGCCGACACACCAGCGGCGGGGCTTCCCGGCTCCCCGGCGCTTCTGTTTGGCCCCGCCCGACGGGGGTACTCCGCGGCCGACCAGGGCGAGAGATGCCGTCGCCGCGCGCATGCGGGAAAATCAGGACAATGAGCGGAAGGAGTGGCCGTGGGTGTGCGCACCTGGATCGACTCCTGGCCGGTCTACCGCCAGCTGACGGGCACCGACCCGCTGGGCCGGGGCGCTGCCGCGAAGAGCGGGCGCAGTGAGCGCCTGCAGCCCCGGGTGGCCACCGCCGACCGGGTGGTGAAGTCCGTCTGCCCGTACTGCGCGGTGGGCTGCGGCCAGAACGTCTACGTCCAGGACGAGCGGGTCACCCAGATCGAGGGCGATCCGGACTCCCCCATCTCGCGCGGCCGGCTGTGCCCCAAGGGCGCGGCGAGCCTGCAGCTGACGACCGGGGACGCACGCGAGCACCAGGTCCTCTACCGGCGTCCGCACGGCACCGAGTGGGAGCGCCTGGACCTCGGTACGGCGATGGACATGATCGCCGACCGGGTGATCGAGGCGCGCCGGGCCGGCTGGGAGTGGGAGGTCGACGAGACCCGCACCCGGCGCACGCTCGGCATCGCGAGCCTCGGCGGGGCCACGCTCGACAACGAAGAGAACTACCTGATCAAGAAGTTGTTCACCGCGCTCGGAGCGATCCAGATCGAGAACCAGGCGCGTGTTTGACACTCCTCCACCGTTCCCAGTCTGGGAACCTCGTTCGGACGCGGCGGCGCGACCACCTTCCAGCAGGACCTGCAGAACGCGGACTGCATCGTCATCGAGGGCTCGAACATGGCCGAGTGCCATCCGGTCGGGTTCCAGTGGGTGATGGAGGCCAAGGCGCGGGGCGCGAAGCTGGTCCATGTCGACCCGCGCTTCACTCGCACCAGCGCCCTCGCCGACCTGCACGTCCCGCTGCGGGCGGGCAGCGACATCGCCTTCCTCGGCGGGATCATCCACTACGTCCTGGAGCACGAGAAGTACTTCCGCGACTACGTCGTGGCGTACAGCAACGCCCCGGTGATCCTGCGGGAGGACTTCCGCGACACCGAGGACCTGGCGGGTGTCTTCTCCGGTCTCGACGCCGAGACCCGCTCCTACGACAACAGCAGCTGGCAGTACGAGGGCACCGAGATCCAGGCGGCATCCGGCGAGCGCGACCAGGAGTACGAGGAGCGCACCGGCGGCGGCAGTTCGGTGACCGAGGCGGCACGCGGCGAGGCGCACGGCTCCGGCGGCGCGGTGATCGGCGAGGGAGAGCCGGAGCGGGACGAGACGCTCACCCACCCGCGCTGTGTCTTCCAGGTGCTCAAGCGGCACTACGCCCGCTACACGCCGGAGATGGTCGAGCAGGTCTGCGGGGTGCCGCAGGACCTGTTCCGGCAGGTGTGCGAGCTGGTCACGGAGAACTCCGGCCGGGACCGCACCACGGCCTTCGCCTATGCGGTGGGCTGGACGCAGCACACGGTCGGGGTGCAGTACATCCGCGCCGCGTGCGTCCTGCAGACCCTGCTCGGCAACATCGGCCGGCCCGGCGGCGGCATCCTCGCACTGCGCGGCCACGCCTCCATCCAGGGTTCCACCGACATCCCCACGCTGTTCAACCTGCTGCCGGGCTACATCCCGATGCCGCACGCCCACCAGAACCAGGACCTGGACGCCTTCGTCGAGGCCGAGGCGGCCCACAAGGGCTACTGGGGCAACATGCGCTCGTACCTGGTGAGCCTGCTCAAGGCGTACTGGGGCGAGGCGGCCACCGAGGACAACGACTTCTGCTTCGACTACCTGCCCCGGCTCACCGGCTCCCACTCGGCGTACGAGACGGCCATGGCGCAGCGGGAGGGCATCTGCAAGGGCTACTTCCTGTTCGGCGAGAACCCCGCGGTGGGCAACGCCAACTCCAAGCTGATGCGGCTCGGGATGGCGAACCTGGACTGGCTGGTCGTGCGTGACTTCTCGCTGATCGAGTCGGCGACCTGGTGGAAGGACGGCCCGGAGACCGAGACCGGGGAGCTGCGTACCGAGGACGTCCGCACCGAGGTGTTCTTCCTGCCGGCCGCCGCGCACACCGAGAAGGACGGCAGCTTCACCAACACCCAGCGGCTGCTGCAGTGGCACCACCAGGCGGTCGAGCCGCCCGGCGAGGCGCGCAGCGACCTGTGGTTCACGTACCACCTGGGGCGGATCATCCGGGAGAAGCTGGCCGGGTCCACCGACGAGATGGACCGGCCGGTGCTCGATCTGGCCTGGGACTATCCGACGCAGGGCCGGCACGCCGAGCCGGACGCGGAGGCCGTCCTCGCCGAGATCAACGGCCATGACGCCGACGGCAACCCGCTCTCGTCGTACGAGCAGCTGAGGCCCGACGGCTCGACCACCTGCGGCTGCTGGATCTACTGCGGTGTCTACGCCGACGGCGTCAACCAGGCGGCCCGCCGCAAGCCCGGCCGCGAACAGGACTGGGTGGCCGCCGAGTGGGCGTGGGCCTGGCCCGCCAACCGCCGCATCCTGTACAACCGTGCCTCCGCCGACCCCGAGGGCAGGCCGTGGAGCGAGCGGAAGGCCCTGGTGTGGTGGGATCCGGAGAAGGGCCAGTGGTCCGGGCACGACGTGCCCGACTTCAAGAAGGACAAGTCACCCGGCCATGAGCCGCCCGAGGACGCGACCGGCCCGGAGGCGTTGTCCGGCACGGACCCGTTCATCATGCAGGCCGACGGCAAGGCCTGGCTGTATGTGCCGTCCGGGCTCACCGACGGCCCGCTGCCGACCCACTACGAACCGCAGGACTCCCCGTTCCCGAATCTCCTCTACGACCAACAGCGCAACCCGGTACGGCAGTTGATGCCATCCGTCCGCGACAACCGCTACCAGCCGAGCGGTGACGAGCCCGGCTCACAGGTGTTCCCGTACGTGGCCACCACCTACCGGCTGACCGAGCACCACACGGCGGGCGGCATGTCCCGCTGGCAGCCGTACCTGGCCGAACTGCAGCCTGAGTTCTTCTGCGAGGTCTCCCCCGAGCTCGCGGCCGAGCGGGGCCTGCAACACACCGGGTGGGCGACGATCGTCAGCGCACGCGGAGTGATCGAGGCGCGGGTGCTGGTGACGGACCGGATGGCGCCGCTGACCGTGCAGGGGCGGCGGCTGCACCAGGTGGGCCTGCCCTACCACTGGGGCCCCAACGGCTACAGCACCGGGGACGCGGCCAACGAGTTGCTGCATCTGTCGCTGGACCCGAACACGCACATCCAGGAGTCGAAGGCGTTCGCCGTGGACATCCGCCCGGGCCGCCGGCCCCGGGGTCCGGCGTCCGTGGAGCTGGTGCGGGCCTACCGGGTCCGGGCGGGCATCGACGAGCACACCGGAACGGAGCCGTGAGTCACCTGAGCACCAGGGAGTGGGAGCCGCGGGGCACCAGCTCCCCCACCACCGGTGCTCCGGGCACCTCGCCCGCCACGAGCAGCCCGCCGGAGGTCTGGGCGTCCGCCAGCAGCAGCCGGGTGTCGGCGTCGGTGGTCCCGAAGTCGGTGTACGGGGCGACCCATTCGAGGTTGCGCCGGGTGCCGCCGCTGACGTAGCCGTCCCGGACGGCCTCCCGCGCGCCGTCCAGGTAGGGGACGGCGGCCGTGTCGACCACGGCGGTCACGCCGGAGGCACGGGCCAGCTTGTGCAGGTGCCCGAGGAACCCGAACCCGGTGACGTCGGTGGCGCAGGTGGCCCCGGCGGCGAGGGCGGCCCCGGCGGCGTCCCGGTTGAGCGCCGTCATCGTGGCGACGGCCTGCTCGAACCGCTCGCCGGTGACCTTGTGCCGGTTGTTCAGCACGCCCACGCCGAGCGGCTTGGTCAGCGACAGCGGCATGCCCGGCCGCCCGGCGTCGTTGCGCAGCAGCCGGTCGGGGTCGGCGAGGCCGGTGACGGCCATGCCGTACTTCGGTTCCGGGTCGTCGACGCTGTGCCCGCCACCGACGTGGCAGCCGGCCTCGGTGGCGATGTCCAGGCCACCGCGCAGCACCTCGCGGGCCAGGTCGAAGGGGAGCCGGTCGCGCGGCCAGGCCAGCAGGTTCACGGCGAGCACCGGCCGGCCGCCCATCGCGTACACGTCGGACAGGGCGTTGGCGGCGGCGATGCGTCCCCAGTCGTAGGGGTCGTCCACGACCGGGGTGAAGAAGTCCGCCGTGCAGACGACCGCCGTCCCCCGGTGGGTGACCACGGCGGCGTCGTCACCGGTGGCGAGCCCGACGAGCAGCGGGGTGTCGCCCCCGGTGAGCGGGGACGCGGTCAGCCCGGCGACCACCTCCTCCAGCTCTCCGGGCGGGATCTTGCAGGCGCAGCCGCCGCCGTGGGCGTACTGCGTGAGCCGGACGGGGGCCCGGCCGATCGGTGCGGATGTCGATGTCATACCGGTGGTCTCCTGGGGCAGTAGCCTGACGAGCGGTGGAGGCGTGTGGGTGCCTGGTGGCCCTCCCGGTCTTCAAAACCGAGGGGCTCGAGGATCTCGGGCCGGCGGGTTCGATTCCCGTCCGCCTCCGTTCACCGCGTCCGAACGGCACCGCCGGCGCTGGTCGTCGACGCGCTCGGTGTGCCCCCGGGCGTCCAGGAACTCCAGCAGCGGTACGGCCACCCGGCGGGTGGTGTCCAGGGCTCGCCGGGCCTCGCTGAGCGTGAACGGCTGGGGCAGGGCACGCAGCACGGCGGCGGCCTCGGTGTCGGCGCCGGGCAGCAGCACGATCCCGTCGGCGATCCGCAGCAGGGCACCGGCGGTGACGGCGGCGGCCAACGCCTTGCGGTCCAGGCCGAGTTCGGCGAGCCGACCGGCCTCGGGGGCGCGGAACGGCGTACGGGCGAGGTCGTCGCACACCGCGTCCACGGCGGCCTGGACGGGCGGGGGGAGAGCGGGGCGGCGACTGTCCGAGGGGTACAACCGGCCGCCGCGGGCGTGGAGTCGGGGGGCCGCTTCGGCCAGGGCGTCGACGAGGGTGCGGTCGGGCAGGCCGAGCAGCCGACGGGCCGCCTCGGCGGGCAGGCCGGGTTCCAGCGGGTGCGCGAGGGCGTGCCGGCCGACCTCGGCGGCCAGCCGGTCCTTCAGGGCGTTCCAGTACGTCGCGTCGGCCAGCCAGTCCCCGGCGGCGTGGACGGGGACGCGCGCCTCACCGGTCCCCGTGCCGGCGGTGTCCGCCGGGTCCTGCCCCTCGGGTGCGGAAGGCGGCGGGACGCCCATCGCCCGCAGGTCGGCTCCCCGGATCAGCTTGCGGCGGCGCAGTTCGGCGGTGCCGTCGGGGCGGCCGGTCATGCCCGCGAGTTCCGCGGCGCGGGCCCGGCCGGCGCCGCGCCGGGCCAGCCGGGGCGGTCGTACGTCGAGGACCGTGACGCCGCACGGCATGCGGCTGCCGCCGGGTTCGCGCAGCACCGCGCGGTCGCCGACCCGCAGGGGCAGGCCCCGGGCGAGGGTGAGCCGGGCCGTGTCCTCGCCCAGCGGGCGTACGGCCACCGGTACGGCGGCGGTGCCGATGTGCAGGGTGACGGAGCGGGGCAGGTCGGCGACCGGCTCACCGGTGACCCGGACGTCGATCACCGCACTGCTCAGCCAGCGGTCCGGGGTCAGGAGCACCAGGCCCCGGCGCAGGCCGTCGTCGCCCGGTCCGTGGACGTTGACCGCCACCCGGGCCACTCCGCTGACCTCCGTCCGCTCCTCCTGCAGGGTCTGCAGCGCGCGCACCCGGAGGACGGCCGTACCGTCCCCGGTGACCAGCCGGTCGCCGACGCGCAGGGTGCCCGCGCCCAGGGTGCCGGTCACGACGGTGCCGTGTCCGCGCACCGTGAAGGCCCGGTCGAGCCAGAGCCGTACGTCGGCGTCGGGGTCGGGATCCGTCAACTCACCTGCCAGCCTGGTCAGTTCATCGCGCAGCTCGTCGAGTCCGGCGCCGGTGACCGCGCTCACCGCGACCGCGGGCACCTTGCCGAGGGAGGTCCGGGACAGCCGTTCGACGGCGTCGCCGCGCACGGGTTCGGGGTCGCCGAGGTCACTACGGGTCACCGCGAGGACGGCGTGCCGGACGCCGAGCGCGTCGAGTACGGCCAGGTGCTCCTCGGACTGGGGCTGCCAGCCCTGGTCGGCGGCGACCACGAACAGCACGGCGGGCACCGGTCCGACGCCGGCCAGCATGGTGGGTACGAAGCGTTCGTGTCCGGGGACGTCGACGAAGGCCAGATGGTCCCCGTGCGGGCCGAGCCGGGTCCACACGAAGCCCAGGTCGAGGGTGAGTCCCCGGCGGCGCTCCTCCTCGTAGCGGTCGGGTTCCATGCCGGTGAGGGCCCGTACCAGGGCGGACTTGCCGTGGTCGACATGGCCGGCGGTGGCGAGCACCCGCATCACGGCCGTCCTTCCCCCGCGGGCCGGGCCGAGCGCACGGCATCGGCCAGCCGTGCGTCGTCCTGTTCGGGCACCGCCCGCAGATCCAGCAGACAGCGGCCCGCCTCCAGGCGTCCGACGACCGGGACGCGGCCGGTGCGCAGCGCGGCGGCGTACGGCTCGGGCAGGGAGAGGGCCGCGCTGGGCAGGGTGACCCCGGGTGCTCCGCCGCCACCGACGGTGGCGGCGGACTCGACGGCCCGTACGTCGATGCCGTCGGCGGCGAGGCTCTCGGCCAGCCGGTCGGCGCGGGCGCGCAGGCGGGCCGGGTCGGCGGTGAGGGCGACGGCGGTCGGGGTGGGCGGTCCGGAGAGGGTGGCCTCCAGCGCGGCCAGGGTCAGTTTGTCGACGCGCAGGGCACGGGCCAGCGGATGCCGGGCGAGGGCGCGGACCAGGTCCCGGTCGCCGAGCAGCAGTCCGCACTGGGGTCCGCCGAGCAGTTTGTCGCCGCTCGCGGTGACGAGCGAGGCGCCCGCGCGCAGCTGTGTCTCGGCGTCGGGTTCCTCCGGCAGCGCCGGATGCGGGGCGAGCAGCCCGGAGCCGATGTCGACGACGACCGGGACGCCGAGACCGGTGAGTTCGGAGATCTCGGCGGACCGCGTGAAGCCCGTGATCCGGAAGTTGGAGGGATGCACCTTGAGCACGAACCCGGTGTCCGGTCCGATCGCGGTGGCGTAGTCGGCGGCGGTCGTGCGGTTGGTCGTACCGACCTCGCGGAGCTGGGCGCCGGTCGCGACGAGCAGGTCGGGCAGGCGGAACCCGTCCCCGATCTCCACCATCTCGCCCCGGCTCACGACGATCTCCCGGCCGGCCGCGAGGGCGGTGGCGGCGAGCACCAGCGCGGCGGCGCCGTTGTTGACGACGTGCACCGCTCCGGCGGCCGGCACCCGCTCGCGCAGGGCGGCGAGGGCGGAGCGGCCCCGGCGGGCGCGTACGCCGGTCGACAGGTCCAGTTCGACGTCCGTGGGCCCGGCGGCCTCCTGCACGGCCTGCCGGGCGGCGGCGGACAGCGGGGCCCGGCCGAGGTTGGTGTGCAGCAGCACCCCGGTGGCGTTGAGCACCGGGCGCAGGCCGCTCGCGGTACCGGGCAGCAGGGCGAGAGCGGTCTGCAGCACCCGCTCGGGCGGGATGCCTCCCTCGCGGGCCCGCTCCTGCGCCTCGTGTACGGCGGCTTTCACCGCGCCGCCGCCGAGCCGGTCCACGGCCGCGGCCAGCCGGGGGTCGCGCAGCAGGTGGTCGGTACGCGGAATGCGACGGCGCTTGTCGGCGCCGTCCGGTGGTCGTGCGGGATCCTCCAGTGGCCGTACGGAGTCCTCCTCCGGCCGCTGTCCGGACTCCTCCAACGGCCGTGCGGAGTCCTCCGCCGCCCGCGCAGAGCCCTCCGGTGGCCGTACCGACTCCCCCGGCGACCGTGCGGAGTCCCCCGACGGCCGTGCACAGTCCCCCGACGGCCGCACGGATTCCCCCGGCGCCCGTGCGGTGTGGTCCCGTGGCCCTGCCGTCGTGCCGGTGCGTCGTTGCGGGGCGGACGAGCCGGGCTGGGCCGCCCCGGCTCGCTGCTCGGCCGCGCTCGCCGTCCGCTGCTCCATGCCGCCGCTGTCCCTCCGGTCCGGCCCGGGCCCGTCCGGGCTGCGCCCATCGTCTCCCAGTGCCCCGGAGTGCCCCGGACCAGCCGTTCGACACGCCGGGAGAGGTGTGGGCACCGGGCACCGCCCGGGTACCCGGCGCCGCATGAGCGACAAGGACCGCACGCACGACGACGAGGACCGCGGTCGGCAGGCCGAAAGGGCCGCGACCGCCGAGCGCGGCGCGCACCGCCGGCGCGAGACGGAGCGCGAGCGCGCCGCCGCCCAGCCGTTCGACCACCCGTACCCGGAGCGCCGGGCGGGGATCCGGGCCCGCCGCCATATGAGCGAGGCCCAGGCCGCCGCGGACCTGCCGCCGGGCATCCCGGGCGGCTACGGCACGACCGGCGGGGGCCGAACCGGCGCCACCGGCGCCGCACATCCGCCGAAGCACCGGGACGCCACGTCACGCAGGGCCCCCGGGAAGCCGGACGGCGACGACCAGGGACCGGTGAACCGCTCCGGCCGGTGACGCGGGACCACGGCCCCCCTGCTCCCCCCTCGCGTGTCACGTCGGCCCGGCCGGCCAGGCCGGGCCGTCCGTGTTCTCGGCACTCCGGGCGTTCCCGGCGTCCGGCTGCGGCCGGGGCGGCGGGGCTTCGCCGGCGGTGAGGTGTTCCAGTACCTCGACCAGTTCCTGGCAGGCCAGCTCCACCGAGCGCCGGGTGTTGCGCTGCTCGGTGATCAGCGCGGACAGCAGGAGCGCGGTCAGGGCCATGGAGCCGTTGAACGCCTGGAGCTTCGCCATGACCTCGATCCGGCTCAGCCCGGCGAAGGGGCCGACGCCGTCCGTCGCGGCGACGGTGGCCAGCACGGACGTCAGCAGCGCGGACAGCACACTGCCCACCAGCTGGAAGCGCAGGGCGGTCCAGATGAGGAGCGGGTAGACGAGGAAGAGCAGACTGACCGTGCTGTAGACCGCAAACGGCACCAGGCAGCCGGCGACGACGGTCAGCGCGGTCGCCTCCTTCCAGCGGGTCAGGGGCGGTGGCCAGCGCACGCGGCGCAGCAACAGCAGGAGCGGGGTGACGATCAGGACGCCCATGGCGTCGCCCACCCACCAGGCCAGCCAGACGAGCCAGAAGTCGGCCGCGTTCAGCTTGTCCGTGAGGACGAGGAGGCCGACGCCGACGGTGGCACTGATGAGTGTGGCGGTCAGTGCGCCCAGGAACACCAGCGCGATGCCGTCCCTCAACCGGCCGAGGTCGGGGTGGAAGCGGGCGCGGCGCAGCAGGAGCGCCGCGCACACCGGTGCGCCGGTCTGGCCGGCAACGGTGATCAGCACGTCGGGGCGGAAACTGGTGATCGACATCACGGCGAAGAAGGCGCCGATCGTGATGCCGGGCCAGCAGCGCAGACCGAGGATCAGCAGGGCGGCGACGGCGACTCCGGTCGGCGGCCAGATGGGGGTGACGACGGCGCCCTCGACGGTGAGTTCGCGCAGGAGTCCGAGCCGGGCGGCGGCGTAGTAGCAGGCGGCGACGGCCAGCACCTGAACGGCGTAGCCGCCCGGCCGGCGCAGAACCTCGAAACCCACCACAGCAGCCATCTCACACCGGCGGCCCCTGGTCGGCGAGGCGAGAGCCGGTGCCGTCCGGCCCTATGGCTGAATCCCCGCCCCGCCCGGGCCGCGGCGGACCGACCCGGTCGGCGTGGGACCGGGGCCCGTCCCGACGAGGCCCGGCCGCCGCGGTCGGCACGAGGCCCGGCCGCCGCGGTCGGCACGAGGCCCGGCCGCCGCGGTCGGCACGGGGTCCGACGCACGCGACAGTGCCCGTCCCCGGCCCCCCTCTCAGCACAGCCGCAGGCAACCGGTGCGCGACAACGCCGAGCCCGGAACCGCCGTCATGAGGGCCGCTGCCGCGTCCGGCGACGGCTCGGGGCCATTGTCGCGGTGGCCCGGCGGCCGGGTGGGTCAGGTGTGGATTCCGTCCAGGCCGACGACGAGGACCGCCGCGTCGTCCTCGTGCCCGATGCTCTCGGCGCCTTTGATCACGGCGGCGGCCAGCGCATGGGCCTCCAGGCCGGCGACGGCGGCGATCCCGGCGAGGCGCACCACCTGGTCGAGGCCGTCCTCGACGGTCAGCGAGGGTCCCTCCACCACGCCGTCGGTGAGCAGCACGAACACGCCGCCGGTGGTGAGCCGGTGCCGGCTCACCGGGAACTGCATCCCGCTGTCGATGCCGAGCGGCGGCCCTCCCTCCTCGTCGACCACGCCGGACTTGCCGTCCGCCGTGGCCCAGACGAACGGGATGTGGCCGGCCCGCGCGCTCTCCAGCACTCCGGTGTCCGGGTCCAGGCGCATGAAGGTACAGGTGGCGAACAGTTCGCTGCCCAGCGAGACCAGCAGGTCGTTGGTGCGGGCGAGGAGTTCGCCCGGCTCACCGGTGACGGAGGCGAGGGCACGCAGCCCGGCGCGCACCTGCCCCATGAAGGCGGCGGCCTCGATGTTGTGCCCCTGGACGTCGCCGATGGACAGCCCGATCCGGCCGTCGGGCAGGGTGAAGGCGTCGTACCAGTCGCCGCCCACGTTGAGGCCGAGGTTGGCCGGTGCGTAGCGGACGGCGAGGTGCAGGCCCGGTGCGGTGGGCAGGTCCCGGGGGAGCATGCCGCGCTGCAGGGCGATGGCCAGCTCGACCCGGGTGCGCTGCAGCTCCGCGCGCTCGCGGGCCTGGGCGGTGAGCGAGCCGAGCCTGGCCAGCAGCTCGTCGCCTTCGTCCGGGGGGCGTTTGCGGGGCATCGATCACTTCCGGCGGGGCGGTGGCCTTCCCTGGACCGGCCGCCTGCATGTTCGGCAAACGCCTCGATTTTACCTATATCGGAAGATCTCACCCTGCGAACGGGTCGCGGTACGGTTCCCGGTCAGCGCACCTCGGAATCGATACCGGTGATCACGGCAGGTCCCAGCGGTGCGCTCCGTTCGTCCAGTCCCGCGCCCCGGAGGGCGGAACCGGCGAGCCGGCGGGCCTCCTCCTCGGCGTGCGGGCCGGTGTCCGCCTCGACGGTCAGGCGGAGCGTGAAGGTGTTGTCCTCGTTGACGCTGAGCACGTCGAGGTCCTCGGCGTTGCCCATCCGGGTGCCGTGCGGGTCGGCGGGCCTGAGCGCCGTGGCCAGGCGGCTGCGGGTGTCGGGCCCGACATCCGCGGTGAAGGTGCCGGGAACGCTGATCACGTACGTCGTCATGACGGTCCTTTCCTCGGGCGTCCCCCCGCCTACCCCGATTCACGGCGTTCGCACGGCGCCCCCGCGGATCAGCCCGTGCAGGCCGGCGGCGGCCGTCCACACCAGGATCGGCAACACGGCGACCCGCTCCATGCCTCCCATGCCGAGGCCGAGGTAGTGGTGGGAGAGGAAGAGCCCAAAGGCGACGAGAGCGACACCGCCCAGCACCGCGCTGCCCCACCGCAACAGGCGCGGCACGCCGTCGGCGAGAACGCATCCGGCCAGCAGCAGGCCCGTGTTGCCCGTCGCCATGATCAGCAGGGCGCCGAGCACATGCTGGTTCTCGAGCACGTCCGCGGGCGCGAGCCCGACCAGGACGAACCCGGCGCCGGCCCCCGCGAGCAGCAACCGGCACAGAACCGCCGCGGTGCCGCGCCGCCAGAGCGAGGCCGTCAGCACGACGCCGACGACGAGGAGCACGCCGAGGGTGACGAACGAGGTGTTCATCAGGGCGTGGCGGGGAGAGCAGACGTACCGCGGCTCGGGGTCTGCCTGCCAGGCGCAGCGCGCGTTGCCGAGATCGCTGATGTTGTTCCGCGCCCAGCTGTACGGCCGTGCCCACACCGACTCGGTGAGGCCGTGGCACACGAAGAACTGCGCCGCCCCCGTGGCCCACGCCGCACGCCCGATCCTGTCCCGCATCCGTTCGCCTCCCTGCCCCCGACCCGTGTCACGGCAAGCCGATCACGAGGCGGGCGAGCGGCACACTGCGGCAGGCCCCCGCATCCCTGGTACGGGCATCCCCCGGCACCCGCCGGGGCCGGACGGGCCGTGAACCGGGTGGCACCCGGGTGCGCTCCAGCGCTAGCGTGACCCCCATGTCGAGTCCCGAGGCATCCAGGCGCTAGCCACCGGCGGTCCGGTGGCGTTCTCGTCGTTTCTCCCACGAGGCCGTAACGGCTTCCGCCCTCAAGGGCGTTGAGGCCCCGCGTCGTACGCCGGCACCGGACCGTCGATCCGCATCCCGCTGTCCGTCCACGACACGGTGTGTGGAGTTCTGATGCCTTTCGCTCTGTACCTGCTCGGGCTGGCCGTCTTCGCCCAGGGCACCTCCGAGTTCACGGTGTCCGGCCTGGTGCCGGACATCGCCCGGGACCTGGGGGTCTCGGTGCCCGCCGCGGGCACGCTGACGTCCGCCTTCGCCGTCGGCATGATCGTGGGAGCGCCGCTGATGGCGCTGCTGGGCCGGGGGCGGCCGAGGCGGCGGTCACTGCTGGTGTTCCTCGGCGTGTTCCTGGTCGTCCATCTCGTCGGTGCGCTCACCGGCGACTTCGGCGTGCTGCTGGCCACCCGGGTGCTGGCGGCCCTGGCCAACGCCGGTTTCCTGGCCGTCGGGCTCGTGGCGGCGACCGGCATGGTCGCGCCGGACGCCAAGGGGCGGGCCACCTCGGTCCTGCTCGGCGGCACCACGCTCGCGTGTGTGGTGGGCGTGCCGGCGGGCGCCGCGCTGGGTCAAGTGCTGGGCCGGCGCTCGGCGTTCTGGGCGGTGGCCCTGATCTCCGCGCCCGCGCTCGCTGCGATCGCCCGCTCGGTGCCGGGTGGCCGGGGCGAGCCGGACGGCACCGGCACCGGTTTGCGCGAGGAACTGCGGGCGCTGCGCCGGCTCCGGCTGCTGCTGACGCCCTGTCTCGCCGCGCTCGTCAACGGCGCGACCTTCTGCACCTTCACCTACCTCGCGCCGTTGGCCACGGACGTGACCGGGCTCGGGGCGCGGTGGGTGCCGGCCGTGCTGGCGCTGTTCGGCGCCGGCGCGTTCGCCGGGGTGACCTCGGCGGGCCGGCTGGCGGACCGGCGGCCGCTGCCGGTCCTGGCCGCGGGCGGGTCCGCGTTGCTCACCGGCTGGCTGCTGCTCGCGCTGGCCGCCGGGCACACCGTGGCGGCCCTCCTCCTCGTCCCGCTCCAGGGCCTCCTGGCGTTCGGGGTCGGTGCGACGCTGATCACCCGCGTGCTGTACGAGGCGACGGACGCCCCGTCGCTCGCGGGCGCGTTCGCGACGTCGGCGCTGAACGCCGGCGCCGCCCTGGGTCCGGTGCTGGGCGGCGCCGCGATCGGCGGCGGGCTCGGCTACCGCTCACCGGTCTGGATCAGCGCCCTGCTGGTGGGCACGGCACTCGCCGTCCTCGGCGGCGAGTGCCGTGGCGGGCGGGAGCGGCAGCCCGGGTGACGAGCCGGCGGTGGCTCACAGCGGGGAGCGGGCCACCGCCGTCACATAGGCGCCGAACAAGAGGGACACGACGGTCAGGGCGCCGTAGACGACCACGGCGTGGGCCGGCCGTTGCCGCCAACTGCGGGCCAGGGCGCGGGCCATGGGGAACAGGAGCGGGAAGGCGGGCAGCAGGAACCGCGGCTTGGAGGAGAAGGAGCCGGAGCCGCCCACCACGAGCAGGATCAGGACCCCGGCGAAGACCACCAGGACCAGCGGGGCGCGTTCCAGGCACAGCAGCGCGAACAGCAGTACGCCGACCGCGACGATCGCCAGGGCCGCCGGGTAGACGACGCCCCCGCCGTGCAGCAGCAGGGCTTTCACGAAGCGCGCCGATCCGACGCCGAAGTCGAAGCGGGAGTCCCAGGCGCTCTGCACCTTGAAGTAGCCGCCGAGCACGTCTCCTATCCGGCTGCCCACCCACAGCACATAGCCGAGCCAGCCCAGCGGGGCCAGTACGGCACCAACCCACAGGGTCACCGGCACCCGGCCGCGCTGCCGCAGCGCCTCGTACCCGGCGGCGAGGGAGACGGCCACGGCGATCGCGAAACCGCTCGGCCGGGACAGTCCGGCCAGCGCGGCCAGCGTCCCGGCCCACAGCCAGCGGCCCTTCAGCACGCAGTACAGGGACCAGACCGCGAGCGCGGCGAACAGCGACTCGGTGTAGGCGATGGTCAGTTCGACGGAGTGCGGCAGGGCGGCCCACAGGGCGACCAGCGCGGTGGCGACCCCGCGGCCGTAGAGGTGGTGGCCGATGACGTACACGCCGTACGCCGCCACGCCCGCGGCGGCCCAGGCGATGAGCAGCGCGGCCTGGCCGGGGGTGAACGGCAGGACCGTGGTCAGCGCCCTGATGAGCCCCGGATACAGCGGGAAGAACGCCCAGTCGCTCTGGACGGCGCCCTCCGGGGTGATCCAGATCTTGTGTCCGTAGCCCTGGGCCGCGATGTGCAGGTACCAGCGGGAGTCCCAGGAGTGGGCCAGGGTCCGAAGGAGCGGGTGCCCCCTGAGCGCGTTCGTGAGTATCACCGCGAGGACCCCGGCGAGCCGGACGGCCGCGAACAGGGCGAGGGCCGGCAGCGCGCCCTCGGGGCTCCCGCGCCGGGCGATCCTGGGCAGGCCGGGGCGGCGGAGGGGACCGGAAGGGGCGGCCGACTCGGGCGGCCGGGGTACGGAAGAGGTGCTCACTCTGTTGACCTTGGGCACGCCAGGTAAGACGTGCAAATCACGACCCGGGTTTCTTACGTACTTCCACCCCGATTCAGGAATTGGTCAAGGAATGGGTGCAAATCCCTTACCTGCCCACCCCCTCGGGGGGCACCTGAGGGGTGTGGTTACCATATGAGCGCTGCCTAGCTCGAAAGATGGACCCGTGACTGTCAACGACGACTCGTTCACCAACTGGAAGATCCGCGAGGAGATCGCGGAGTCGATGATCCCGCTCATCGGGAAGCTGCACCGCGAGCAGGACGTGACCGTCCTGCTGCACAGCCGCTCCCTGGTGAACAAGTCGGTGGTCAGCATCCTCAAGACGCACCGTTTCGCGCGGCAGATCGCCGGCGCGGAGCTGTCGGTCACCGAGACCATGCCGTTCCTCGAGGCCCTGACCGCTCTCGACCTCGGGCCCTCCCAGATCGACCTGGGCATGCTGGCCACCACCTACAAGGCCGACGACCGCGGCCTGAGCGTGGCGGAGTTCACCGCGGAGGCCGTCGCCGGCGCCACCGGCGCGAACAAGATCGAGCGCCGTGAGCCGCGCGACGTCGTCCTGTACGGCTTCGGCCGCATCGGCCGGCTCGTGGCCCGCCTGCTGATCGAGAAGGCCGGGTCCGGCAACGGCCTGCGCCTGCGGGCGATCGTGGTCCGCGGCGGTGGCGCCCAGGACATCGTCAAGCGCGCCTCGCTGCTGCGCCGCGACTCCATCCACGGCCAGTTCCAGGGCACGATCACCGTGGACGAGGACGCCAGCACGATCGTGGCCAACGGCAACGAGATCAAGGTGATCTACGCCGACGACCCGTCGCACGTGGACTACACCGAGTACGGCATCCGGGACGCCATCCTCATCGACAACACCGGCAAGTGGCGCGACCGCGAGGGCCTGTCCAAGCACCTGCGCCCCGGCATCGAGAAGGTCGTGCTGACCGCGCCGGGCAAGGGCGACGTCCCGAACATCGTGCACGGCGTCAACCACGACACCATCAAGCCGGACGAGCAGATCCTGTCCTGCGCCTCCTGCACCACCAACGCGATCGTGCCGCCGCTGAAGGCGATGGACGACGAGTACGGTGTGCTGCGCGGCCACGTGGAGACCGTCCACTCGTTCACCAACGACCAGAACCTGCTGGACAACTACCACAAGTCCGAGCGCCGCGGCCGTTCCGCGCCGCTCAACATGGTGATCACCGAGACCGGTGCCGCCTCCGCCGTCGCCAAGGCCCTGCCGGACCTGAAGGCGAAGATCAGCGGCAGCTCGATCCGCGTCCCCGTGCCGGACGTCTCGATCGCGATCCTCAACCTGCAGCTGTCCCGTGAGGCCACCCGCGAGGAGGTCCACGACTACCTCCGTGAGGTGTCGCTGACCTCGCCGCTCAAGCGCCAGATCGACTTCATCACGGCGCCCGACGCGGTCTCCAGCGACTTCATCGGCTCGCGCCACGCCTCGATCGTGGACGCCGGCGCCCTCAAGGTCGACGGCGACAACGCCATCCTCTACCTCTGGTACGACAACGAGTTCGGCTACTCCTGCCAGGTCGTCCGGGTCGTCCAGCACGTCTCGGGCGTGGAGTACCCGACGTACCCGGCGACGGCCGTCTGACGGGTCCTTGCGTAGCCGTCACCGGTGGTGGCGGGGAACAGCCGGCCGTTCCACACGTCCGCCAGCCCGGCACGCTCCAGTGAGGTCCGGATCAGTTCGGGC
>NZ_JBSFKD010000049.1:0-7884 GCF_053598395.1 Streptomyces sp. NPDC001135 | reverse complement strand
ACCAACAACTTCCCGGAGTTCACCGGTCGCCTGTGCCCGGCCCCCTGCGAGTCGGGTTCCGGTCGGCGGCCGTCCTGCTGGGGCGCGTGCGGTCAGGCCTTCGCCGGACCGGCACAGGCGCCCGCGGCACACGCGGTGAGCCACTGGTCGAAGTCGGCGTCGTAGCGGGTGCCGATGCCGTCGTGGTAGACGGCGTATCCGCCGGCGTAGTCACCGACGCGGAAGCGGGCGAGCATGCTCTGGAGGTCGTCGGGGTGGCGCTCGGCCATGTAGCGCACGGCGAGGTAGCCCCACGGGTAGGTGCGGGTCACGTCGCTGTTGTCGTAGGTGTTCTCGAAGAGGGTGCTCAGCCGGTACGTGTGCTTGGCCGCCTCCTGGACCGCCTGGCCGTCGCCGATGCCCCGGTAGCTGTACGACACGTACTCGGCGAGGCCCTCGATCCACCACACGTCCGGCACCGAGATCTGCTGGTCGAAGGCGCCCTTCATGTCGTCGCGGCCGTCGAGGAAGTGCGTGTACTCGTGGTTGAGGTTCCAGATCCGGGCGGTGAAGCCGTCGTCGGAGGGCTTCTGGTACATGATCGACGTGACGTGGTTGGCCGGGTTGGACGGGTCGCCGTCCAGGGTCATGCCGCCGTTGTCGGTGCTGATGCCGTAGATCGGGCCGGCATAGGTCTGGTAGTCGGGGCGACTGGCGAAGACCACCAGCTGGATGGTGGAGGCGTACTGGCCGGGTATCGCTCCGCCCGCCTTCACCACACCGCGGAAGTAGGCGCTCTGGTTCTGCACGCTCGCACAGGCGGCATCGAGGTCGGCGGCGGTCAGTGACTGGGCGAGGATGGTGATGTCCCCGTCGCAGTGGTGGCTGACGGGCAGGACGGCCCGGGTCAGCTTGCCCGGCAGGTCGCAGACGTCGTAATAGGCGCAGTTGGCGCCGTCGTAGGAGTTGGCCTGCGTGGCGACGGCGACCCAGAGCCCGGCCGTGGGGCCGGTCATCGCGGTCCGGTCCAGGACGTCCTTGGCCAACGGGCGGACGCTGTCCTGGAGTTCGGGGTGCTCGACGTAACGGGCCAGGTTCATCCCGGCGTTGGAGTCCAGGAAGGCCAGATCGGTGCCGAGCTGGTCGGTGTTGGCGAGCGCGAAGTCGTACAGGGTGTCGACGATGCGCGGGTCGGACTCGACCGCCTTCACGTATGCCGGGTTCCAGTTGCCGCGCCACAGCGGGGTGTAGACGTCGTTGACGGCCCTGATCATGCTGTCGACGGAGTCGTACGAACTGTCGTAGGCGTTCAGCAGCCGCCGGTAGACGGACAGATAGCGGCCCTGCTGGTCGGCACTGTCGGTGAGGATGACCGTTTCGCCGAGGATGTCGCCGTTCACCGCGGTCACATCGCGCGAGTGGGACCGGGCGAAGAAGGCGTCCAGGCCGGCCGTGACGGCCTTGGTGAGGCCGGCGCTGTACGGGCCCACGTCCCCGGGGTGGTTGAACTGCACGTAGTAGCCGGCCCGCAGGAAGAGGACCAGTTGCTCCAGGCCGCCGGAGTTGTCACCCCGGTACTGTCCGGCCGTACGGGTGTACGCGGCCGCCACGCTGAGCATCTGCGACTGGCGGAAGACGTTGTGCGCGTCGCTGCCGGTCACCGAGAAGAGGGTGTTGACGCAGTCCGTGGACGAGGCCTTCACGAAGGCGACGAGGGCGGAGCCGGAACGGCCGCCGAAGTCGCCCGGGGTGCAGGAGGCCGCGGTCGCCGCCTTGCGGGCCGGCTTGCGGGTGAGGGGCTGCAGGGGCGGGAGTTGGGCCGGGCTGAGCCGTCGGGCCCGACTCTCCGCGTGCTCGGTGACGGCGGTGGTCGCGCCGGCCGGCGACGGCAGGGACGTGCGCCCGTGGGGAGCGACGGCGGCAGCGGTGTGCGGCTGGGGTGCCGCCGGCGCCGGCGTGGCCAGCAGACCGGTGACGGTGACGCAGACAGCCGCGGCGCCGGCCATGCGTCCGCCCGTACGGGAGTGCCTGCGGCCGGGCATGCGTCTGGGCAGCGCGAAGCGATAGCGCATGTGGGGTTCCTCCACGAAGGGATGCGCCTCGGTGGGGTGTTGAGGCGTGTGAGGCACTGTCTCAGCGGCCGCCCCGCTCAACAATGCCGTGTGACATAGCACATGCCACTACCCGCTCATAACATCACGGCGCGCCTTTGACACAGCGCGGCCGCGCTCCCGAACGGGTCCGCCGGACGGCTAGGCGCCGGTGACGCTCCACGTCCGCGAGGCCCAGGCCCGCAGATGGGGCGCCTGGGCGACGAGGTCACCGTAGGCGGCCGTGGCGGACTGGGCCAGCGCCTCCACGACCTCCTCGGTGACGCTGTCGGGCCGCCAGACCAGTACATAGCGGCACCACAGCGGGGAGCCGACCAGTGGCTTGACCACGACGTGCGGGATCGGCCGCAGCGTCGGCTGCACGAGCGACACCCCCAGGCCGTCGGCGATCATGCTCTGCAGCTGGGTCTGGTCGCCGAGGAACTCATGGACCGTGACCGGGGTGAACCCGGCCGCCGCACAGGCGTCGTAGAACACCCCGGGCCAGCCGGCGCCGTCGTCCGGGGTCACGAACCACGCGTCCTCGGCCAGATCGGCGAGCTGCACCTGGGCGCACTGGCGCAGCCGGTGCCGGGAGGGCAGGGCCACGAACGTGGGTTCGGTGACGATCCCGCGATGCCGCACCGCGCCCGAGTGGCGCAGTTCCATGCCCGGATAGTCGGCGGCGATGGCCGCGTCCACCGCGCCGTCCTCCAGCAACTCGACGATCCGCGAGGAGGCGTAGACGCTGGTGACCGCCAGGGACACTTCCGGCAGCCGGGTACGGACGCGGGAGACCGTGCCGGACAGCATGGGCGAGTTGGTCGCCGCCACGCGCAGGGTACGCCGGGCTCGTGCGGCGGCCGGGCGGTGGCCGATGGCGTCGGCGCGGGCCAGTACGTCGCGGGCCTGGGCGACGACCTCGGCGCCGTAGCGGGTCGGCCGCACTCCGCTCGCGCCGCGCTCGAAGAGCGGTTCGCCGAGGTGGCGCTCGATGCGCCGCAGCTGGGTGCTGACGGCGGGCTGCGAGTAGCCGAGCTGTGTCGCGGCCCGGCCCACGCTTCCCGCGTCGGCGATCGCGCACAGCACCCGCAGGTGCCGCAGCTCCAGCTCCATCGCTCCACTCCCCGTTCCGTCCACGGCCCCGGGAGATCCGTCCGCCTCCCGGGAAAACCACTGCTCACAGCCGCCGCCGGCCGTGGTCGCGCCCGGCGGACCGAAGCGTCGCACTGTGCCGCGTCCGGCACAAGTCGCAGGTCCGCCGAGCTCGGGGCGCCGCTTCCGGGCGGGCCGGTCCGTGTCAGTGGCGGCCCAGCACCTCCGCGACCCGGATGAAGCCGTCCGTGCCGTGGCCGAGGCCGATGGTGCGCCGGGCCATGCCTTCCACGGCGCGCATCACTCCCGCGTCGATGCCGTGGGCCTCGGAGACGTCGATGACATGGGCCATGGTCGAGGCGGCCGAGGTGAGGGGATTGATCGCCCCGGAGTAGGTGCCGTCGTCGGCGTCCTGCGCGAACTCGGCGAAGAGCGGCGGCAGGATCGCGCCGATCCCCTGGGCGAAGGGCGCCAGTTCCCCGGCGGTGACCCCCTCGGCTCGGGCGATCGCCACGGCGTGCGCGTAACCCGCCATGGCCGTCCAGAAGAGGTCGAGCAGCGCGATGTCGAAGGCGGCGGCGCGCCCGATCTCCTCACCGAGGTGGGTGTGCGTGCCACCGAGTGCCGCCAGTACGGGCCGGTGCTCCTCGTACACGTCCCGCGGTCCGCTGTGCAGGAACACGGCCTCCGGGGTGCCGATGCTGGGGGCCGGGGTCATGATCGCGCCGTCCAGGTAGCGGATGCCGTGGGCGGCCGCCCAGTCCGCCGTCTCCCGGGCCCGGGCCGGGGTGTCGGCGGTGAGGTTCACGACGGTACGGCCCTTGAGGGCTGTGCTGACGGGCTCGGGACGCAGGAGGGCGTCGACCGCGTCGTAGTTCACCACGCAGACCACGGTCAGGTCACCGGCGGCCACGGCCTCCTCGGCCGATCCGGCGCCCACCGCGCCCTGCTCGATCAGCTCCCGGTCCCTGCCCGGTGTGCGGTTCCAGACCGTGGTCCGCAGTCCCGCCCTCAGGAACGCGCCGGCCAGCGAGCGGCCCATCGGGCCGAGACCGAGCACGGTGACGGCAGGAAGATTCGTGGTGGTGGACATGTTTCAACTCCCGTAGAGACGAAGGACTGTGGCCGTACGGCCTGATGAGGAAACAGAAGAGGACACCGATGACACGCAGCCGCGCACAGGACCCGAACGTCTGCGGGGTGACCGCCGCGATCGCCGTGATCGACGGCAAGTGGAAGACGTCCCTGCTGTGGCTGCTGGAGTCCGGCCCGCACCGGCCCGGCGAACTGCGGCGCCGGCTGCCGGGGTTGAGCGAGAAGGTGCTGACTCAGGCGCTGCGCGAGATGGAGGGGGACGGCCTGGTGCACCGGGAGGTGTACGACGTGCTGCCGCCGAAGACCGTGTACACGCTGACCGCTTTCGGCCGCGACCTGTCCGAGGCCCTGGGCCCCGTGTCCGATTGGGGACACGGCCACCTGGAACGGCTCCGCGAACGCGGGGCGGCGTCCTGACGCGCCACCGCCGTCACCTCCTCCCGTGCCGTCGCCGTAGCCCCTGACCTCGGGAAACAGCCTCTCCCGGCCGGTGACGGCTGCCAAGTACGCACAAAAAAGTGGGTATACGGGAGCACCCGCCGCCCTCGGCGGGGTGCACCCCGTCGTGTTCCCCGGCCGGTCGTCGCTCTGCGGGGCCGAGCCGTCCGCCGCGAGGGGCGTTCCGGTGGAGCCGGAGGCGGTGAGCAGCGGGGATGCGGTGTCGCCCTCCACGGCGTGCTACCCGGTCGGCACCCGCCCGAGGCTCGGGCGGGCCCCTCCTCGCTGGTACTGCGAGAGTCCACGGGCGACCCACACTCCACTGTGTTGCCTAAAACGTTTAGGAAACTCCATAATGGCTTCTGGCAGAGGGGAGAGCGACATGGTGCGCGCGGGCCTGACCACCGAGCGCCTCGTCCGGGCGGGCGCGGAACTCGCCGATGAGGTCGGCTTCGACCAGGTGACCGTGTCGGCGCTGGCCCGGCGGTTCGACGTCAAGGTCGCGAGCCTGTACTCCCACCTGAAGAGCTCCCAGGATCTGAAGACGCGTATCGCGCTGCTCGCCCTGGAGGAACTCGCCGACCGCGCCGCCGACGCTCTTGCCGGACGGTCCGGCAAGGACGCCCTCGGCGCGTTCGCCGACGTCTACCGCGACTACGCCCACGCACACCCCGGCCGCTACACGGCCGCCCGGCACCCGCTGGACCCCGAGACGGCCGCCGCCGGCGCCGGGGCACGGCACGCGCAGCTGACCCGGGCCATCCTGCGCGGCTACGACCTGACCGAGCCCGACCAGACCCACGCGGTACGCCTCCTCGGCAGCGTCTTCCACGGCTACGTCAGCCTGGAACTGGCCGGCGGATTCAGCCACAGCGCCCCCGGCTCCCAGGAGTCGTGGACGCGGATCGTGGACGCCCTCGACTCCCTGTTGCGCAACTGGCCCGCCCCCCGACCCCCTGGACACACGCCCGGATGATGCAGACCACGCCCCTGACCGCCGCTCTCGTACGCGGCGCCCTCGATCTGGAACGCACCGCCCACGGCCTGCTGCCACACCGGTTGCCGGCCCGCGCCCGCGCGCAGTGCGCCGATCCGCAGCTGGCCATGGTGGAGTCCCAGCCCTCCGGCGTACGGCTGGTCTTCCGCACCCGCGCGACCACCGTCGAGCTGGACACCCTGCCGACCAAGCGGGTCTACGTCGGCGCGCCGCCCCGCCCGGACGGCGTCTACGACCTGCTCGTCGACGGACGTCCGGCCGGCAGCGGCCGGGTCGCCGGCGGCAGCACGGTCACGATCGACATGGCCGCCGGGACCGCCGAACACCGGCCGGGCCCCGTCGGCACCGTGCGCTTCACCGGGCTGCCCGACGCCGCCAAGGTCGTGGAGATCTGGCTGCCGCACAACGAGACGACCGAACTCGTCGCCCTGCGCACCGACGCGCCCGTCGAAGCCGTACCGGACCGGGGCGGCAAGGTATGGCTGCACCACGGCAGTTCGATCAGTCACGGCTCGGACGCCGCGAGCCCGACCACCACCTGGCCCGCGCTCGCCGCGTCCCTCGGCAGGGCGGAACTGATCAATCTGGGGCTGGGCGGCAGCGCACTGCTCGACCCGTTCACCGCGCGCACCCTGCGCAACACACCCGCCGACCTGATCAGCGTCAAGCTGGGCATCAACGTCGTCAACACCGACCTGATGCGGCGGCGCGCGTTCGGCCCCGCCGTCCACGGCTTCCTCGACACCGTGCGCGACGGCCACCCGGACGTCCCGCTGCTCGTCGTCTCGCCGATCCTGTGCCCCCTCCACGAGGACACTCCGGGCCCCAGCCTCCCGGACTTCTCCGCCCTGAGTGAGGGGCGGCTGCGGTTCCGGGCGGCCGGGGACCCGGCGGAGACCGCGACCGGGAAACTGACCCTGGCGGTCATCCGGGAGGACCTGGCCCGGATCGTGCGCGAGCGGTCGGCCGAGGACCCCCATCTGCACTACCTGGACGGCCGTGACCTGTACGGCGAGGCCGACTTCGCCGAACTGCCGCTGCCCGACGGTCTCCACCCGGACGCCGCCGCGCACCGCCGGATCGGTGAACGGTTCGCGGCGCTGGCGTTCGCGCCGGGCGGTCCCTTCGCACGCTCCGCCGCCTGACCGCCGGGCCGGTTCACACCAGGTGGGCGAAGACGACGAGGTTGTCGGTGTAGTCCCGCACTTCGTGGTCGTAGTCCCCCGCGCAGGTGATCAGCCGGACCTCGGGGCGCTGTGCGTCGGCGTAGACCCGCTTGCTGGGGAAGGCGTCCTTGGCGAAGGTCTCGGCGCTGTCCACGACGAACTCGGCGTCGCTCCCGTCGGCACGCTGCACGGTGAAACGGTCACCGCTCTGCAGATCGTCGAGTCCGGCGAACACGGCCGCGGAGGTCGTCGTGTCGACGTGCCCCGCGATGACGGCGGTGCCCTTCTCGCCGGGTGAGACACCTTTGGCGTACCAGCCGACGAGGTTGGTGTCCCCCGCCGGTGGGGGCTCGAGCTGGCCGGAGGGACCGATGTCCAGGGTGGTGAAGGGGGCGTCGACGGAGATCTTCGGGATGACCAGGCGGACCGGCGCGGACCGGGGCAGCGCCTCGCCGGCCCGCTGCGGATCGGCGTGCGCGGCGGCGCTCGCACCCGCGGCACGGGACGCGTGCGACGTGTCGTCCGAGCCGTGGTGTCCGCCGAACATGGTGACGGCGAGGATCGCGATCGCCGCGCCCCACACCGTCAGCCGCCCGCCACGGCCCGAACTCTGCCCGTCCGACGGCGGTTCCGCGGGGTTCGAAGAGGAGGAATCTGCTGCCATCGGACACCACCTCACTCGGGCACGGCAGCACGGGGATCAGAACAGGGAGCGCCGGTGCCTAGGGCGCGGCGCGGGGAGAGGGACGTACAGGGGCGTCGGCGTAGAGGGCCCCGAAGTGAGGGGCGGGGCGGAGCCGGCACAGGTGGCCCGACGGACGGGGAGCGACGGTCGCGGAGCCCCGGCCAGGCACGGCGCGGCGCGGGACGTACGGGGAGGGCGCGGGCGCGCACATGCCACGTGTGCGTGGGGGGACGGGCCGTAAGGGGCGCGGCGCACCTCGTCCGGCGTGCGGCCTTCCAGAAGTGCGTCAAGGGCGGCACCCACGACAGCTGGGTGAACAAGTCCCAGAAGGCCTTCCAG
>NZ_JBSFKD010000048.1:3073-61389 GCF_053598395.1 Streptomyces sp. NPDC001135 | reverse complement strand
ACCCGTACACCGGTGTGACCCGGCACTTCGAACCCGCCGCAGCCACCGCGGGCGTGTGGTGGCTGACCAGGGTCGAGGACCGCAACCACAACCACATCACCCTCGAACGCGACGCGGACGACACCCTGCTGGAGGTCACCCACTCCGGCGGCTACCGGCTGACACCGACCTGCTCCGAGGGCACCGGCCGGGTGACCGCCGTGCACGTCCTGACCGAGGACGGGCCGGTGCGGCTGCGGGCGTACCGCTACGCCGGGAGCGGCGACCTGGCCGAGGTGATCAACGCCGTCGACGCGACCACCCACTTCACCTACGACTCCGCCCACCGCATCACCGGCTGGCGCGACAGCAACGACACCGTCTTCACCTACACCTACGACGACCGGGGCCGGGTCACCGCCACCCAGGGCAGCGGCGGCTTCCTCACCTCCCGCATCGCATACGGCGATCCGGACGCCGACGGCACCACCACCGTCACCTACACCGACTCCCTGGGCCACGCCACGACCTACCGCGCCAACCCGCGCGGCCAGATCGTCGCGATCACCGACCCGCTCGGGAACACCACCACCCAGACCTGGGACGACCGGGACCACCTCCTCACCCGCACCGACCCCCTGGGCCACACCGTGGTCCACCGCTACGACGACGCGGGACGGCTGGTCGCGGTGGTACGCCCCGACGGCACCGAGACCACCGCGGAGTACGGCCGGTTCCCGCAGCCCGCCACCGTCCGCACCCCCGACGGCCACACCACCCGGTACACATACGACGAGCGCGGCAACCGCACATCCATCACCACCCCCACCGGCCACACCACTCACTTCGCCCACGACGAGGCGGGCCGCCCGACCAAGGTCACCGACCCGCTCGGCAACGTCACCACCATCCGCTGCAACCAGGCGGGCCTGCCCGAGGAGATCACCGATCCGCTCGGCGCGGTCACCCGCCAGACCCATGACGCCCTCGGCCGCCCCGTCACCCGCACGGACCCCACGGGCGCGACGACCCGGCTGGAATGGACGCCCGAGAACCGACTGGCCCGGCGCACTCTGCCGGACGGTACCCGCGAGTCCTGGACCTACGACGGCGAGGGCAACTGCACCACCCACATCGACCCGCTCGGCGGCGAGACCCGTTTCGAGTACACCCACTTCGATCTGCTCACCGCCCGCACGGCCCCCGACGGCGTACGCCACGAGTTCGGCCACGACACCGAGCTGCGCCTCACCCAGGTCACCAACCCCCAGGGCCTCAAGTGGACCTACAGCCACGACGCGGCGGGCCGCCTGGTCGGGGAGACGGACTTCGACGACCGTGCGCTCACCTATCGGCACGACGCCGCGGGCCGGCTGGCCGCCCGCACGAACGCCCTGGGCGAGACCACCGTCTTCGAGCGCAACGCCCTGGGCCAGATCGTCCGCAAGGACGCCGCCGGCCAGGTCACCACCTACGCCTACGGCGCGAGCGGCCGCCTCGCCGAGGCCACCGGCCCCGACGGTACCCGTCTGTCCATCGTCCGCGACCAGTACGGACTCGTCCGCTCGGAGAGCGTGGACGGCCGTGAACTCACGTACCACTACGACGAGTTGGGGCGTCGCGTCGGGCGGACGACCCCCACCGGCGCGACCACCACATGGTCGTACGACGCTGCGGGCCGCCGTACCGGCCTGGTCGCCTCCGGCCGCTGCGTCGACATCTCCTACGACGCCGCGGGCCGCGAACTCACCCGGCACGTCGGTAACTTCCTCACGCTGCACCACACGTACGACACGCTGGGCCGACTCGCCACCCAGTCGGCCGTCGGCCGCGACGACCGCACCCTCCAGCGCCGGGCCTACACCTACCGCGGTGACGGTCTTCTCGCCGCCCTCGACGACCGGTTGAACGGCTCGCGCCGCTTCGACCTCGACCCGGCCGGCCGCGTCACCGCCGTCCACGCCGAGAACTGGACCGAGAGCTACGCCTACGACGCCGCCGGCAACCAGACGCAGGCCTCCTGGCCCGCCCCGCACCCCGGCCAGGAGGCCAACGGCGAGCGCGTGTACACCGGCACCCGCATCACCCGCGCCGGCAACGTCCGCTATGAGCACGACGCGCTGGGGCGGATCACCCTGCGCCAGAAGACCCGGCTGTCGCACAAGCCGGAGACCTGGCGCTACCGGTGGGACGCGGAGGACCGGCTCGTCCAGGTGACCACCCCGGACGGTGCCCGCTGGCGCTACACCTACGACCCGCTCGGCCGTCGCACCGCGAAGCTCCGCCTCGGCGCCGACGGCGACACGGTGGTCGAACGCGTCGACTTCACCTGGGACGGCACGACGCTGTGCGAGCAGACCACGCGCGCCCCCGACCTGCCGCACCCCGTCACCCTCACCTGGGACCACCAGGGCCTGAGGCCGATCGCCCAGACCGAGCGCATCACCGCGGCCGACGCCCCGCAGCAGGAGATCGACTCCCGTTTCTTCGCGATCGTCACCGACCTCGTCGGCGCGCCGCGCGAGCTCGTCGACGAACACGGTGACATCGCCTGGCGCACCCGCACCACCCTGTGGGGCACCACCACCTGGAACAAGGACGCCACCGCCTACACGCCCCTGCGCTTCCCCGGCCAGTACAGCGACCCCGAGACGGGCCTGCATTACAACTACTTCCGCCACTACGACCCGGAGACCGCCCGCTACCTCACCGCCGATCCCCTGGGCCTCGCCCCCGCACCGAACCCGCAGACGTACGTGCCGAACCCCCAGCACTGGGCGGATCCACTGGGCCTCGCGCCCGAGTGCGGGGAGAGGGAGTTCTACACGGTCCAGGACCGCGAGAACGCGGCCCGGCTGCGGGCGGACGGAACCCCGTGGCCCACCGACGAGCACCGGGCTCACCTGGGCCCCGGAGTGTACTCGTGGGGTTCACGGGAAGAGGCGGAACGCTACGCGGAGCTCCTGCGGAACAGGCGCGGGGCCGACGTGGAGATCATGCCGTTCCGCGTCAGCGAGTCGGACCTGGCCGCCATGAACCAGGCCCACGTGGGCACCATGAGCGACACCGAGATGGACGAGTTCATCGATCGGCACAGCATCATGTACGGGCGTGGCGAACCCCATGACCACGACTACATCTCCCGTCCCACCAACATGGGAACAGAGCACTATTTCCACTCCCGGGTCTTCGGTCGGCTGAGATTCCTCTGAGGACGGAGAAGAGAGACCAGACGTGGCATTCACCTACATCTACAAGAGGCGTATCGGCTCGTGGGGGCTCGTCGCCCGCGTCACCCTCGACGTCCAGCTCATGGACGAGCCGCCGCTCGCGGGGCGCAGAATCGACGACTCACGCGTCTGGTGGCTGCCGCCGCGGGGCATCCCCTCGACGGACGAGAAGTGGATGGCGTTCGGCCTCGGACTGGTGGCCGGGCAGCTGGACGCTTGGAGAGACGGCGCCGATGCCCTCTTGGTACGCGTGGACGACTGGGACGTACCCATGCTCACGGACTACCAGGACGAAGTCGCCGCCGCGGCTGTCATCGAGTGCCTGCGGGAGAACTGCGGCATCGACGGCGTCGACATCGGCCTGACCTTCGACCGGGAGAGGAATCGCTACCGGTTCACCTGGGACGGCGCGTCGGCGGAGCCGGGCCCGGGCTGATCAAGAACGCGGGTCGATGTCTTCGCGTTCGCGTTCATCTCGGTGGCGGTCGGTATCCGGTCGTCGTCGGTCCGGCCGGGGGCGGTCATGCCACCCGGTGGCCGTTCTCCAGCTCCGCCGTGCCGGAGCCGGCCGTGAGGACGTCCAGGGCGGTCAGGACGCGGCGGCCGGGGGCGCCGGGCAGGTGGGCGGTGATCTCCTCGCGCGGGACCAGGCGCCAGGAGAGCAGTTCCGCCTCCTGCAGGCGGATGGCCTTGAGGTCGGCGTCGGCGAGGACACCGCCGTCGTACAGGTACGCCACCAGCGGAGGCCGGCCCTCGCCGTGCACCCAGTCCACGGTCAGCAGCCGGCCGAGCCGCCGGTCGAGCCCGATCTCCTCCAGCGTCTCCCGGCGGGCGCCCTCACGCGGTGTCTCCCCGTCGTCCGACTCGATCGTGCCGCCCGGAAGCGCCCAGCCGTCGCGGTAGTTCGGCTCGACCAGCAGCACACGCCCCTCGGCGTCCCGGAAGAGCGCGGCGGCACCGGCGAGGACACGGGGCAGGCTCGCGATGTACGTGGCGAAGTCACCAGTCGTGGTCATTGGGGAAGGGTAACCAGCCCCCGTACGGCTACGGTGCGGCCGTCGCCAGGCGCACGGTGCGTTCCGCCAGCGCACTGATCCGTACGCCGTCGAAGCCGAACACCGCGCTCCGTACCGTGTCCTCGAGCGGATCCGTCCACTGGGCGGGGATCGCGTCCGCGCCGGTGCGGACACCCGCCACCGAGCCGGCCGTCGCGCCGTTGGAGTCCGTGTCCAGGCCGCCGCGCACGGTCAGCGCGATGGTCCGGGTGAAGTCGCCGTCGCCGTACAGCAGCCCGGCGGTGAGGACGGCGGCGTTCGGGACGGTGTGGATCCAGCCGAGCCCGGCGGTCTCCGCGGACACCGTGGCCAGGGTCTCCTCCCAGGGCAGCCGGGTCTCGTGCAGGCTCATGACCCGCCGTACGGTACGGGCCAGGCGGCTGCCCGCCGGGACGACGGCGAGCGCGCTGTCCAGCGCGTCCCGCACGGTCGGCGCGGTGAACGCCGCCGCGATCAGCGCGGCCGCCCACATCGCGCCGTAGACGCCGTTGCCGGTGTGCGAGAGCACCGCGTCCCGGCGGGCCAGGGCGGCGGCGCCGGCCGGGTCCCCGGGGCGGGTCCAGCCGTGGACGTCGGCGCGGATCAGTGCGCCGATCCACTCCTGGTACGGGTTGTCGTACGTCGCCGTCAGCGGCGGCTTCAGCCCGTTGGCGAGGTTGCGGTACGCCGCCCGTTCCGCGGTGAAGGTCTGCAGGTACGGCAGCCTGAGCAGCCACAGGTCGCCGACCTGCTCGGTGCTGAAACCGAAGCCGTGCGTCTCCAGCAGGTGCAGGCCGAGGATCGCGTAGTCGACGTCGTCGTCCCGGCAGCTGCCGTGGATCCGGCCGCGCACGCAGCCACGCCACTCCGGGCGCAGGACGGCGGTCTCGGCCGGGTCGGCGGGCTCGGGCAGGTAGTCGGTGAGCGGCAGGGCCTCGGCCTTGCGCAGGTAACGGTCGATGCGCTCGCGCGTCCACACCTCGCCCTGCTCGACCGGCTTGCCGAGCATGTTGCCCGCGATCCGGCCGAGCCAGCCGCCGTGGATGCGGTCGGCGAGGGCGGCGGGCCCGGAGCGCTGGCTGGTCATGGCTGGGGTCTACCCGTTTTCCCCCGGTTGTTCCCAGGCCCTTCCCAGCCTTCGGTCGGGGCATGACGGCGAGGGTGTCCTCCGGTTAAGGTCGCAGCGGCGCGACTGGCCCTGACGTGCGCGGGGCCCGGAGAGCAAGGGGAAAGCAAGGTGGCGGACGCTGCAGTGAACGAGACCCGTCGGGTGCTCATCGCCGCGGACAAGTTCAAGGGCTCGCTGACGGCCGTGCAGGTCGCCGAGCGGGTGACGGCCGGGCTGCGCCGGGTCGTGCCGGATCTCCGCGTCGAGGCGCTGCCCGTGGCCGACGGCGGCGACGGGACCGTGGACGCGGCGGTCGCGGCCGGTTTCGAGCGGCGGGAGGTCCGGGTCGCCGGACCACTGGGCCAGGAGGTGCCGGCCGCGTTCGCGCTGCGCGGCGACACCGCGGTGGTGGAGATGGCCGAGGCGAGCGGCCTGCAGCGCCTGCCTGCCGGTGTCTTCGCGCCCCTGACGGCCTCGACGTACGGCTCCGGCGAGCTGCTGCGGGCCGCGCTCGACGCGGGCGCGCGGACGATCGTGTTCGGCGTCGGCGGCAGCGCCACGACGGACGGCGGCGCGGGCATGCTGGCGGCGCTGGGCGCCCGGTTCCTGGACGAGGACGGGGAACCGGTGCCGCCGGGCGGCGGTGGCCTCGCCGACCTGGCGCGGGCGGATCTGTCCGGTCTGGACGCGCGGCTGTCGTCCGTGGAGCTGGTGCTCGCCAGCGACGTCGACAATCCGCTGACCGGGCCGAAGGGCGCGCCGGCGGTGTACGGCCCGCAGAAGGGCGCCTCCCCGGACGACGTGGAGACCCTGGACGCGGCGCTGGCCCACTTCGCCAAGGTGCTGGAGGCGGCCGTCGGGCCGCGTGCCGCCGAGCACGCGGCGGCACCGGGCGCGGGCGCGGCGGGAGGCATCGGCTACGGCGCGCTGCTGCTGGGGGCCCGGTTCCGGCCGGGCATCGAGGTCATGCTGGACGTCCTCGGCTTCGCGCCCGCGCTGGAGCGGGCCTCCGTGGTGATCACCGGTGAGGGGTCGCTGGACGAGCAGACGCTGCACGGCAAGGCACCGGCGGGGGTCGCCGCGGCGGCCAGGGCCGCCGGCAAGGAGGTCGTGGCGGTGTGCGGGCGGCTGGCGCTGTCGCCGGAGGCGCTGCGGGGGGCGGGGATCTCCCAGGCGTACCCGTTGACGTCCGTCGAGCCGGACGTCGCCACGTGCATCGCGGACGCGGGGCCGATTCTCGAGCGGGTCGCCGCCCGTATCGCCGAGGACCACCTGCGCTGAGGTCGCCGGGGGCTGTGCCCCTCGGCCGCGAAGGCCCCGCCTCCCGGCGAACGCCCGCTCCCGGGAGCGGGCGGCCGGGACGGCGCCTTCTCCGCCTGCCGGGTCGGGTGGTGGCGGGCATGGGACGGGGCTCGGGGGGGGCATGCCCGGGGCGGCCGGCGGAGCCGGGCAATCTGGCGAACGTCCTGATCGACGCCCGGCAACGGCAGGAGGCGGCCCGTCTGCTGAGAAGCTGCCTCGACGGCTACCGCCGCGTGTTCGGCCCCGGCCACCCCCTGGTCCGCTCGGCCACCGAGCGCCTCGACTGGCTGCGCGACCACCCGGCCCAGCGGCTGCCCCGGTCCCGTCTCGGAAAGACCGGCAAAGGCGAAGGGCCCCGGACCAACCCGGTCCGGGGCCCTTTCGGCTTGCGGCCCGCGGCTACGGCACCTGCGCCGCGCGAGCCTCGCGGCGGTTGTCGCGGAAGTTGTTCACCCGGCGAGCCGTGGCGAACAACGGAATCACGGCGCCCATGACCAGCTGCAGCGCACAGCCCGTCTGCAGCAGGAGCTGGCCGCTCGGCGCGTCGAAGGCCCACGCCGCCAGCAGGCCCATGGACAGCACGATCCAGGACAGCATGGCCCCCGCCAGGCGCCCCCTCGGCTTCGGGTACTCCACCCGGCTCACCATCAGCCAGGCCGTACCGAGAATCGCCAGCAGCGTCGCCACGAAGGGCAGCTCCAGCAGGACGATGGAGACCACCGTCAGCGCTCCGAACGGGCTGGGCATGCCCTGGAACATGCCGTCCTTCATCGTCACGCAGGAGAACCGGGCCAGACGGAGCACGACCGCCAGGAGCACCACGATCGCCCCGACCGCCGCCACCCGCTGGTGCGCGTCGTCCGCGACCATGCCGTAGACGAGCACGAAGTACGCGGGCGCCAGCCCGAAGCTGATCAGGTCGGAGAGGTTGTCCAGCTCCGCGCCCATGGGGGACGAGCGCAGCTTGCGGGCCACCAGTCCGTCGAACAGGTCGAAGACGGCGGCGCACAGCATCAGGATGACGGCCGTGGCGGCGCTGTGCCGGGCCATGCCCGCGGACTCGTCATTGCCGGTCAGATGCGGGATCAGGATGCCGGTGGTGGTGAAGTACACCGCCATGAAGCCGCACGTGGCGTTCCCCAGGGTGAGGGTGTCCGCTATCGACAGGCGGAGCGAGAGGGGCATCTCCTCCTCTTCGTCCACCTCGTCGGCCTCGGGCACCCAGCCCGCCTGGGTCTCCGGATCAATCACGGTCAATGCGAGTCACCCCAGCCACGGTCTTCTGTCCGACCTCGACCGCGACCTCCACGCCCTCGGGCAGGTAGAGGTCGACACGCGAGCCGAAGCGGATCAGACCGATACGGTCGCCCTGCTCGACCTTCGTGCCCTCGGGGATGTAGGGCACGATGCGGCGGGCCACCGCGCCGGCGATCTGGATCATCTCGATGTCGCCGAGTTCGGTGTCGAAATGCCAGACTACGCGCTCGTTGTTCTCGCTCTCCTTGTTGAAAGCCGGAACAAAGCCGCCGGGGATGTGCTCGACGGACGTCACCGTGCCCGCGAGGGGCGCGCGGTTGACGTGGACGTTCAGCGGGCTCATGAAGATCGCGACGCGGGTGCGCCCGTCCTTCCACGGCATGATGCTCTGCACCACACCGTCGGCGGGCGAGATGACCCGGCCCGGGGCGATCTCGCGCTCGGGGTCGCGGAAGAACCACAGCATGCCCGCCGCGAGCGCGGTGGCGGGCACGGCCACGGCCCGGGCCGCGCCGGAGCGTCGGGCGCGGGCCAGGCTGAGGGCTGCGGTGGCGACGGTCGGGAGAAGCCACGGCGATGCTCCGCGCGCGAGGCGTACGCCGGCTCGGCTGTCGCGAGGTGCAGAGGTTTGGCTGTGGGGCATGGATGACCTTCGTAGCGGATGATGCCGCGCTGGACGGGGGACGGCGGCTTTCCGGGGATCGTACCGGTCGCGGGCTGCAACTGGGCAAGCCAGGCTGCCGAGTCGACGGCCGAAGTACGTCTACGGGGTGTGATCTTCTTCTCGAAGAAAACACCCCGTACCCGGACATTCAGCCCTGGAACCGATACTCTTCGAGCAGTCGGCGGCCGATGATCATTTTCTGGATCTCGGCGGTGCCTTCACCGATGAGCAGCATCGGGGCCTCCCGGTAGAGGCGCTCGATCTCGTACTCCTTGGAGAAGCCGTACCCGCCGTGGATGCGGAAGGCGTCCTCCACGACCTCCTTGCAGTACTCGGAGGCCAGGTACTTCGCCATGCCCGCCTCGAGATCGTTTCGCTCTCCCGAGTCCTTTTTGCGTGCGGCGTTGACCATCATCGCATGCGCGGCCTCGACCTTGGTGGCCATCTCCGCCAGCTTGAACTGGATGGCCTGGTGCTGGGCGATCGGCTTGCCGAAGGTGTGCCGCTGCTGGGCGTACTGCACACCCAGCTCGAAGGCGCGCTGGGCGACGCCGCAGCCGCGTGCCGCCACGTTGACCCGGCCGACCTCGACGCCGTCCATCATTTGGTAAAAACCTCGGCCGGTGACCCCGCCGAGCACCCGATCGGCCGGAACGCGCAGACCGTCCATGATGAGCTCGGTCGTGTCGACGCCCTTGTAGCCCATCTTCTCGATCTTGCCGGGAATGGTCAGGCCCGCGCGGACCTCGCCGAAGCCCGGCTCCTTCTCGATCAGGAAGGTCGTCATGGACTTGTGGGGCGCGGTGCCCTCGGCGTGTCCTTCGTCACTCCGGACGAGCACGGCCACGAGCGACGACGTACCGCCGTTCGTCAGCCACATCTTCTGGCCGTTCAGGACGTACTCGTCGCCGTCCTTCACCGCCTTCGAGGTGATCGCCGACACATCGGAGCCCAGGCCCGGTTCCGACATCGAGAAGGCGCCCCGGATGTCGCCGGCCGCCATGCGCGGCAGGAAGTGGTCCTTCTGCTCCTGCGTGCCGTGCTGCTTGAGCATGTACGCGACGATGAAGTGCGTGTTGATGATGCCGGACACCGACATCCAGCCCCGGGCGATCTCCTCCACGCACAGCGCGTAGGTGAGGAGCGACTCGCCCAGACCCCCGTACTCCTCGGGGATCATCAGGCCGAAGAGGCCGAGCTCCTTCAGGCCGTCGACGATCTGCTGCGGGTACTCGTCGCGGTGCTCCAGCTCGGTCGCGACCGGGATGATCTCCTTGTCGACAAAGTCACGGACCGTCGAGAGGATCTCCTGCTGGACGTCGGTCAGACCGGCGGTCTGGGCGAGGCGCGCCATTACTTCTCCGTGTTCTTTTCCGCAGGTGCGGTCAGCTCCGGGCGGCCGGGCTGCTCGCCGCCGCGCTCCTTGATGTACGTCTCGGTGGGCACCATGACCTTGCGGCGGAAGACGCACACCAGGGTGCCGTCCTGCTTGTAGCCCTTGGTCTCGACGTAGACGATGCCGCGGTCGTTCTTCGACTTCGACGGCCACTTGTCGAGCACGGTCGTCTCGCCGTAGATCGTGTCGCCGTGGAAGGTCGGCGCCACGTGCTTGAGGGACTCGATCTCCAGGTTGGCGATCGCCTTGCCGGAGATGTCCGGCACGGACATACCGAGCAGCAGGGAGTAGATGTAGTTCCCGACGACGACGTTCTTGCCGAAGTCCGTCGTCTTCTCCGCATAGTTCGTGTCCATGTGGAGCGGGTGGTGGTTCATGGTGAGGAGACAGAACAGGTGGTCGTCGTACTCCGTGACCGTCTTGCCCGGCCAGTGCTTGTACGTCGCCCCGACCTCGAACTCCTCGTAGGTGCGTCCGAACTGCATCGCGCTCAGGGCTCCTTAGCTGGCGGGGATCTCGAACTTCGACGTGCGCTGCATGCCGGCGGCCCGGCCCTTGCCCGAGATGACCAGGGCCATCTTGCGGCTGGCCTCGTCGATCATCTCGTCGCCGAGCATCGCGGAGCCCTTCTTGCCGCCCGCCTCGGACGTGTAGTAGTCGTACGCGTCCAGGATCAGCTCGGCGTGGTCGAAGTCCTCCTGGGAGGGCGAGAAGATCTCGTTGGCCGCCTCGACCTGGCCCGGGTGCAGCACCCACTTGCCGTCGAAGCCCAGGGCCGCGGCGCGCTGGGCGACCTCGCGGTAGCCTTCGACGTTGCGGATCTGCAGGTAGGGGCCGTCGATCGCCTGGAGGTTGTTGGCGCGGGCGGCCATCAGGATCTTCATCAGGATGTAGTGGTAGGCGTCCGCCGGGTAGCCGGGCGGCTGCTCGCCCACGACGAGGGACTTCATGTTGATGGAGGCCATGAAGTCGGCCGGGCCGAAGATGATCGTCTCGACGCGCGGGGAGGCCTGCGCGATCGCGTTGACGTTGTTCAGGCCCTGCGCGTTCTCGATCTGCGCCTCGATGCCGATCTTGCCGATCTCGAAGCCCATCGTCTTCTCGATCTGGGTCAGCAGGAGGTCCAGCGCGACGACCTGCTCGGCCGTCTGCACCTTCGGCAGCATGATGCAGTCCAGGTTCTGGCCCGCGCCCTCGACGACCGTGACGACGTCCCGGTACGTCCACTCGGTCGTCCAGTCGTTGACGCGCACGACCCGCGTCTTGCCCGTCCAGTCGCCCTCGTTGAGGAACTTGACGATGGTGTGCCGCGCCTCGGGCTTGGCGAGCGGCGCGCACGCGTCCTCCAGGTCCAGGAAGACCTGGTCCGCCGGGAGACCCTGCGCCTTCTCCAGGAAGCGCGGGTTGCTGCCCGGTACGGCCAGGCAGGAGCGCCGCGGGCGAAGGCGGTTGACGGTCGTCATGCGGGGACCTCCAGGGGGTCGAGCTTGTTCGCTTTCCGGATCTCGTCGACGATCGCGCCGATGATTCCGGTGATGTCGAAGTCCTTCGGGGTGAAGACGGCGGCCACTCCGGCGGCCCTGAGCTGGTCGGCGTCACCGTTGGGGATGATGCCACCTGCGATCACGGGTATATCTGTGGCGCCGGCCACACGCAGCCGTTGGAGCACGTCCGGCACCAGCTGGGCGTGCGAACCGGAGAGGATCGACAGGCCCACCGCGTGCACGTCCTCGGCGAGGGCCGCGTCCACGATCTGCTCCGGGGTGAGCCGGATGCCCTGGTAGACCACCTCGAAGCCGGCGTCACGCGCGCGTACGGCGATCTGCTCGGCGCCGTTGGAGTGCCCGTCCAGGCCCGGCTTGCCGACCAGGAAGCGGAGCTTGCCGACGCCCAGGTCACGGGCGGTGGCGTCCACCTTGGCGCGGACCTCGGCGAGCGCGGAGCCCGGCTCGGCGGCGACGGCGACCGGCGCGGAGGAGACCCCGGTGGGCGCCCGGAACTCGCCGAACACCTCGCGCAGGGCACCGGCCCACTCGCCGGTCGTGACCCCGGCGCGGGCGCACTCCAGCGTCGCCTCCATCAGGTTGTCCGTGCCCTTGGCGGCCTCCTTCAGCCGTTCCAGCGCCTTGCAGGGGCGCGGGTGGTTGAAGGGTGGCTGGTAGCGCGTGTCGCGCCAGTTCTGCAGCGAGGCGATGACCCGGGCCTCGACCGCCGGGTCGACCGTCATGATCGCGGTGTCCAGGTCGGCCGTGAGCGGGTTCGGCTCGGTGCCCTCGAAGGCGTTGACACCGATGATCTTCTCCTCGCCGGACTCGATCCGGGCCCGGCGCTCGGCGTGCGAGGAGACCAGCTGGGACTTCAGGTAGCCGGACTCCACGGCGGCCATCGCGCCGCCCATCTCCTGGATGCGGTCGATCTCGGCGAGGGACTCCTCGACCAGGGCGTTCACCTTCGCCTCGATGACGTGCGAGCCCTCGAAGATGTCCTCGTACTCCAGCAGATCGCTCTCGTAGGCCAGCACCTGCTGGATGCGCAGCGACCACTGCTGGTCCCAGGGCCGGGGCAGGCCGAGCGCCTCGTTCCAGGCGGGCAGCTGCACGGCACGCGCGCGTGCGTCCTTCGACAGGGTGACGGCCAGCATCTCCAGCACGATCCGCTGGACGTTGTTCTCCGGCTGCGCCTCGGTCAGGCCGAGGGAGTTGACCTGGACGCCGTAGCGGAAGCGGCGCTGCTTGGGGTTCTCGATGCCGTACCGCTCACGCGTGATCTTGTCCCAGATGCGGCCGAACGCCCGCATCTTGCACATCTCCTCGATGAAGCGGACGCCCGCGTTCACGAAGAAGGAGATGCGGGCGACCACGTCACCCATGCGCTCCTGCGGCACCTGGCCGGAGTCGCGGACGGCGTCGAGGACGGCGATCGCGGTGGACATCGCGTACGCGATCTCCTGCACCGGCGTGGCCCCGGCCTCCTGCAGGTGGTAGCTGCAGATGTTGATCGGGTTCCACTTCGGGATGTGGGAGACCGTGTACGCGATCATGTCCGTCGTCAGGCGGAGCGACGGCCCCGGCGGGAAGACGTGCGTCCCCCGGGACAGGTACTCCTTGACGATGTCGTTCTGGGTCGTGCCCTGGAGCTTGGTGATGTCCGCGCCCTGCTCCTCGGCGACGACCTGGTAGAGCGCCAGCAGCCACATGGCGGTGGCGTTGATCGTCATCGAGGTGTTCATCTGCTCCAGGGGGATGTCCTGGAACAGCCTGCGCATGTCACCGAGATGGGCCACGGGCACGCCCACCCGGCCGACCTCGCCGCGGGCGAGGATGTGGTCCGGGTCGTATCCGGTCTGCGTCGGCAGGTCGAACGCCACCGACAGACCGGTCTGGCCCTTGGCGAGGTTGCGCCGGTACAGCTCGTTGGACGCCTCCGCCGTCGAGTGGCCGGCGTACGTCCGCATGAGCCACGGACGGTCCTTCTGACGCTCTGTCATCTATGGCTCTCAGACGTTGCGGAAGCGGTTGATGGCGTCGATGTGCTTGGCGCGCATCTCCTCGTCACGCACACCGAGGCCTTCCTCGGGGGCGAGGCAGAGCACGCCGACCTTGCCCTGGTGCAGGTTGCGGTGGACGTCGTAGGCCGCCTGGCCGGTGTCCTGCAGGGCGTACGTCTTCGAGAGGGTCGGGTGGATCTTGCCCTTGGCGATGAGGCGGTTGGCCTCCCAGGCCTCGCGGTAGTTGGCGAAGTGCGAGCCGATGATCCGCTTCAGCGACATCCACAGGTAGCGGTTGTCGTACTCGTGCATGTAGCCCGAGGTCGACGCGCACGTGGTGATGGTGCCGCCCTTGCGGGTGACGAAGACCGAGGCGCCGAAGGTCTCGCGGCCGGGGTGCTCGAAGACGATGTCGATGTCCTCGCCGCCGGTGAGTTCGCGGATGCGCTTGCCGAAGCGCTTCCACTCCTTCGGGTCCTGGGTCCGCTCGTCCTTCCAGAACTTGTAGCCCTCGGCGTTGCGGTCGATGATCGCCTCGGCGCCCATGGACCGGCAGATGTCCGCCTTCTGGTCGCTGGAGACGACGCAGATCGGGTTGGCGCCGCCCGCCAGCGCGAACTGGGTCGCGTAGGAGCCGAGTCCGCCGCTCGCACCCCAGATCAGGACGTTGTCGCCCTGCTTCATCGCCGCGCCGTTGCGGGAGACCAGCTGCCGGTAGGCGGTGGAGTTGACCAGGCCCGGGGCCGCGGCCTCCTCCCAGCTGAGGTGGCCCGGCTTCGGCATCAGCTGGTTGGACTTGACGAGCGCGATCTCGGCGAGGCCGCCGAAGTTGGTCTCGAAGCCCCAGATGCGCTGCTCGGGGTCGAGCATCGTGTCGTTGTGGCCGTCGGAGGACTCCAGCTCGACGGACAGGCAGTGGGCCACGACCTCGTCGCCGGGCTTCCAGGCGTTGACGCCCGGGCCGGTGCGCAGGACGACGCCCGCGAGGTCGGAGCCGATGATGTGGTACGGCAGGTCGTGCCGCTTGGTCAGCTCGCTGACCTTGCCGTAGCGCTCCAGGAATCCGAACGTGGACAGCGGCTCGAAGATCGAGGTCCACACCGAGTTGTAGTTGACCGAGGAGGCCATGACGGCCACCAGGGCCTCGCCCGGGCCGAGTTCGGGCACGGGCACCTCGTCGAGGTGGATCGACTTGCGCGGGTCCTTGTCGCGGGTCTCAAGGCCCGCGAACATCTCCGTCTCGTCCTTGTGCACGGTGATCGCGCGGTACGAGTCGGGGAGCGGCAGGGCGGCGAAGTCGGCGGACGTGGCGTCCTTCGACTGGATCGCGTCCAGGATGTCCTTCACGGTCACGGTGTTGCCTCCGGCGGTGAGCGCCCTGAGGGAGGGGCGCTGGGGGTTCGTCGGTGCTGCGATGAGTGCTGCTGAGGGTTTTTCGTGTGTGCCGTCGGTTCGGCTCGGTGGTGCTTCGGCAGCGCTTTGTGGCGCGGGAGGTTGCCTGTGACGCAGGCGTCCGGGCGCGCAAGGCCATGGCTTGCGGGGACAGCCGGCGAGCGGGCTTTCTCTGCTCGCCGGCCGCCCGGACACCTTCAACGTATGACACCGCGTGTCAGGTGACAAGGCACTGAGTGCCAGAACTTGCCCTCAGATGAAATCTTTACGTAACAAATGAGCGATGATCGATCGAACGGCCCCTGAAATCTGCTGGAAAACGGCCCCTGACATGGCAAAACGGCCACCCGGAAGGGTGGCCGTCATCACAGCCGGCCGAGCGGCCGGAGCAGCGGGGGAGCGGGCTCAGTGCTCCTTCAGCGCCTCCTCGATGGTCCGCATGACCTCGTCCAGCGGGGCGTCGGTGCGGGCGACCGTGACGAGGACCTCGCCGTGCGCGGACACCGCCGCCGGGACCGTCGCCGCCGGCCTGGGTGCCGTGCTGCGGCCGGCGCCGATGCCCGTGCCGAACGTCTTGCGCACGATCGCGAAGGCGTGGTCCAGCTGTGACTCCACGTCCCCCTGGCCGCCCGCCCGCAGCCAGCGCCTGAGGACGTGGTTGTGGGCGGTGACGACCGCGGAGGCGGCGACCTCGGCCAGCAGCGGGTCGTCGTTGGCGTCGTCGGCGTGCGCGTGCTCGTCGAAGTGGCCGAGGAGGTAGCGGGTGAACAGGCGCTCGTAGCGGGCGACGGAGGCGATCTCGGCCTCGCGCAGGGTGGGCACCTCACGGGTGAGCTTGTAGCGGGCGACCGAGATCTCCGGCCGGGCCGCGTACATCTTCATGACTTCCTTGATGCCGCGGCACACGGTGTCGAGCGGATGCTCGTGCGCGGGAGCGGCGTTGAGGACCGCCTCGGCGCGGATCAGCGTGTCGTCGTGGTCCGGGAAGATCGCCTCTTCCTTGGAACGGAAGTGGCGGAAGAAGGTACGGCGGGCGACCCCGGCGGCGGCCGCGATCTCGTCGACGGTGGTCGCCTCGTACCCCTTGGTCGCGAACAGCTCCATGGCTGCGGCCGCCAGTTCTCGGCGCATCTTGAGCCGCTGGGCGGCGGCGCGACTGCCTGCGGCACTTTCCGGCGCGTCGGGCGTAGCTGGTGTACGGGAGGACTTGGCGGGCTGGGACATGACCCGAACGTACTGCATGTGCGCAGTTCGGTGTGCGGGTGAGGGGTTTCTCCCGCCCCGGGGGCCGCCCCCGCCCCAGGAGGGCGGGGGCACGTCCGCGGGGCCGAGCAGTCCGCCCCAGTCCGTTTCCGTGTGCGACCAGTCGCCGGCGCCGTCAGCGGCGGGCATACTCGCGGAAGCCGCGGCCGGTCTTGCGGCCGAGGCAGCCCGCGGCCACCAGGTGCTCCAGCAGCGGGGCCGGGGCGAGGCCGGGGTCGCGGAACTCGCGGTGCAGGACCTTCTCGATGGCCAGCGACACATCCAGACCGACCACGTCCAGCAGCTCGAAGGGGCCCATCGGGTAACCGCCGCCGAGCTTCATCGCCGCGTCGATGTCGTCCAGGGACGCGTAGTGCTCCTCGACCATCTTGATCGCGTTGTTCAGGTACGGGAACAGCAGCGCGTTCACGATGAAACCGGCCCGGTCGCCGCAGTCCACCGCGTGCTTCTTGATCCTCGCGCACACCTCGCGGACGGTCGCGTGGACGTCGTCGGCCGTCAGCACGGTCCGCACGACCTCCACCAGCTTCATCGCCGGCGCCGGGTTGAAGAAGTGCATGCCGGTCACGTCCTGCGGGCGCGAGGTGGCGCGGGCGCAGGCCACGACGGGCAGCGAGGAGGTGGTGGTGGCGAGGACCGCGCCGGGCTTGCAGATCTTGTCCAGCGTGGCGAACAGCTGCTGCTTGATCTGAAGGTCCTCGGCGATCGCCTCGACGGCCAGGTCGACGTCGGCGAAGGCGTCGTACGAGCCTGCCGGGGCGATCCGGTCCAGGATCTGGGCGGCGGCCTCGGCGGTCAGCCGGCCCTTGTCGACAGAGCGCGAAAGCGACTTGCCGATCCGGTCCTTGGCGGCCCGGGCCTTCTCCTCGCTGCGGGCGGCCAGGACGACGTCGTAGCCCGCCTTGGCGAACACCTCGGCGATGCCGGAGGCCATGGTGCCGGAGCCGGCGACGCCCACCGAGCGGACTTCGCGGCCCTGGGCCGTCGCGCCGTCGGTGACCGGGGTCAGCGCGTCCGGCACGACCGTGGCGCTGCCCGGCGCCGCGTAGCTGTAGAAGCCCCGCCCGGACTTGCGGCCGGTCAGACCCGCCTCGCTGAGCTGCTTCAGGATCGGGGCCGGGGCGTGCAGCCGGTCGTGGGACTCGGCGTACATGGCCTCCAGGACCGTACGCGCGGTGTCGATGCCGATCAGGTCCAGCAGTGCGAGCGGGCCCATCGGCAGGCCGCAGCCGAGCCGCATCGCCGCGTCGATGTCCTCGCGGGAGGCGTACCGCGCCTCGTACATCGCGGCGGCCTGGTTGAGGTAGCCGAAGAGCAGGCCGTCCGCGACGAAACCGGGACGGTCGCCGACCGCGACCGGCTCCTTGCCCAGTTCGAACGCGAGGTCCGTGACCGCGGCGACGGCCTGCGGCGCGGTCAGCACCGAGGACACCACCTCGACCAGCCTCATCGCCGGGGCCGGGTTGAAGAAGTGCAGGCCGAGCACCCGCTCGGGGCGGGCCGAGTCGGCCGCGAGCCGGGTGACGGACAGCGCGTTGGTGCCGGTCGCGAGGATCGTCTCCGGGCGGACGACGCCGTCCAGTTCGCGGATGATCTGCTGCTTGATCTCGTACGACTCCGGGGCCACCTCGATGACGAGGTCGGCGTCGGCCGCCGCGGTGAGGTCGGTGCCGGTGCGGACCCGGGCGAGGGCCTCGGCGCGCTCCTGCTCGGTGAGCCTGCCGCGCTCGACGCAGCGGGCGGTGGAGGCCTCCAGGGCGGCGAGCGACTTCGCGGCCTGGGCCTCGCTGACGTCGATGCCGATCACCTCGCGGCCTGCCTTCGCGAGGACCTCGGTGATGCCGGTGCCCATGGTGCCGAGGCCGACGACGGCGATCGTCTTGAACGGGGACACGGGGGTGCCGGACTGGGGGGACAGGGGAGTGGCCATCGCGGGACTCCAGGAATGAGGGTGACGACGAGGAACGCGCCGGGTGCGCCGAGGGGCGCACCGCGGAGCGGAAAGGAGTGCGGGTGTTGCGGGCTGCGAGCGCACACGCCCGGTAGTGCCGGTGCCATGGACGATGCACACGCCCGTGAGCGGCACTCGGCAGGGAATCCGACCGGCCCTGTCCCGGAGCCGGGTCGTACTGCGGTACACGTACGTACCGAACCGACCTCTCCCACTGCCCGGAAGGGCGCGGGGGATGCCCCCGGCGGCGGCCGCGTCACCAGACCGTCGCCAGCGGAAGTGCGAGTGGGTAACTCGCTCGTCTGAGCTTAACCGGCCAGTAACGAGCGCGCCAGCCCTCGGCCGGCACCGGACTTTGTGATGTAGCTCCCTCCGGCCCCGCCACCCGCCTACGCTGGCCTTCGTGGACGAAGAGTTGCGATCACTCACGGAGCGCTTACGGCAGGAGTCGCACGGCTCGGCGGCGTTCGACCGGCTGCTGGCGACCGAGGACCACGCCGAACTCGCCGAGGTGCTCACCGCGCCCGGACAGCCGCTGTGGGCCAGGGAACTGGCCGCGTTCCGGCTCGGCCTCGCGGGCGACCGGCGTGCCTTCGAGTCCCTGGTGCTCCTCCTCAACCACCGCGACCCCCCGCGCTGCGCCAGTGCCGCCTACGCCCTCGCCCGCCTGGGCGACCCCCGCACGGCCCGCGCGGCGGCGGCCCTCGCGACGAACGAACTGCGTGTGGCCTACGCCCTGCACCCGGTACGGCTGCTGGCCGAACTCGCCGCGCCCGAGTCCGTGCCCGCCCTGATCACCACCCTGGAACGCCGCCTGCGCCCGCACGACCCCTACCGCCGGGTCGCCCTCGCCTGCGTGGCGGGCCTCGGCACCCTCGCGGACCCCCGCGCCCGCCGGGTCCTCACCGAGGCCCTGGCCCACCCGGCCCTGGCCGAGGCGGCGGTGCACGCACTGGCGCGGATCCCGCCGCAGGAGGAGCCGCGGTGACCGCCGGTCACACCGGGCCCCTTTCGTCCGGGAGGACGGCGGCCGGATCCCGGAGGAGTGCCACCTGACGGTGGACCCCCCGAGCCCCTCCGAGTCCTTCCCCGCTCAGTCGCCCACCACCGCGAGCGCCTCGATCTCCATCAGGAACTCCGGCGCCACCAGTGCGGCCACCTGTACCGCGGAGGACGCCGGGAGGCGGTCGTCGGGTATGTGGGCGGCGCGGGCCGCGCGGATCGCCGGGAGGTGAGCCGTGTCGGTGACGAAGTACGTCAGCTTGACGACGTGTTCGAAACCGGCGCCGGCCGCGGCCAGGCAGCGCTTCAGGTTCTCGAACACCTGGCGGGCCTGGGCCGCGGGGTCGCCCTCGCCGACCGGCTTGCCCTGCTCGTCCAGGGCGAGTTGGCCGGAGACGGCGACGAAGCGGCCGCTGGCCGAGACGACATGGCTGTACTGGGCCGCGGGGGCGACGCCGTCCGGGGCGGCGATCCTGGTCGGTTCACTCATGGCCCCATGATGGACCGGCCCACTGACAACGGCCGTTGCCGGGTTGCGGTCTGCGCTCGTCCCACGCCCCCGCGGGGGTGGAGCGCCACCTGAGCGGCCAAGCGCCTAGCGGAAGCCCAGCAAGCCGTGCAACGTCCGCCCCCGCGACACGGCCGACGCCGCCTTCGGGGCCACCGGCTTCGGGTCGGGGGACTTCGCGCACACGGCGTCGGCGACCCCCGTGCCCCGCGGGACCCGGCCGTCCGTCAGATACGCGGCCAGATACCCGTCCAGACAGTCGTTGCCGCTCAGCGTGATGCCGTGGTTGCCGCCGCCCTCCTCGACCACCAGGCTGGACCCGGCGAGCCGACGGTGGACCGTGACACCGCCCGGGTACGGCGTGGCCGCGTCGTCGGTCGCCTGGAAGAGCAGCACCGGCGGCAGCCCGTCGTTGGTGATGTCCACCGGCTCGCGCCGCGCGGTCGGCCAGAACGCGCACGGTGCGTTGTACCAGAGGTTGTTCCAGGCCATGAAGGGCGCCTTGGCGTACACCGCCCAGGCGTCCGTGCGCCACTGCCGCCAGTCGCCGGGCCAGGAGGTGTCACGGCACTGCACCGCCGAGTAGACGCTGTAGCCGTTGTCACCGGAGCCGTCCACGGCACCGAGGTCCTCGTACGCCTCCACCAGCGGCCCGGTCTCCTTGTCGCGCGCGTACGCCGCGAACGCCTCGGCGAGGTCGGGCCAGTAGCCGTTGTAGTAGCCGCCGGGGATGAACGTGTCCTCCAGCTCCGAGGCGCCCACCTCGCCGCCGGCCGGTTTCTTCGCCAGGGCCGCCCGCATCGCGTACCACTCGGCCTCGACCTTCTGGGGGTCCCTGCCGAGGTGGTACGTCCCGTCGTACCGGGCGATCCAGGCCATCAGCGCGCGGTGGCGGTCGTCGAAGGCGTAGTCCTGGCCGAGGTTGTCCGCGTACCAGACGCCGGTCGGGTCGACGATCGAGTCAAGCACCAGGCGGCGGACCCGCTGCGGGTACAGCCTCGCGTACACCGCGCCCAGGTAGGTGCCGTAGGAGTAGCCGAAGTAGCTGACCTTCGGCGCGCCGACGGCCGCGCGGATCAGGTCCATGTCGCGCACGGTGCTGACCGTGTCGATGTACGGCAGCACGTCGGCGTACTTGCGGCCGCAGGCGGCGGCGAAGGACCGGGCGCGGTCCAGGTTCGTCCGCTCCAGCGCGGCCGTGGCGGGCACGGTGTCCTGGCGGACCGTCCTGAAGTGACCGGGTGCGCAGTCCAGGTCCGGGCTGCTCGCGCCGACGCCGCGCGGGTCGAAGCCGATGACGTCGTACTGCGCCGCCACGTTCCCGGGCAGTGCCGAGGCGACGAATCCGGCGAGGTCCAGGCCGCTGCCGCCGGGCCCGCCGGGGTTGACCAGCAGCGGGCCCTGGGAGGTCCGCGCGGTGTGCGGGACGCGGGAGAGGGCGAGCGTGATCTGCCGGCCCGACGGGTCGGCGTGGTCCAGCGGCACCTTGAGGGAGGCGCACTGGAGCGTCGGGTACTCGTCGGTGCCGCACTTCGTCCACGCGAGCCGCGCGGCGGGGGCGGCCGGGGCGGCCTGCGCGGGCAGGGCGGTGACCGAGCCCGCCAGCACGGCGGCGGCTGCGCACAGCACGGCTGCGCGTGTTCTCATGCGTCCTCCCGGGACGGAGGTTCGGCGGGCCGGAGGATCACCCCTCTCGCCGGATCGTCCCGGAATCAGCGCTCTGAAGAACGCTTCATAGGCATAGTTGACCCGTTTGGGTTGCCCGAAGCCCTCGAACGCCCTGGTACGGGGCTGGGCGGGGCCGTCCCCTGGAGGCGGCCCTCACAGGAGCGTCAGCTGCGTCGGCCCGGGCACGCCGGCGGGCTCCGCCGGGCGGATCCGGCGGGCCAGGCCCGCGCGCGTGGGGCCGATCCCGTACTCCTGCGCCAGCTCGTGCACCTGACGGGTGATCCGGCGCTGGTACCACCTGGGGGCGTAGGCGCCCTCCGCGTACAGCCGCTCGTAGCGCCGCACCAGGTGCGGGTGGTGCCGGCCCAGCCAGGCCATGAACCACTCCCGCGCACCGGGGCGCAGATGCAGCGTCAGCGGCGTCACCGAGGTGGCCCCGGCCGCCGCTGTCGCCCGTACCGTGGCGCGCAGCTGGTCCGGACGGTCGCTCAGGAACGGGATCACCGGCGCCATCAGCACCCCGCAGCCGATGCCGTGGTCGCCCAGGGCGCGTACGACGTCCAGCCGGCGCTCGGGCGCGGGTGTGCCCGGCTCCACCGTGCGCCACAGCTCGGTGTCGAGGAAGCCGACGGAGACCGAGATGCCCACGTCCGTCACCTCGGCCGCCCGGACCAGCAGGTCCAGGTCGCGCAGGATCAGGGTGCCCTTGGTGAGGATCGAGAACGGGTTGGCGTGCTCGGTCAGGGCGCCGATGATGCCCGGCATCAGCCGGTAGCGGCCCTCCGCGCGCTGGTAGCAGTCGACGTTCGTGCCCATCGCCACGTGATCGCCCTGCCAGCGCCGGGAGGCCAGCTGGCGGCGCAGCACCTCGGGCGCGTTCACCTTGACGACGATCTGGGTGTCGAAGCCGATGCCGGTGTCGAGGTCAAGGTAGCCGTGCGTCTTCCTGGCGAAGCAGTACACGCACGCGTGCGTGCAGCCGCGGTAGGGATTGACGGTCCACTCGAACGGCATGCGCGAGGCGCCCGGCACCCGGTTCAGCACCGAGCGGGCCCGGACCTCGTGGAAGGTGATCCCGCGGAACTCGGGCGTGTCGAAGGTGCGGCTGACGACGGCGTCCGAGCCGAACAGCGCGGTCCCGGCCCGGCCGTGTTCGGTTTCCTCCGTGAGGTTCTCCCAGCGCATGACGCCCTCCTCGCTAGCACTGCGCACACAATAGAACATGTGTTCCCATGATCGTGCGACCCCCGATTTGGGCGGCCGGGCACCGGGGTGGTTGGCTTGCCCCCACCCCGAGAAACGCAGGTCCTGGAGGAATGCAATGGCGCAGGTCGAGGCCACTACGGAGCGGGTCGTCGCGGCGGACGCGGAGAAGGTGTTCGACGCCCTCGCCGACTACCGCGGCACGCGGCACAAGCTCCTGCCCGAGCACTTCAGCGAGTACGAGGTCCGCGAGGGCGGCGACGGCGAGGGCACCCTCGTCCACTGGAAGCTCCAGGCCACCAGCAAGCGCGTGCGCGACTGCCTCCTGGAGGTCAGCGAGCCCACCGACGGCGAGCTGGTCGAGAAGGACCGCAACTCGTCCATGGTCACCACCTGGCGCGTCACCCCCGCCGGCGAGGGCAGCTCCCGGGTCGTCGTCACCACCACCTGGACGGGCGCCGGCGGCATCGGCGGCTTCTTCGAGAGGACCTTCGCGCCCAAGGGCCTCGGCCGGATCTACGACGCGGTGCTCGCCAAGCTGGCCGCCGAGGTCGAGAAGTAGGCCGGGAGGCCGACCCCTAATTCCGGGACGGTGAAGGGGCTTTGACCTCCGGGGGGTCCCCGGGGGACCCCTTCACCGGTTCGAGTGGACCTCCCGCTCGTCCCGAACCGTGCCGTAACTCGCCGAAGTTGTTCGCAGTTGTCGCCTTACGCGGGAAATGTGACAGGTGCGACGAGGGGAGCGGTACGTGGGCGGGACGACTCTGATGCGGGACGAGCCGCGCACGGCGCCTCCCGCCGCGCCCGCGACCCCAACGGCCCAGGCCGGCGAACTCGGCGCCCGCCGCGTGCGGCTCGTGTTCTTCGGGCTGATGCTCGCCCTGCTGCTCGCGGCCCTCGACCAGATGATCGTCGCGACCGCGCTCCCGAAGATCGTCGGCGAACTGCACGGCCTGGACCGGATGTCCTGGGCGATCACCGCCTACCTGCTCACCTCCACCGTCGGCCTGCCGCTGTACGGCAAGCTCGGCGACCTCGTCGGCCGCAAGGGCGTCTTCCAGTTCGCCATCGCCGTCTTCGTCGTCGGCTCCGCGCTCGCCGGCCGGTCCCGGTCGATGGACCAGCTGATCGCCTTCCGCGCGCTCCAGGGCGTCGGCGCGGGCGGGCTCATGACCGGCGTGCAGGCGATCATCGCCGACATCGTGCCGCCCCGGCGGCGCGGCCGCTACACGGGCCTGATCGGCGCCGCCTTCGGGCTCGCCTCCGTCGCCGGGCCGCTGCTCGGCGGCTACTTCACCGACCACCTCTCCTGGCGCTGGTGCTTCTACCTCAACGTCCCCTTCGGCCTGGTCACCCTCGCCGTCATCACCCTCGTCCTGAAACTCCCCAGGCCGCTCAGCCGCGGACGCCTCGACGTGCTCGGCGCGCTGCTCCTCGCCGCCGCGTCCACCTGCCTGGTCCTGCTGACCAGTTGGGGCGGCACCGAGTACGCCTGGGACTCACGGCAGATCACCGGCCTCGGCGCCGGCGCGTCCGCCGCCGTCGTCCTCTTCCTCGTCGCCGAGCGCTTCGCCGCCGAACCCCTCATCCCGCTGCGGCTGTTCCGCGACCCCGTCTTCAACGTCAGCGGCCTGGTGGGCCTCGTGACCGGCGTCGCGCTGTTCGGCGCCGCCAGCTACCTGCCGACCTTCCTGCAGATGGCCGACGGGGCCAGCGCCACCGGGTCCGGGCTGCTGATGCTGCCCATGATGGCCGGGATCGTCGGCGCCTCCGTCGTCGTCGGACAGCTCATCAGCCACACCGGCCGCTACAGGCTCTACCCCGTCCTCGGCGGCGCCGTCTCCGCCGTGGGCATGTGGCTGCTCTCCCGCCTCGACGCGGACACGCCCCGGCTGCACTACAGCATCTGGATGGCCGTCCTCGGCGCCGGCATCGGCACGGTGATGCCTGTCCTCGTCCTCGCCGTGCAGAACTCCGTACAGCCCGCCGACCTCGGCACCGCCACCAGCGCCAACAACTACTTCCGGCAGATCGGCGGCAGCGTCGGCGCCGCGGTCTTCGGCACCCTCTTCACGAACCGGCTCACCGCCGCCCTGCGCAGGGAACTGCCGCCGCGCACCGGCGCCCGGCTGGCCGACCCCCAGTCCATCACCCCCCACGCGGTCCACGCGCTGCCCCCGGCCCTGCGCGACGGCTACATCCGCGCCTACGCCGACGCGATGCCCCGGATCTTCCTCTACCTCGTCCCGGTGCTCGTCCTCGGCGTGATCGTCGCCTTCTTCCTCAAGGAGAGACCACTGGTGTCCCACCACACCACCGAAACGGAGCCGGAGACCGAGCCTGACCCCGGGCACCCGCCGATCCCGCAGGCCCGCACGCCGTACGCCGCCGCGGTCCCCGTCCGCGGCACCGTGCGGCACCCCGACGGCACCGTGGTGCCCCGCGCGGCCCTCACCCTGATCGACGTCGCCGGAGCACAGATCGGCCGGGGCGCGAGCGGCGAGGACGGGCGGTACGCGCTCGGCACGCCCGGCCCCGGGGCGTACGTGCTCATCGCCGCCGCCGGCGGCCACCAGCCGCAGGCCGTCTCCGTCACCGTGGGCGAACGGCCCGTCGAACTCGACGTGGTCCTCGGCGGCGCCGGGCGCCTCGCCGGCAGCGTGCTCACCGCCGACGGCACCCCCGTGCGCGACGCCACCGTCACCCTGACCGATGTGCACGGCGAGGTCGTCGCCACCACCCGCAGCGGACGCGAGGGCGGCTACGTCATCACCGAGCTCGTCGCCGGCGAGTACACCCTCGCCGCGAGCGCCCCCGCCTTCCGCCCGGCCGCCCTCCCGGTCACCGTGCAGGCCTCCCGGGAGACCCGGCAGGACGTCGAACTCGCGGGCGGCGCCGTGCTGAGGGGCACCGTCCGCACGACCGGCGGACGGCCCGTCCAGGACGCGCGCGTCACCCTCCTGGACGCCACCGGGAACGTCGTCGACACCCTCACCACCACGACGGACGGAGCGTTCCGGTTCGTCGACCTCTCGTCCGGCGAGTACACCGTCATCGCCGCCGGTTACCCGCCGGTCGCCACCGTCCTCCAGGTCGCGGGCGGGGGCCGTATCGAACGGGACCTCCAGCTGGGCCACGAGGACCGAGCGGGCTGAACGGGGGCGCGCGCAGGGCGCTGAGCTGCGCGCCGGTGCGATCAGGTCGGACCAATTCGGGGATTGCCACACATCGCGACCAGCCGCCGCCGTACCGTAGTGGCGGGCGGCACAGATCGTTTGCGTACAGCCGTGGGGAGAGAGGGCCTGGGCCATGGACCGTGGCAGCGAGCGGGAGACGCCTCCCGGGAGCGGCGCAGACGGCGCGGCGGCGGGCCGGATTCCGCTGGCCGTGGTCGTCGTCGACCGCGACGGCCTGGTGTCCCACTGGAGCAGCGGTGCCCGGCGCCTGTTCGGCGTGGACAGGCAGGACGCCGTCGGGCGTGCCGCGGCCGACCTGCTGCCCGTCTCCGGCGCCCTGCCCGAGGACCTGCGCGGCGACGCGATGCCGGACGCCCCCGAGGAGTACGGCGCACTCGGCCCCGGTCTCGAGGCCTCGCTCGGCGGGCACACCGCCTACGCCACCGCGGGCCGCGCCCGCCTCTTCCCGCCCGCGCGGGAAGAGAACGGCGAGCGGCTGGACGTGCTGTGGTGGGCCTACCCGCTGGTCGGCCCCGGACCGTCCCGGCTGCTCGTACTCGCCGCCGACGCCACCCGGCTGCGCGACGAACGCGGCTACGACGACGAGACCGCCGAACGCATCGCGCCCGGCTTCGCCCGTCACACCGAACTGCCCGCCTCCGAGGAACTGGAACGGCGGCTGCCCGAGATCCTGCCCAACATGGGCCCCGGGCTCAGCGGCCGCATCGTCTCGCAGGTGCTCGAACTGGGCTACCCGGTCCTGGAGTTCAGCCAGTTCGACCGGGTCCCCGTCACCCCGTACTGGGGCGTGCCCCGCCGCCCCGGACGCACCCGCACCCAGCCCCTCGTACCGCAGCAGCAGCGGCGCACGGCGGTCACCGCGGTCCCGCACGGCGCCGAACAGGACCTGGAGTACGCCGCCGTCCGCGAGCGGCTGGAGTTCCTCAACGAGGTCAGCTCCGCCATCGGTTCCTCCCTCGACCTCGGCGCGACCATCCGCGAGGTCACCAGCGCCGCCGTACCCCGGTTCGCGGACTTCGCGGGCACCCACCTGCGCGCGGCCGTCCTCGCCGGCGAGGGCTTCCCGGACGGCCCGCCGGACGCCCACACGGTGATGTTCCGCGTCTGGGTCGAGCACAACGACGAACCCGGCCGCTGGGACGACACCGTGCCGGTCGGCGAATCCTTCGCCTTCCCCGAACACACCCCGTTCTACCAGTGCATGGTCACCGGCGAACCGGTCATCGTCCCGAGGGTGACCGAGGAACTGGGCGACCGTATCTCCGGCGAGTTCGAAAAACGCGACCTCAGGCCGCTCATCACCGGCCGCTCCCTGCTGATCGTCCCGCTCAAGGCCCGCAACGTCGTCCTCGGCTTCATGGTGCTGATGCGCCGCCCGGACCGCCCGGCCTTCGACGACATCGACCGCACCACCGGCGCCGAACTCGCCGCCCGCGCGGGCCTCGTACTCGACAACGCCCGTATGTACACCTACCAGGAGAACGTCGCCGACACCCTGCAGGACAGCATGCTCCCGCAGGTCAGCCCCCGGATGGCCGGCTGCGACATCGCGACCCGCTACCTTCCCGGCACCCGGCTCGGCCGGATCGGCGGCGACTGGTTCGACACCATCAAACTGCCCGGCTCGCGCACCGCCCTCGTCGTCGGCGACGTCATGGGACACGGCCTCAACTCGGCCGCGATGATGGGCCAGCTGCGCACCGCCGTACAGACCATGGCCACCATGGAGACACCGCCCGTCCAACTCCTGCGCAACCTCGACGACCTGGCCCGCAGACTCGGCGACACCTACCTCGCCACCTGCCTGTACGCCGTCTACGACCCCATCCGCGGCGACCTGCACCTCGCCAACGCCGGACACATCCCGCCCGTCCTGGTCCGCGCCGAGGACGGCAGCAGCGAACTCCTCGACCTGCCCACCGGCGCCCCCGTCGGCGTCGGCGGCGTCCCCTTCGAGGCCACCCGGATCAAGGTCTCGCCCGGCGACCGGCTGGTGCTGTGCACCGACGGCCTGGTCGAGGTGCGCGGCTGCGACATCGGCGAGGGCCTCGCCGCGCTCTGCGAGTCCGCCGCGCACCCCGCCGCCTCCATGGACGACGCCTGCGACACCATCATCCGCGCCCTGAACACGCGCGGCGGCCGCAAGGACGACGTCGCCCTGCTCATGGCCCGCCTCAACGGCATCCCCGACGACCACGTCGCCGCATGGCGGTTCGACGCCGACCCGCGCGAGGTCGCCCGGGCCCGCCGCGAGGTCCGCGCCCAACTCCTCCGGTGGGAGCTGCCACAGGCCGTACAGACCGCCGAACTGCTGGTCAGCGAGGTCGTCACCAACGCCGTCCGGCATGCCCAGAGCGAGCCGGTCGGGCTGCGCGTGGTCCGCACCGACGCACTGCTGTTCGAGGTGACCGACGACGAACCCGGACTGCCCGAGATGCTCAGCGCCGGGCCGTACGACGAGTCGGGCCGCGGCCTGCGCGTCGTCAGCCGACTGGCCCGGGAGTGGGGCGCCAGCGCCACCGGTCACCGTAAGACCGTGTGGTTCGAACAGGCCATCACAGGAAGAGGATGAGAAGAGGGGGCGTGCCACCCGTCGGTGCGCGCCCCCCGGCTCCACCGGCGTCCGTACATCCGGTGAAGGTGACCGCGCGCCCCTTGCCCGGCCGCAGGCCCCCGCGATATCCCGATCACGGAACCGAACCGTGGGGAGAGCGCATGAACGTCTCGGACAAGTACCGCAGCAACTGGGAGAGTTACTGGAGAGAGACCTCCGACGAGGCGGGCGCGGCGATCTGGGACTGCGACCCCGCCCTGTCCGCCGAACCGTACAGCGCCCTGCTGCTGTCCCACGCGGACCCGGAACGCACCATCGTCGACCTCGGCTGCGGCAACGGCACCCAGACCCGCCACCTCGCCACCCGGTTCGCGCGCGCCGTCGGCGTCGACCTCTCGCACGCCGCCGTCGAGCACGCCCGCCGCGCCACACGGGACGACGCCGTGGAGTTCCAGCAGCTCGACCTCACCGACGGCGACGCCGTACGCGCCCTGCACGAGAGGCTCGGCGACGCCAACGTCTTCATGCGGGCCGTCATCCACCAGAGCGAACCCGAGGCACGGCCCGCGGTCGCCGCCGCCGTCGCCGAGATCATCGGCACCGAGGGCCGCGCGTTCGTCGCCGAGCTCACCTCCGGCTCCCGGGACGTCCTGAAGCGCGCCGCGTCCGAGGGCCCGGGACCCAAGCTCCGGCGCGTCTTCCACCACGGGCTCAAGCCCGCCGACGCCGACGACGAGGAGATCCCGCGACTGCTCGGCGCGGCCGGCCTGAAGATCCTCGCCGAGGGCGACACGGCCCTGCCGCAGACCGAGAACCTCGCCGACGGCACCCGCATCGACCTGCCGGCCCGCTGGTTCGTCCTCGCCCGGGCGTAGCGCCCAGGAGTGTGCGGCCCGCCGTCCGGCCGGTGCGCCGGGGTCGTAGCCTGGCCGCGCCTCGGCGCGTAACGTGACGCACCATGAAGATCCTCATCAGTGCCGACATGGAGGGGGCCACGGGCGTCACCTGGCCGGCCGACGTGCTGCCGGGGACGCCGCAGTGGGAGCGGTGCCGGTCGATGTTCACCTCGGACGTGAACGCCGCCGTGGAGGGCTTCTTCGACGGCGGCGCCGACCGGGTGCTCGTCAACGAGGCCCACTGGACCATGCGCAACCTGCTGCTGGAGCGGCTCGACGAGCGGGTCGAGATGCTCACCGGACGGCACAAGGCGCTGTCCATGGTCGAGGGCGTGCAGCACGGTGACGTCGACGGCATCGCGTTCGTCGGCTACCACGCGGGCGCCGGCATGGAGGGCGTCCTCGCCCACACCTACCTCGCCAACCAGATCACCGGGGTGTGGCTGAACGACGTCCGCGCCAGCGAGGGCCTGCTCAACGCGCACGTCGTCGCCGAGTACGGCGTCCCCGTCGTCCTCGTCACCGGTGACGACCTCGCCTGCGAGGACGCGCTCGGCTACGCGCCGGAGGCACTGAAGGTGGCGGTGAAGGACCATGTGTCGCGGTACGCGGCGGTGTGCCGCACCCCGGCCCGCACCGCCGCCGACATCCGCGCCGCCGCCAAGGAGGCCGCACAGCTGGCGGTGCGCCACACGCCCGTCCAGGCCGGGCCGTTCACGGTCGCCGTGGAGTTCGACGCCGAGCACCTGGCGATGGCCGCGACCGTCGTGCCCGGGGTCGCGCGGACCGGGGAGCGGAAGGTGGCGTACACCAGCCCCACCATGTACGAGGGGATCAGGACGTTCAAGGCGGTCACCACGATCGTCTCCGCCGCCGTGGAGGAGCAGTATGGCTGACCAGCAGGCCGATGAGCTCGCCCTGGCCGAGGTCGTGGAGTTCACCTCCGGCCTGATCCGCATCGACACCACCAACCGGGGCGGCGGGGACTGCCGGGAGCGGCCCGCCGCCGAGTACGCGGCCGAGCGGCTGGCCGGTGCCGGGGTGGAGCCGCTGCTGCTGGAGCGCACGCCGGGCCGCACCAACGTCGTCGCCCGGATCGAGGGCACCGACCCGTCCGCCGACGCGCTGCTGGTGCACGGTCACCTCGACGTGGTGCCCGCCGAGGCCGCCGACTGGAGCGTCGACCCGTTCTCCGGCGAGATCCGCGACGGGGTGGTGTGGGGGCGGGGCGCCGTCGACATGAAGAACATGGACGCGATGATCCTCGCGGTCGTCCGCGGCTGGGCCCGGGCCGGCCTGCGGCCCCGCCGGGACCTGGTCATCGCGTTCACCGCCGACGAGGAGGCCAGCGCCGAGGACGGCTCCGGCTTCCTCGCCGACGAGCATCCCGAGCTGTTCGAGGGCTGCACCGAGGGCATCGGCGAGTCGGGGGCGTTCACCTTCCACGACGGCGCCGGCCGGCAGATCTACCCGATCGCGGCGGGGGAGCGGGGCACCGGCTGGCTGAAGCTCACCGCGCGCGGCCGGGCCGGGCACGGCTCCAAGGTGAACAAGGAGAACGCGGTGACCCGCCTCGCCGCCGCCGTCACCAGGATCGGTGAGCACACGTGGCCGCTGCGGCTGACCCCGACCGTGCGGGCCGCGCTCGCCGAACTCGCCGCGCTGTACGGCATCGACGCCGACTTCACGGACGTGGACCGGCTGCTGGAGAAGCTCGGTCCGGCGGCCAGACTGGTGGAGGCGACCGTCCGCAACAGCGCCAACCCGACCATGCTGAACGCCGGTTACAAGCTGAACGTCATCCCGGGCGAGGCGGTCGCCTACGTCGACGGCCGGTATCTGGCGGGCGCCGAGGAGGAGTTCACCGCCACCCTCGACCACCTGACCGGACCGGACGTGAGCTGGGAGTTCACACACCGGGAGGTGGCCCTGCAGACACCGGTGGACTCGCCCACGTTCGCCCGGATGCGGGCCGCGGTGCGGGAGTTCGCACCCGACGGGCACGTGGTGCCGTACTGCATGTCGGGCGGCACGGACGCCAAGCAGTTCTCCCGGCTCGGCATCACCGGCTACGGGTTCACCCCATTGAAACTGCCCGAGGACCTCGACTACCAGGCCCTGTTCCACGGCGTGGACGAGCGGGTGCCCGTCGAGGCGCTGCACTTCGGCGTCCGGGTACTCGACCGCTTCCTGCGGACGGTCTAGGGGAACGGGGGACGAGGTGCTGACGTCGCCGTACGGATCGTGGCCGTCGCCCATCGACGCGGAACTGGCCGCCGCGCACGACGGACAGCCGGAGTGGGTGGGCTTCGTCGGGGACGAGGTGTGGTGGACCGCGCCCCGGCCGGCCGAGGGCGGCCGGCGGGCACTGGTACGGCGCACGGCCGACGGCTCGCAGGAGGCGGTGCTGCCCGCGCCGTGGAACGTGCGCAACCGGGTGATGGAGTACGGCGGCCGGCCCTGGACGGGGGCGGTGGGCGACGGCGGACCGCTCGTCGTGTTCACGCACTTCGCCGACCAGCGGCTGTACCGGTACGAGCCCGGCCGTGAGCCCCGCCCGCTGACCCCCCTCTCCCCGGTCGGCGCGGGACTGCGCTGGGCGGACCCCCACCTGGACCTCGCGCGCGGCGAAGTGTGGTGTGTGCTGGAGGAGTTCACCGGCGACGGCCCCTCGGACCTGCGGCGGGTGCTGGCCGCCGTGCCGCTGGACGGCTCCGCCGCCCAGGACCGGTCCGCCGTGCGGGAACTCACCGACGACCGGCACCGGTTCGTCACCGGGCCCCGCGTCTCGCCCGACGGCCGCCGGGCGGCCTGGCTCGCCTGGGACCATCCGCGCATGCCGTGGGACGGGACGGAACTGCTCGTCGCCGAGATCGGTGCCGACGGCACACTGCATACCGTCGACACCGTCGCCGGCGGGCCCGAGGAGTCGATCGCGCAGGCCGAATGGTCGGCGGACAACCGTCTTCTGTATGCAAGCGACCGCAGCGGCTGGTGGAACCTGTACCGGGACGGCACCCCGCTGTGCCCGCGCGAGGAGGAGTTCGCCGGTCCGCTGTGGAAACCGGGCCTGCGCTGGTTCGCGCCGCTGGACGACGGCCTGGTGGCGGTCGTACACGGTCGGGGGTCGACCGTACTCGGGATACTGGATACAGAATCCGGGGAGATCGTCGACACCGCCGGACCGTGGACCGAGTTCGGCCCCACCCTCGCCGTCCACGGCGGACGCGTCGTCGGCGTCGGCGCCAGTCCGCGCACCGCGTACGAAGTGGTCGAGCTGGACACCGCCACCGGCCGGGCCCGCGTCATCGGCGCCCGGCACCGGGACGCCGTCGACCCCGCCTACTACCCCGAGCCGCGGATCCGCACCTTCACCGGCCCGGACGGCCGTGAGGTGCACGCCCACGTCCACCCGCCGCACCACCCCGAACGGAGGGCGCCCGACGGCGAGGCACCGCCCTACGTCATCTGGGCGCACGGCGGCCCGACCAGCAGGGTGCCCCTCGTGCTGGACCTGGCCATCGCCTACTTCACCTCCCGGGGCATCGGGGTCGCCGAGGTGAACTACGGCGGCTCCACCGGGTACGGGCGGGCCTACCGCGAGCGGCTGCGCGAACAGTGGGGCGTGGTCGACGTCGAGGACTGCGCGGCCGTCGCCCGCGCCCTCGCCGAGGAGGGCACCGCCGACCCGGACCGGCTCGCGATCCGCGGCGGCAGCGCGGGCGGCTGGACCAGCGCCGCCTCCCTGGCCACGACCGACGTCTACGCCTGCGGCACCATCGTCTACCCGGTCCTCGACCCGGCCACCTGGGGCCCCGGCGAGACCCACGACTTCGAGTCCCACTACCTGGAGTCGCTGATCGGGCCGCCCGCCGAGGCACCGGCCCGGTACGCCGAGCGGTCGCCGACCGCGCACGCCGACCGGCTCACCGTGCCCTTCCTGCTGCTCCAGGGCCTGGACGACGTGATCTGCCCGCCCGCCCAGTGCGAACGCCTCCTCGCCCGGATCGCGGGCCGGGGCGTGCCGCACGCCTACGTCACCTTTGCGGGGGAGGGACACGGGTTCCGGCGGGCCGATACGATGATCCGCGCCCTGGAGGCCGAAATCTCCCTGTACGCCCAGGTGTTCGGGCTGGACGTGCCCGGCGTCCCGAGACTGGAGCTGCACACGTGAAGGAACTGACACGGCCCAAGCGGCTGGCCCCGGGCGCCCGGGTGGCCGTCGTCGCCACCAGCGGGCCGGTGCCCGAGGAGCGGCTCCAGGCAGGCCTCGACGTGCTCCGCGGCTGGGACCTCGACCCGGTGGCCGGACCCCATGTCCTGGACCGGCACGCCGAGTTCGGCTACCTGGCCGGCACCGACGCCGACCGCGCCGCCGATCTGCAGAACGCCTGGTGCGACCCGAGGGTGGACGCGGTGCTGTGCGCCCGCGGCGGATACGGGGCCCAGCGCATGATCGACCTGCTGGACTGGGACGCCCTGCGGGCGGCCGGGCCGAAGGTCTTCGTCGGGTTCAGCGACGTCACCGTCCTGCACGAGGCCTTCGCCACCCGCCTCGGACTCGCCACGCTGCACGGGCCGATGGCGGCCGGCGTCGACTTCGTCAAGAACGTACAGGCGCAGGAGCACCTGCGGGCCACGCTCTTCGCCCCCGAGACCGTCCGCACCATCGCCTCCGGCGGGAGCGCCCTCGTGCCCGGCCGGGCCCGCGGTGTCACCCTCGGCGGCTGTCTGTGCCTGCTCGCCGCGGAGCTGGGCACGCCGCACGCGCGTGCCTCGGCGGCCGGCGGGCTGCTGTGCCTGGAGGACGTGGGCGAGGAGACCTACCGGCTGGACCGGTATCTCACCCAGCTCCTGCGCGCGGGCTGGCTGGAGCAGGTGCGCGGGGTGCTGCTCGGCTCCTGGCAGGACTGCTCCCGCTACGAGGAGATACGGCCGCTGCTGGCCGACCGGCTCGGCGCGCTCGGCGTACCGGTGGTGGAGGAGTTCGGCTTCGGCCACTGCGCCGGCGCGCTGACGATACCCTTCGGCGTCGCGGCCGAACTCGACGCGGAGACCGCCACGCTGACGCTCGACGAGCCCGCACTGCGCTGACCACGTTCACTGAATCCCCGTCAAGAAACCACGTGCGCGCCGATTGACCGCGTCTGACACGTGTCACAGCATGCTCCTCGGCCAGACCTGCTGGTCGGTATCCGTGTGCCTCAGTGTGGAGGACCCCGTGCCCCGACGTGTGTCCCGACCGGCGCGCCGCCGCGCGTCCCGATCCCCTGCCGCCCCAGGACCAAAGGCCCTCGCCGCGCTCCTCGGCGTGGCCCTCACCGCACCCCTCACGCTCGCCGCCGGCCCGGCCCCCGCGAGCGGTCAGTACACCGTCACGCCGCTGAAGTTCACCGTGGAGGCCGGCGGCCGCAGATGCGCGGTCGACGCCGACCTGTACCGTCCCGCCGGGGTCGACCACGCCCACCCCGCACCCGCCGTCCTCGGCACCAACGGCTTCGGCGGCAGCAAGTCGGACGGCTCCACCGACGCCATCGGCAAGGAATTCGCCGCGCGCGGCTACGTCTCCCTCGTCTACTCCGGCCTCGGCTTCGGCCAGAGCGGCTGCCTGATCTCCCTGGACGATCCCGGTATCGACGGCAGGGCCGCCTCCCGGCTGGTCGACTTCCTCGGCGGCAAGCGCGCCGCCGACGACGGCACCCGCGCCGACTTCGTCACCCTCGACGCCCCCGGCGACCCCCGCGTCGGCATGATCGGCGGCTCCTACGGTGGCGCGATCCAGCTGGCCACGGCCTCCGTCGACCACCGCGTCGACGCCCTCGTCCCGCTCGTCACCTGGAACGACCTCGCCTACTCCCTGGACCCGAACAACGCCGTCGGCGCCCCCCGCGTGCCCGGCGCCTTCAAGTGGCAGTGGACCAACGGCTTCTACCTGGCCGGCGAGAGCCAGCCGCTGACCGTCCCGAACCTCGATCCGTCCCGGATCAACGCGCTGGCCTGTCTGCACTTCGTCTCCGACGTCTGCGACACCGTGCGCACGCTCAACTCCGGCAGCTACCCGGCCGGCCGCACCGCCCGGCTGCTCGCCTACGCCCGCAGCGTCTCCCCGACGAGCTACCTCCCCCGCGTGCAGGCGCCCACCCTGCTCGTCCAGGGCCAGGCCGACAGCCTGTTCAACCTCAACGAGGCCACGGCCACTTACCACACCCTCAGGGACCAGGGAACCCCGGCCGCGCTGATCTGGCAGTCCTGGGGCCACAGCGGCGGAATGACCGCCCCCGCGCCCGGCGAACTCAACCTGGTCCAGGGCACCCTGGAGTCCAGCTATGTCGGCCGGCGCATCCTCGCCTGGTTCGACCGCTACCTGAAGAAGCACGAGGCCACCGGCACCGGCCCCGCCTTCGCCTACTACCGGGACTGGATCACCGACCCCGCCCGCACCTACGCCACCGCCGACCGGGTCCCCGCCCTCAGCCGGACCCTCTACCTCTCCGGGGACGGCACACTGGTCGACGACCGCGCCGAGGTCGCCCGCGGCAGCCGCGGTTACGTCAACGGACCCGTCCCCACGAGCCATTCGGAAAGCTCCCTGACCGGATCCGTCGGCCTGCCCGACCCGGCGCCGTACGACACCGAGGGCACCTACCTCGCCTGGACCGGCGCCCCCCTCACCAGGAACCTCGACCTCGTCGGAGCCCCCCGGGTCACCCTCAGGGTCGTCTCCCCGCAGGCCGAACACGCCCAGGACTCCGGCGACGCCGCCGACCGGCTGGTGCTGTTCGCCAAGCTGTACGACGTCGCGCCCGACGGCGCCCAGACACTGGTCCACCGGCTGGTCGCACCGGTCCGGGTGCCCGACGTCACCAAGAGCTTCACCGCCACCCTGCCGGGCATCGTGCACCGGTACGCGCCCGGGCACCGCCTGCGGTTCGTGATCGCGGCGAGCGACGACGCCTACTTCGGCAACCGGGGGATCAAGCCGGTGACCGTGGTCAGCGCACCCGGGGACACCGGGGTGCTGCGGCTGCCGGCCGTCGGCGGCTGAGCCCGCCCCGGGACGAGGCGGCGGGGTGCGAAACCGGGCGACCGGGCGGCCGACGACGCCGTAAGCTGACCCGATGCCGCACACCGCACCCCACTACCTCGCCGAGGGGCCCCGGGTGGCCATCCGTCACTTCACCCTCGAGGACGGCCCGGAGTTCACCGCACTGACCCGCGAGAGCAAGGATCTGCACCGGCCCTGGCTGTTCCCGCCGGACACCGAGGAGGCTTACGCCGCCTACGCCCGCCGGCTGATCGAGGACCCGACCAAGGCCGGCTTCCTGGTGTGCGAGAAGGACAGCGGCGACATCGCCGGGTACATCAACATCAACAACATCGTGCGCGGCGGCTTCCAGTGCGGCGCCCTCGGCTACGGGGCCTTCGCCCACGCCGCCGGGCGCGGCCTGATGCGCGAGGGCCTCGACCTGGTCATCGGGTACGCCTTCGGGCCGCTGGGACTGCACCGGCTGGAGATCAACGCGCAGCCCGGGAACACCGCCTCCCTCGCGCTCGCCCGGGGCGCCGGGTTCCGGCACGAGGGCTTCTCACCGAACATGATCTACATCGACGGTGCCTGGCGCGACCACGAACGCTGGGCGCTGACCCAGGAGATGAGGGCGTCCGGCTGATCGTCCGGTGGGCAGGGGGAGTATCGGTGAGGATGGAGAGCATGCGGACTCTCGTGGTGCTCGACGCCCCCTCCAACCTCGGCCTGCGCCCACCCGCCCCCGGCACCGTACCCGGCTGCTACAAGCTCGCCGGGGCCCTGCGGGAACAGGGCATCCTCCAGCGGCTGGGCGCCCGGGAGGGCGGCGTCGTCGTGCCCCCGCGCTACGACCGGGGCGACTGGCAGGAGGGCGACGGCGTCTTCAACGCGTCCGCGCTCGCCGCCTACACCGTCCGGCTCGCCGACCGGATCGAACACCACGTCCGCGCCGGTGACTTCCCCGTCGTCCTCGGCGGCGACTGCTCCATCCAGCTCGGTGCCTCCCTCGCCCTGCGCCGGCTGGGCCGGTACGGGCTGGCCGCGATCGACGCCTCCCCGGACTTCCGCCACCCGGGCAACTCCGACCGGATCGGCGCGGCGGGCGGCGAGGAGGTCGCGCTCGCCACCGGCCGCGGACAGCGGGACCTGACGGACCTGGAGGGGCTCGGGCCCTACCTCCGCGACGAGGACGTGCGGTTCTTCGGCATCCGCGACTGCTTCGAGGACGAGCGTGCCGAACTCGCCGCCCTGAAGGTCCCCGTGGCCACCGTCGCGGACGTCCGCGCCCGGGGCGCCGAGGCCGTCGCCCGGGCCGCCGCCCAGGACTTCGGGGCCCCGCACCTCGACGGCTTCTGGGTGCACCTGGACGCCGACGTCCTCGACCCGTCCGTCATGCCCGCCGTCGACAGCCCCGACCCGGACGGCCTGCGGCCCGACGAACTGGCCGCCCTGCTGCGCCCGTTGGTCGCCTCCCCGCACTGCGTCGGCCTCAACGTCACCATCTACGACCCCGACCTCGACCCCGGGGGAACGGCGGGCGCGCTGCTCACCGACCTGGTCGTGGACGCCTTTGCGCAATCCTGACCAGCAGGTCCCCTGGCCGACTGCCGCGCCGCCGGGTTCCATGGTGATCGTGACGAGGATCCGACGTGAGGTACTGACGCTGCCCGCCGCGCGGTTGGGCCCGGACAACCCCCTGCCCCCGCTGCGCCTCCTCGACCAGGTCCACCGCACCGAGGACCGCGACGAGGACGCCATGTCCGCGGGCATGGCTCGCCGGCCGGGGTACGAGCCCCTGCGCAGCCTGCTCCCGGTGCGCGTCCGCGACGGCTACGACAGAGTCCGCGAGCCCCGCGCCCTCGACGCCCTGGTGATCGAGAACGACCGGCTGCGCGCCACCGTCCTGCCCGGTCTCGGCGGCCGGGTCGCCTCCCTGATCCACCTGCCCACCGGCCGTGAACTCCTCTACCGCAACCCGGTGTTCCAGCCGGCCGGCTTCGCCCTCAACGGCGCCTGGTACTCCGGCGGCATCGAATGGAACATCGGCGCCACCGGCCACACCACCCTCTCCTGCGCCCCCCTGCACGCCGCCCGCGTCCCCGCCCCCGACGGGGGAGAGATGCTGCGTCTGTGGGAGTGGGAGCGGCTGCGGGACCTGCCCTTCCAGGTGGACCTGTGGCTGCCCGACGGCTCCGACTTCCTCTACGCAGGCGTCCGCATCCGCAACCCGCACGAGCGGCCGGTGCCGGCCTACTGGTGGTCCAACACCGCGGTGCCGGAGGAGGTCCGGGTCCTCGTCCCCGCCGACGAGGCGTGGCTCCCCCACTGCGCGGAAGGTGCCCCCATCGGCCACGAGCGCCGCCTGCGCAGGGTCCCCGTCCCGTCGTACGACGGCATCGACCGCACCCGCCCCCTCAACAGCCCCTACGCCGCCGACTACTTCTACGACGTGCCGGACGGCCGCCGCCGCTGGATCGCCGCCCTGGCCGCCGACGGGCACGGGCTCGTGCAGACCTCCACCGACACCCTGCGCGGCCGCAAGCTCTTCGTGTGGGGCCACCGGCCCGGCGGACGGCGCTGGCAGGAGTGGCTGACGGAACCCGGCACCGGCGGCTACTGCGAGATCCAGGCCGGCCTCGCCCGCACCCAGCTGGAACACGTCCGGCTGGACGCCGAGAGCGAGGTGTCCTGGCTGGAGGCGTACGGCCCGCTCGCCGCGTCCCTGGACGGTGAGTGGACGCAGGCCGTCCAAGGGGCCCGGGAACAGCTGGAGTCGGTCCTGCCCCGCACCCGCGTCGAGGAGGCGTACGCGGCCTGGAAACCGTACGCCGACACCGAGCCCGCCGAGACGCTGGCCACCGGGTCCGGCTGGGGCGCCCTCGAAGTGCTGCGCGCCGACTGGAAACTGCCCGGCACCCCGTTCCCCGCGTCCACCCTCGGCGCGCCCCAGGCCCCCTGGCGGGAACTGCTGCGCACCGGCGCGCTGCCCGAGCCGCGCCGGGTACGGCCGCCCGGCGAGACGCTCGTCGCCCCGCACTGGCGGGACATGCTGGAGACCGCGCCCGCCACCCCGCACACCGAGTACCACCTCGGGATCGCCCAGTGGCACGCCGGCGACCGCGCCCAGGCCGTCCGCAGCTGGGAACGCGCCCTCGAACTCGCGCCCTCACTCTGGCCGTTGCTGCGCTGCCTGGCCGTCGCCGACCAGGAGTCCGGGCACCACGAGCGGGCCGCCGAACGCTACGCCGACGCCTTCGACGACCTGTGCCGCGAGCGGCGCGACGACGGCGAGGCATGGACCGCCGCCGTCGCCGCGCTCGGCCGGGAAACCCTTGAGGCGCTGCTTCGGGTGCGGCGGACGGCGGACGCCCGCGCCGTCTGGGACCGGCTGCTGCCCGCCGTCCGCCGGCGTGGCCGGTTCCGGCTCCTGGAAGCCGAACTGCTCCTCACCGAGGGACGGCCCGAGGACGCCCGGGCCGTCTTCGACGCGGGCTTCGAGGTCGCCGACCTGCGGGAGGCGGAGGAGACGATCGGCCGGCTGTGGGCCCGCCTCACCGACGAGCCGCTGCCCGCCCGCCACGACTTCCGGATGCGGCCCGAGACGGCCTGAGCAACTGCCGGGGCCGGACGGCTCAGGCCCGCTGGTCGACGTACTCGAAGACCGACCCGTCCGGGTGCACCGCCAGCAGATTCCGGCCCACCGGCGTCGCCACCGGCCCCGCGACGATCCGGGCACCGAGGTCGGTCAGCAGCCGGTGCGCCTCGTCCACGTCCTTGACCGCGATGGTCGCCGCCACCCGGCGCAGGATCTCCAGCTCCGCCTCCGGGCCGCTCATCAGGAGAAACGAGCCGATCGCGGCGACCTGGACCCCGCCGCGCTCGAAACGCAGGGCTCTGCCGCCCGCCAGCCGCTCGTAGAAGGGGATCGCGGTCTCGAGGTCGTCGACGCAGATGCGCAGCGAGGCGCCCAGAATCTCCATGCGTCCGAGCGTAGTTGGGGCGGCCCGGGCCGTGCAGGGCGCCCGCGTTACCGGCCGTGTCCGCCGGGTACCCGCAGGGTATGGACCCTTCGGATCACCTGGAGCACCTGGACCGGCACCTTGTCGAGGAGCTGGCACAGGTGGCACGCGAGACGGTACGCGACGAGCTGCGCGAGCAGAGCCGCAAGCAGCGCCGTACCGCCCTGCTCTACGCCGCGTCCGGCGCCGCCGCCCTGTACGCGGGCGCCGCCGTGGCCCTGGCCGTCGGCCTCGCCCTGGCGATGGGGCTGCCCGGCTGGGCCGCCGCCCTGATCACGGCGGCGATCCTGGGCGCGGCGGCCTACGCGCTGCGGGGGGCCGCCGCCCACCCGAAGCACGGCCATCCGTCCCCGCCGGGCCGTGTCGTCGGCGGCACCGCCCCGGGCGCCCCACCGAGCGGCCTGGGCACGCCGTACCCGCCGATGCCGGCGGAGCCCCCGGACACGGGCCACCACAGGGCCTGAGGCCACCGGGCCCCAGGTCGGGAGGCCACCCGGGCCCGAGGCCCGGGTGGAGGACACCCCCGTGAAGACATCCCCGTCCGGCCTCATCCGGCGAGCCGGGGCAGCACCTTCGTCCGGTAGAAGTCGAAGAACCCCTTCTGATCCGGCCCGATCTGGTTCACGTACACCCGGTCGAACCCGGCGTCGGCGAACGCCCTCAGCGTGGACACGTGCTGCTCGACGTCGTCCCCGCACACCACCTTCTCGCGGACCATGTCCGCGGTGACCAGTTCGCGCAGCTGCTCGAAGTGCCGCGGCGACGGCAGGACCTGCCCCATCTCGCCGGGCAGCAGCTCGTTGTACCAGAGCGAGTGCACCGTACGGACGCACTGCTCGCGATCGGTGCCGTAGCACACCTTCGTGCCGCCGCTGACCGGCTTCGCCCCGCCCCCGCCCTTGCGGAACCGCGTGACCATCTCATCCTGGGGCGCCATCGTGATGTAGCCGTCGCCCACTCGTGCGGCCAGCGACGTCGCCTTGGGACCGAAGCCGGAGATGTCGATGGGGACGGGCTCGTCGGGCACCGTGTAGAGGCGCGCGTTCTCCACGGTGTAGTGCGGGCCGTGGTGGTTGACCTCCTCGCCGCTGAACAGCCGGCGCATCACCTGGATCGCCTCCTCCAGCATCTCCAGGCGGACGTGCAGCGGGGGCCAGCGGTCGCCGAGGATGTGCTCGTTGAGTGCCTCACCCGTGCCGACGCCGAGCCGGAAACGTCCCTCGGTCATCACCGCGCTCGTCGCCGCGGCCTGCGCCGTCACCGCCGGATGCATCCGCACGGTCGGACAGGTCACCGCCGTCTCGATCGGCAGCGACACCGCCTCCGACAGGGCACCGATGACCGACCACACGAACGCGCTCTGTCCCTGCGCGTCGTTCCACGGGTGGAAGTGGTCGGAGATCCACAGCGCCCGGAAGCCGGCCTGCTCGGCCATCCGGGCCTGCTCGACGAGCACGGCGGGGTCGTGCTCCTCGCTCGCGAGGAAATAGCCGTACTCGGGCATGGAACGCACCTCCGTGTCGGCCGGTCCCGGTGTGATCCGGCCCGGGCCCGGGTAACCGGGGGCCCCGCCGCGAAACGCGGGGCGGTGCCGCGTTCGGGTGCCGTGACCGGCGGACGGGTGACCCGCCCGGCGTTTGGGTGCCCCGGCCCCGGTTACGCGGAAAGCCTCGGACGAGCCACACCGCCGGAGGCGCACCGTGAGCCGACCTCACGTCGTGATCGTCGGCGCCGGTTTCGCCGGGTACCGGGCTGCCCGCACCCTGGCCCGCGTGACCCGCGACCGGGCCGACATCACGCTGCTGAACCCGACCGACTACTTCCTGTACCTGCCGCTGCTGCCCCAGGTCGCCGCCGGCATCCTGGAGGCCCGCAGGGTCACCGTGTCGCTGCCGGGCACCCTGCACGGGGTGCGGCTGGTCCTCGGCGAGGCGGACGGCGTCGACCTGGACGGGCGCACCGTGCACTACACCGGCCCCGAGGGCGGCACCGGCACCCTCGGATACGACCGGCTGGTGCTCAGCGTCGGCAGCGTCAACAAGCTGCTGCCGATCCCGGGGGTCGCCGAGCACGCGCACGGGTTCCGCGGGTTGCCGGAGGCGCTGTACCTGCGCGACCACGTGACGCGGCAGGTCGAGCTCGCCGCCGCGGAGGAGGACGCCCGGGTCTGTGCCGCACGGTGCACGTTCGTGGTGGTCGGGGCCGGCTACACCGGAACCGAGGTCGCCGCCCACATGCAGTTGCTCACCGACCGGCTGGCGCGCCGCAGCCCTCTGCCCGGCGGGATCCGGCCCCGCTGGCTGCTGCTGGACGTGGCGGAGCGTGTGCTGCCGGAGATGGCGGCGCGGCTGTCCCGCACCGCCGACCGGGTGCTGCGGGCGCGGGGTGTGGACGTACGGATGGGTACGTCGGTGAAGGAGGCCACCCATGACGGGGTGCTGCTCACCGACGGGGAGTTCGTGCCGACCCGGACTCTGGTGTGGTGCGTGGGGGTACGCCCGGATCCGCTGGTGGAGTCCGTCGGAGAGCCGCTGGAGCGGGGCCGGCTGATCGTCGACCCGCATCTGCGGGTACCGGGCCGGCCCGAGGTGTCCGGCTGCGGGGACGCGGCCGCCGTACCCGATCTGGAGCGCCCTGGGTCGTTCACGCCGATGACCGCCCAGCACGCGTGGCGGCAGGGCCGGGTGGCGGGGGAGAACGTGGCCGCCTCGCTCGGCCTCGGCCGGCGCCGGCGGCCCTACCGCCACCGTGACCTGGGTTTCGCGGTCGACCTCGGCGGGGCCCGGGCCGCCGCCAACCCGTTCGGCATCCCGCTGTCCGGCCCGGCGGCCGGCGCGGTCACCCGCGGATACCACCTGGCCGCGCTGCCCGGCAACCGTGTCCGGGTGGCCGCCGACTGGCTGCTGGACGCCGTGCTGCCGCGCCAGGGCGTCCAGTTGGGCCTCGTACGCTCCTGGTCGGTCCCCCTGGACACGGCCACCCCGGAACTGGCACGCGTCCCGGGCGGCCCCGGCGGACCGGTCCGGGCGGGCGAGCAGGGACGCGCGGGCGGATCGGAACCCGGGGAAGAGCCGGAGCGTACGGGCGGGCCGGGGCAGGGGGAGGAGCAGGTACGGCCGGCAGGGCCGCAACGGCCGGATGCCCGGGAGCGCGCCCGCGGCCCTGCACCGGCGGACGCCCCGACGGCCGCCGAGCACGGTGACCATCCCGCCCCTGGCCCGGTCCGGCGTACCGACGTCCCGGACCACCCCGCTCCCGGGCCGGTGAGGCGTACGGATCCGCCGGATCATCCCGCCCCTGGCCCCGTCAGGCGTGCGGATCCGCCGGATCATCCCGCCCCTGGCCCGGTCCGGCGTACGGACCGGCCGGATCATCCTGCTCCCGGGCCGGTGAGGCGTACGGATCCGCCGGATCATCCCGCCCCTGGCCCCGTCAGGCGTGCGGATCCGCCGGATCATCCCGCCCCTGGCCCCGTCAGGCGTGCGGATCCGCCGGATCATGCTGCCCCTGGCCCGGTGAGGCGTGCGGACCGGCCGGATCATCCTGCCCCTGGCCCGGTCCGGCGTACCGACGTCCCGGACCACCCCGCTCCCGGGCCCGTGAAGCGGGCCGGCCCTTCGGGCTCCGCTGGTCGGTGACCTGGCGGTCGGGATCGCCGGTCGGCGTTCTCCGGGCCGTGCCGCCCCTCGGACCCCACTCGACTCTGTGCAAGGAGACTCATGAACACCGCCGAACTCGTCGAACTGGGACAGCAGTTGCGCGTGGACAGCGTGCGGGCGTCCGCCGCCGCGGGATCCGGGCACCCCACCTCCTCGATGTCCGCCGCCGACCTGATGGCCGTCCTCCTCGCGAACCATCTGCGCTACGACTTCGAACGCCCCGACCACCCCGCCAACGACCGTTTCGTGCTGTCCAAGGGACACGCCTCTCCGCTGCTGTACGCCGCGTACAAGGCGGCCGGTGCCATCGAGGACGGCGAGCTGCTCACCTTCCGCCGGATCGGCAGCCGGCTCGAAGGGCATCCGACACCCCGGCGGCTGCCCTGGGTGGAGACGGCCACCGGATCCCTCGGCCAGGGCCTGCCGGTCGGCGTCGGCATCGCCCTCGCCGGCAAGCGCCTGGAGCGCACCGGCTACCGGGTGTGGGTGCTGTGCGGCGACAGCGAGCTGGCGGAGGGCTCGGTGTGGGAGGCCGCCGAACACGCCGGACACGAACACCTGGACAACCTGATCACGATCGTGGACGTCAACCGGCTCGGCCAGCGCGGCCCCACCCGGCACGGCCACGACCTGGACGCCTACGCCCGCCGCTTCCAGGCCTTCGGCTGGCACACCGTCGAGATCGACGGCCACGACGTCGACAAGATCGACCGGGCCTACGGTGAGGCGCTGTCCACGGCCGGGCAGCCCGTCGTGATCCTCGCCCGCACCCTCAAGGGCAAGGGCGTCGCCGCCGTCGAGGACCTGGAGGGCCACCACGGCAAACCGCTGCCGGACGCCGAGGAGGCCATCGCCGAACTGGGCGGACCGCGCGAGCTGCACGTCCGGGTCAGCGAGCCGCCGGCCGCCGCCGCGCTGCGCGACCTGACCACCGAGGTGCTCCAGCTCCCGCGCTACGACGAAGGGGACGAGGTGGCGACCCGGGACGCCTTCGGCGCGGCCCTCGCCGCGCTCGGCACCGCCCGCGGCGACGTCGTCGCCCTGGACGGCGAGGTCGGCGACTCCACCCGCACCGAGGAGTTCGCCAAGGCCCACCCCGAGCGGTTCTTCGAGTGCTACATCGCCGAGCAGCAGCTGGTCGCCGCGGCCGTCGGCATGGCCACGCGGGGCCTGCTGCCCTACGCCTCCACGTTCGCCGCGTTCCTCACCCGCGCCCACGACTTCGTGCGGATGGCGTCCATCAGCGGCACCGGCATCAACCTGGTCGGCTCGCACGCCGGCGTCGCGATCGGGCAGGACGGGCCCTCGCAGATGGGCCTGGAGGACCTGGCGATGTTCCGTGCCGTCCACGGCTCGACCGTGCTGTACCCGTGCGACGCCAACCAGACCGCCCGGCTGGTCGCGGCCATGGCCGGCCTCGACGGCATCCGCTATCTGCGCACCTCGCGCGGCAGGACACCGGTGATCTACGGCCCCGACGAGGAGTTCCCGGTGGGCGGCAGCAAGACGCTCGTCACCAGCGAGGAGGACCGGCTGACGGTCGTCGCGGCCGGGGTCACCGTGCCGGAGGCGCTGGCCGCGGCCGACCGGCTCGCCGAGGACGGCATCCGGGTACGGGTGATCGACCTGTACTCGGTCAAGCCCGTCGACGTGGACACCGTGCGCCGGGCCGCCGAGGAGACCGGCTGTCTGCTCACCGTGGAGGACCACCATGCCGAGGGCGGCCTCGGCGACGCCGTCGCGGAGGCCTTCGGGGACGGCCGGCCCGTGCCCCGGCTGGTCCGGCTCGCGGTGCGGACCATGCCCGGCTCGGCGGCCCCCGACGAGCAGCTGCACGCGGCCGGGATCGACGCCGTGGGCATCGCGGCGGCCGCCAAGCTGCTGGTGGAGGAGGCGGTCGTGCGATGAGCGACGCCGACGCGCGGACCGTGCGGGCGGGCCGCCGTTCGGTGGTGATCCAGCGGCCCGGGAAGGTCCTCCTCCCCGGCCGCGGGGGCGCGAAGGAGTACACTCAAGGGCGACCTCGCCGACTACTACCGGTCCGTCGCGCCCTCCATGCTGCCGCATCTGCGGGGCCGTCCGCTGATGCTGGAGCGGTATCCGGACGGGGTCGACGGGCAGCGGTTCATGCAGAAGAACACCCCGGACCACTATCCGGACTGGATCCGGCGGGCCGAGGTCGCCAAGGAGGGCGGCACGGTCACGCACGTCGTCTGCGACGACACCGCCACCCTGCTCTACCTCGCCGACCAGGCCTGTCTCACCCTGCACCGCTGGCTCTCGCGCACCGACCGGGCCGCCGGCGCCGACCACCCCGACCGGCTGGTCTTCGACCTCGATCCCCCCGGCGACGACTTCGCCCGGGTCCGTGCGGCGGCCGGATGGCTGCGGGAGCTGCTGGAGGAGCTGGGGCTGGCCGCCGCGCCCATGACCACCGGCTCGCGCGGACTCCACCTCGTCGTCCCCCTCAACGGCCGCCACGACTTCGACGAGGTGCGCGGATTCGCCCGTGACGTGGCCGATCTGGCCGCCTCCCGGCATCCGGACCTGCTCACCACCGCCGCCCGCAAGCAGGACCGCGGCGACCGTCTCTACCTCGACGTGCAGCGCAACGCCTACGCGCAGACCGCCGTCGCCCCCTACTCCGTCCGGGCCCGCCCCGGCGCCCCCGTCGCCGTGCCCCTCGCCTGGGAGCAGCTGGACGACCCCGGGCTCGACGCCCGCCACTGGACGATCGCCGACGCCCTCGACCAGGCCCGCTCCGACCCGTGGGCCGGCCTGCCGAACCGCGGGCGCGGCCTGGGCCCGGCCCGGCGGCGTCTCGCGGACATCCGCTCCTGAGGTTTGGCCATGGGATGACGGGCCACCCGCAGGGGGAGGTGGCCATGTCGAACACAAAAGACACATCCCAGTCGCAGGGTTCACGGGAAACCCGGAACTCACAGGAGTCACGCAACGACGCGCGGAGCAAGGCGGACGAGCGACGGCCGGCCCCCATGGAGGTGCTGCGCCAGGCCCGGGCCCAGCTCGCCGAGCTCACCGGGCTCGCCCCTGAGTCGGTGACCTCCTTCGAGCAGACCGAGGACGGATGGGTGCTCGAGATGGAGGTCCTCGAACTCGCGAGGGTTCCGGACACGATGAGCCTGATGGCGAGCTACCAGGTCGATCTCGACGGCGACGGGCAGCTCACCGGCTACCGGCGCGTGCGCCGATACGAACGCGGGCGGTCCGACGCGCGCCGGCCCGGCGGCCGGTAGACCGCTCGCCCGCCCCGTCCGCGCAGCCACCGTGGCACCGACTACTCAGGAGGAGGAACGGCCGTATGACCGTTGTCCCGGCACAGCAGACCGGAGGCGGAGGCGGCAGCAGCGGCCTCTACGACGTACTGGAACTGGTCCTCGACAGGGGACTGGTGATCGACGCCTTCGTGCGGGTCTCCCTGGTCGGCATCGAGATCCTGAAGATCGACGTCCGGGTCGTGGTGGCCAGCGTCGACACCTACCTGCGGTTCGCCGAGGCGTGCAACCGTCTCGACCTGGAGGCCGGCCCCCGCAAGAGCCCCGGGCTGCCCGAGATCGTCGGCGAGGTCACCGAGTCCGGTGCCCGCGGCAAGTCCAAGGGCGCCCTTTCCGGAGCTGCGGAGACCATCTCCGACGCCTTCAAGCAGGCCCGGGAGGAGAGCGGCGAGGCCCGGCCCCGCCCCCGTAAGTCCACGGCCCGCCGGAAGGAGGAGCAGGAGTGAGCACCTACGTCTACGGGATCACCGCCCGCTCGCACCCCGCCCTCCCCGAGGGCATGACCGGCGTGGGCGAGCCGCCCCTGCCGGTGCGGGTCCTCACGGCGGGCGAGCTGGCCGCCGTGGTCAGCGACGCTCCCGAGGGGCTGCGGCCCAAGCGCCGTGACCTGCTCGCGCACCAGAACGTGCTCGCCGAGACCGGCGCGGCCGGCTGTGTGCTGCCGATGCGGTTCGGGAACCTGGCCCCCGACGACGACACCGTCGTCCAGGTACTCACCGAGCGCGCGGACCACTACCTGGAGCGGCTGAAAGCACTGGACGGCAAGGTCGAGTACAACGTCAAGGGCAACCACGTCGAAGAGGCCGTCCTGCACCAGGTGATGGCCGAGAACGCGGAGATCCGCGGTCTCGCCGAGGCCAACCGGAAGTCGGGCGGCGGAAGCTACGACGACAAGCTGCGCCTCGGCGAGATGGTCGCGGGCGCCGTCAAGGCCAAGGAGGCCGAGGACGCCGCCGGGGTGCAGGCCCAGCTGGAGCCGGCCGCCGCCGCGGTCAGCGCCGGCCCGCAGTCCACCGGCTGGCTGCTCAACGTCTCGTTCCTGGTGGCCCGGGACGCGGTCGAGGACTTCCTCGCCGCCGCCGAGCGGGTCCGCGCCGGCCACCCCCATCTCGAGCTGCGCATCAACGGCCCCCTGCCGCCGTACAGCTTCGTCGATCCCGGCCCCGCCCAGCCGGCGGCCGACACCGCGGGCGCGAACACCCAGGCGTAGGCCACGGGCGGGCCCGGACGGAAGGAGGAGTCCATGGGACTGATCGGTGAGGTGCTACTGCTGCCGTTCGCACCGGTGCGCGGCGGCGCGTGGGTGATCGGCCAGGTACTCCGCGAGGCGGAACGGATCTACTACGACCCCGCCACTGTACGGGCCGAACTCGCCCGCCTCGAAGAGCAGCTGGAGGCGGGTGAGATCACCGAGGAGGAGTTCGACCGGCGCGAGGACGAGCTGCTGGACCGGCTGGAGATCGCCCTGCGCTCCGGCGACACCACAGGCGACGGGACGTGAAGATGAACCGCATGGCACTGGGCCTCGCCGTAGGGGCCGGGTACTTCCTGGGACGGACGAAGAAACTGAAGATGGCCCTCGCGGTCGGATCTCTGGTGGCCGGGAAGAAGCTGAACCTCAGTCCGAAGATGCTCGCGGACGTGGTGGGCCAGCAGCTGAAGAACAACCCGCAGTTCAAGGAGATCGGGGACCAGCTGCGCCAGGACCTGCGAGGTGTCGGCAAGGCCGCGTCCGGGGCCATGGTCGAGCGGCAGATGAACGCGCTCGCCGACCGGCTGCACGGCCGTACCTCCCAGGTGCGCGACGAACTGTCGGGCGTGGTGCCCGGTCCCGAGGGCTCCGATGACGAGGACGTCGAGGAGGAGCCGCAGGACGAGGCCGACGGCGACGGCGGGCACGAGGACCGGCGGGAGGAGGAGCCTCGCAGGAAGGCGGCCAAGAAGGCGCCCGCCAAGAAGGCGGCGCACAAGGCTCCCGGCAAGACGGCCCCGGCGAAGAAGACCGCGGCCAAGAAGACAACCGCGGCCGGTAAGACGGCCGCCAAGAAGACGGCCGCCGCCGGCGGTGCCGCTCGCGGTACCGCCTCCCGGCAGCCGAAGGACGGCGATGACCGATGACCGAGGCCCTCGGATCCGCCACCTCCGCGGCCGGCAAGGCCACGGACGAGGCCAAGGACAATCCGCTGACCAGCCTCGCCCACAGCGAGGCAGCCGACCGGCTGAAGGCGGAGGCCCAGGAGTTCCTGGCCGCGCAGGCCACGAAGATGCTCACCGGCCTCGGCCGCAAGCTGGGCGAGACCACGGGCAAGCTCAATGACATAGCCGAGGGCAACAGCCCTGGCTTCGCCAAGCTCGCGCTCGACGGTGGCCGCAAGCTCGCCGAGGGCAAGGGGCCGTTGCGCTCCGCGCTGGAACTGGGCGGCTCCCGCGTCAAGGACAAGGTGATGAACGCGGTCAGAGGCCTCGGGGGCGGCAAGGGCAAGAAGGGCGGCGCGGGCAAGAAGCCCACCGTCATCATGGAGTTCATCGACGTCGGCGTACCGCTGCGGACCGCCTACGACCAGTGGACCCAGTACAAGGACTTCAGCAGCTTCGCCAAGGGCGTCAAGAGCGCGAACCGCGCCGACGACACCCACTCCGACTGGCAGGCGAAGATCTTCTGGTCCAGCCGCAGCTGGAAGGCGCAGACCACCGAGCAGATACCCGACTACCGCATCCAGTGGACGTCGGAAGGGGCCAAGGGCACCACCAAGGGCGTTGTCTCCTTCCACCGGCTGGAGGAGAACCTCACCCGCGTCCTGCTGGTCATCGAGTACTACCCGACCGGCCTGTTCGAGAAGACCGGCAACATCTGGCGCGCCCAGGGCCGCCGGGTCAGGCTGGATCTGAAGCACTTCGCCCGCTTCATCACCATCAAGGGCGAGGCGGAGGACGCCTGGCGTGGCGAGATCCGCGACGGCGAGGTGGTCCGCAGCCACGAGGACGCGGTGGCCGAAGAGGAGGAGGCCGAGAAGGCCCGGGCCGAGGAAGAGGGGGAGGAAGGGGAAGAGGGGGAGCCCGAGGAATACGAGGACGAGGAGGAGGAAGAAGGCGGGGGAGAGGAGGAGCCTGGGGAGTACGAGGACGAGGCGGAGGAGCCCTACGAGGAGGAACCCGCGGAAGAGGGCGCGGAAGAGGGTGAGGAAGAAGACGAGGACGAGTACCCGGACGAGGATGAGGACGAGGAAGAAGGCGAGGAAGCAGAGGAGCCCGAGTACGCCGGGCGCGGGAGCCGTCGATGACGACGCCCAGCCGGTTCCCCGAGCCGTACGGCCACAGCAGCGGAGCCAACCTCGCCGACATCCTCGAGCGTGTGCTCGACAAGGGCGTGGTGATCGCGGGTGACATCCGGATCAACCTGCTCGACATCGAACTGCTGACCGTCAAGCTGCGGCTCATCGTCGCCTCGGTCGACAAGGCCAAGGAGATGGGCATCGACTGGTGGGAGAGCGACCCGGCCCTCTCCTCCCGGGCCCGCCGGGACGAGCTGACCCGGGAGAACGCCGAGCTGAGAGAACGGCTGGCCCGGCTGGAGGAGCTGGAGCCGGGCCACGTCCCGAAGGAGGCCCCATGACCGGACTGCGCTACGTGTACGCCGTCTGCCGCCCCTTCGGGACGCCCCTGCAGTCCCAGCTCACGGGCGTCGCGGGCGCCCCGCCGGGGCTGCTGCACCACCACGGGCTGGTCGCGGTCGTCAGTCAGGTCCCGGAGGCCGACTTCGGCGAGGAGGCGCTCAAGGCCCACCTGGAGGACCTGGACTGGCTGGCCGCGACCGCCCGCGCGCACCAGGGCGTGATCGACGCGCTCACCACCGTCACCACGCCGCTGCCGCTCCGGCTCGGGACCGTCTTCCGCGACTGCAGCGGGGTGCGCTCGATGATCGAGGCCCGCGAGGACGACTTCCGGCGCATCCTCGACCGGCTGGAGGGCCGCGTCGAGTGGGGCGTGAAGGTGTACCTGGAGCCCGAGGCCCCCGAGCCCGCCGGGGCCGCCGGGCCCGGGTCCGGCGCCGCCGCGAAGCCGAGCAGCGGCCGGGACTATCTGCGCCGGCGGCGCGAGAGCACCCACGCCCAGGAGGAGCAGTGGCAGCGCGCCGAGGCGTTCGCCCGGTCCCTGCACGAGCGGCTGTGCCGGTACGCCGAGGATTCCCGGCTGCACCCCCCGCAGAATTCCGCGCTTTCCGCGGCGCCCGGTCGTAATGTCCTCAACGCGGCCTATCTCGTACCGCGCATGCATTCCGAGGAATTCGTGGAACTGGTCGACCGCACAAAGGACGAGGCACCCGGAATCCGGGTCGAACTCACCGGCCCCTGGGCCGCCTATTCGTTCACGGGGGAGGCGGAGTCGTGACCGTCGTGGAACGGCGCGAGATCGCACTCGTCGACCTGCTCGACAGGCTGCTGGCCGGCGGAGTCGTCATCACCGGCGACATCACCCTGAGGATCGCGGACGTCGACCTGGTCCGCATCGACCTGAACGCCCTGATCAGCTCGGTGAACGAGTCGGTCCCCTCACCGTTCGAGCTGGTCCTTCCCCCGTCCGAGGAGGTCATGTGACCCCGCGCAACCGGCTCGACCTGGAACCCGACACCGTCGAGCGGGACTTGGTGAAACTGGTGCTCACCGTCGTGGAGCTCCTGCGCCAGCTCATGGAGCGGCAGGCCGTGCGCCGCTTCGACACCGGTGGTCTGACCGAGGAGCAGGAGGAGCGCATCGGGCTCACCCTGATGCTCCTGGAGGAGCGGATGGCCGAGCTGTGCGAGCGCTACGGACTGCGGCCCGAGGACCTGAATCTGGACCTCGGGCCGCTCGGGCCGCTGCTTCCGCGCGACTGATCTCACGTCACCACCGGTACCACCGGCCCCTGCCGCCGCCGGCGGCCGTGCCGCGGGCCACGAAACCCAGCAGCCATATGACCAGCACCGCCAGGGCAATCCACCAGAGAATCTTCACCGCGAATCCGGCCCCGAAAAGAACCAGCGCCAGAAGCAGTACCAGCAGGATGGGAACCATAATATGACCTCCTGCATTCCGGGTTTCCCGAATTCGGTGAATCAGGCTTCCTTACGGCATAGAATCTCCCCGTGCAGGACCGCGAACCAGCCGTCCTCCCGTCCGCCCCAGGCGCGCCAGGCCTCGGACACGGCCCGCAGCTGTTCCCCGGTCGCGTGACCCCCCTGGGTGGCCCGGTCCGCGTAGGCGGAGGCCAGGGTGCGGTCCGCCCACAATCCGCTCCACCAGGCCCGCTCCTCGGGTGTGGCGAACGTCCAGGTGCTGGAGGTGGCCGTGATGTCCCGCATCCCGGCGGCCAGCGCCCACCCCTTCAGCCGGCGCCCGGCGTCGGGTTCGCCGCCGTTGGCGCGGGCCACCCGCTCGTACAGGTCCAGCCAGTCCGCCAGGCCCGGCACCGCCGGATGCCAGGTCATCGCCGCGTAGTCCGCGTCGCGCACGGCGATGAACCCGCCCGGCCTCGTCACCCGGTGCATCTCGCGCAGCGCCTGCACCGGGTCGCCGACGTGCTGGAGCACCTGGTGGGCGTGGACCACGCAGAAGGTGTCGTCCGGGTAGTCCAGGGCGTGCACGTCGGCGACCGCGAAGTCCACGTTGGCCAGGCCGCGCGCGGCGGCGGTGGCCCGGGCCCGCTCCAGGATGCCCGGGGCGTGGTCGACGCCGGTGACATGGCCGTCGGGAACCCGTTCCGCCAGGCCGGCGGTGATGGTCCCGGGTCCGCAGCCGACGTCCAGGATCCTCATGTGGGGCTTCAGGGAGCCGAGCAGATAGGCCGCGGAGTTCTCGGCGGTCCGCCAGGTGTGCGACCGCAGCACCGACTCGTGGTGCCCGTGCGTGTAGACGGCGCTCTCCTGTGCTTTCGGCATGACGGTTCCCCTTCACCCTCGTCGCCGCTGTCGCGGCGGGCCGGTACACGCCACCGTACGCGCGTCCACCGAATAGTGAGATGCGCGTTTCACCATATGGACTGGGTGTGTCGGGTGCGGGCCGGTCCTGACGGGATGTGTCGGCATGTCAAAGGCCGCTCCGCAGCGGGCGGTAGACCGTCAGGGCCTCCGGCAGCTTCTCCAGGGTGAGCTCGCCCGACACCGCCGTCACCTCGCCGTCGTACGCCAACGGGGTCCCGGGTGCGATGCCGGTGAGCCGGAGCCGGTTCATCTGCACCGCGGCATGCGCGGGGGACCGGGTCAGCGGGCCCGCCGCGGCTGCGGCCAGCAGCCGCAGCGCCGGCCGGCGGCCGCCGTGCACCACCCGCACGTCCAGCAGCCCGTCCGCGAGATCGGTACGCCGGCCGGGCCCGAGCCCCATCCGGTGGTAGACGCCGTTGCCGACGAACAGCAGCCACAGCGGCCGCCGTTCACCGCCCACCTCCAGCTCCAGCGGATGCCGGTCCGCGCGCAGCACCCGCAGCGCGCCCAGCACCCCGGCCGGCCAGCCGCCGATCCGGTGCGACCAGAGCGCCCGCTCGCGCACCAGCTCCGGGTAGACGCCCAGGCTCAGTGTGTTCAGGAACAGGCCCTCGCCGTCGCCGCTCCGGTACCGGGCCGCGTCCACCCGCACCGCCTCGCCGTGCCGGACCGCACGGGCCAGATCGCGTTCGTCCTCCACCCCGAGGTCGTAGGCGAAGTGGTTGAGGGTGCCGCCGGGCAGCACCGCGAGCGGCAGACCGTGCCGCAGGGCGATACCGGCGGCCGTGTTCACCGTCCCGTCGCCGCCGCACACGCCCAGCACCCGGGCGCGGGCCGCCGCCTTCGCCAGCGCGTCCCCGATCTCCTGCGGCGCACACTCGACGATCTCCGCCCTCGGCAGCGCGCCCTGCAGCGCGCGGACCCGGTCGGCGGTGCCCGAGGAACGGTTGGCGACCATCACCAGACCGTCGCCCTCCGGCAGCGCGGGCGCCTCGGCACGCCGCCGGGCCGGCCCCCGCACCTGGGAGCGGGTCGGCACCAGCCGCCGTACCAGGAAGGCCGCGCCCGCGCCGAGCGCCGCCCCGGCCAGTACGTCGCTCGGGAAGTGCACACCCGTGTACACCCGGGAGGCCGCCACCGAGAACGCCACCGGCGCCACCGCCGCACCCCACGCCGGGGACTCCAGCGCGACCCCGGTCGCGAAGGCGGCGGCCGACGCGGAGTGCCCGGACGGGAAGGACGTCGTGATCGGCTGCCGCTTCAGCTGCCGCACCAGCGGTACCGCGTCCAGTACCGGCCGTGCCCGGCGCACGGAACGCTTGCCGATCGTGTTGATGGCCAGCGAGGCCACACTGAGCGAGGCCAGGCCCCGCACGGCCGCCCGGCGGGCCCTCGGGGTGCGGCTCGCGGCCACCGCGGCGGCCGTCGCGAACCACAGCACCCCGTGGTTCGCGCTGCGGCTGAGACGGGGCAGCACCCGCTCGGCGCCGGGCCAGTGCCAGGCGGCGGCCGCCTCGAACAGCCGGCCGTCCAGATCCAGCAGCCGGCACAGGGGGCTGTGGCCGGTGGTACGGACAGTCAGGTCCAGGTCTGGGCTCATGGGGTGCGGTTACCCTGAAGTGCCCGGTTCTTGTTCCCGCCCGCGCCGGGGCCAGCCCGCGGCGCTAGGAGTTCCCCCGCATGCGCCTGCTCCTCGTCCGCCACGGTGAGACCCCGTCCAACGTGGATCAGCTGCTGGACACGGCCGTGCCCGGTCCGGGGCTCACCCCCCTCGGCGAGGCGCAGGCCGCCGCACTGCCCGAGGCGCTCGCCGACGAGGACATCGAGGCCGTCTACGCCTCCCCGCTGCTGCGCAGCAGGCTCACCGCCGCCCCGCTGGCCGCCGCGTCCGGCCTCGAGGTGCGCGTGCGCGACGGCATCCGCGAGGTGTCCGCCGGCGACCTGGAGGCACTGTCGGGCGAATCCGCCGAGGGCCGGGGGTACATGCGCACGGTGTTCGCCTGGGCGGCCGGCGACACCGCGCTGCGCATCCCCGGCGGGGAGAGCGGCGAGGAGGCCCTCGCCCGGTACGACGCCGTGATCGCCGAGGCCGCCGCGAGCGGTGCCCGTACCGTCGCCATGGTCAGTCACGGCGCCGCGATCCGCCTGTGGACCGCCGCCCGCGCCGCCAACGTCGACGTCCCCTTCGCCGCCGCCCGCCCCCTGAAGAACACCGGCGTGATCATCCTCGAGGGCTCCCCGTCCGGCACCTGGAACGCGGTGTCCTGGGAGGGCGCCACGGTGGAACCGGCGGGCGAGGCCGGCCCGGCGGGAGAACGGGTGGAGTCAGCGGGGTAGGCCCGGACCGGCGGCGGGAGTCCGCCGTGCGCTGGACTCGGCTCGGCGGGTTCGCGCTGGATACGGCCGGGGCGGAGCGTGCCTGCCGTGCCGCTGCCGGAGCCGGTGGAGTTCTTCGGCGAGCAGCGGGAGGAGGGGCGTACAGGCAGGCCTCTCCACTTTCCACCTGGAGCTCTCCAGCGAGGCGTGCGACCGGACGGACGCCGCCGTGCCGGTCGCGGGCGGCATCGCCGCCCTGGACGGCCTGCGGGCAGTCGCCGCGCCGGCCCCGCACGGTGTCGACGGCGCCCTCATCGGCCGCGCCCTGCACTCCGGTGCCGTCACCCTCTCCCCGGCACGGGCCCGCACGGCCCCCGGCACGCGGCAGCGGCACCGCCTCGTCGAGCGGGAGGAGCAGACCGCGCGCTGCACACGGGGGATGGATCGCCGAGCACGGAGAGGCCCTCCGGCGCGGACTCGGAACACCGGCTCCGGCCGGCGGGCGGTGCCGGTCACCGGTGTCCGCCGGCCGATATCCGTTTGCCGATATCCCGGCCGCCCCGGAGAATGCCTGGCCATGGGACATCTGGAAGCCGCGCACCTCGAGTACCAGCTCCCCGACGGGAGGACCCTGCTCGGGGACGTGTCCTTCCGGGTCGGCGAAGGCGCCGCCGTCGCGCTCGTCGGACCGAACGGCGCCGGCAAGACCACCCTGCTCCGGCTGATCTCCGGCGAGCTGAAGCCGCACGGCGGCACGGTCACCGTCAGCGGCGGCCTCGGTGTGATGCGCCAGTTCGTGGGCTCCGTCCGCGACGAGACGACCGTACGCGACCTCCTCGTCTCCGTCGCCCCGCCCCGTATCCGCCAGGCGGCGAAGGCCGTCGACGACGCCGAGCACGCCCTCGTGACCGCCGACGACGAAGCCGCCCAGCTGGCGTACGCGCAGGCCCTCGCCGACTGGGCCGAGGCCCGCGGCTACGAGGCCGAGACCCTGTGGGACATGTGCACCACCGCCGCCCTCGGCGTGCCGTACGAGAAGGCGCAGTGGCGCCTGGTGCGCACCCTGTCCGGCGGCGAGCAGAAACGCCTCGTGCTGGAGGCGCTGCTGCGCGGCACCGACGAGGTGCTGCTGCTGGACGAGCCGGACAACTACCTCGACGTACCCGGCAAGCGGTGGCTGGAGGAGCAGCTCAAGGAGACCCGCAAGACGGTCCTGTTCGTCTCCCACGACCGGGAACTGCTCGCCCGCGCCGCCGAGAAGATCGTCTCCGTGGAACCGGGCCCGGCCGGCGCCGACGCCTGGGTGCACGGCGGGGGCTTCGCCACCTACCACGAGGCCCGCCGCGAGCGCTTCGCCCGCTTCGAGGAGCTGCGCCGCCGCTGGGACGAGAAACACGCCCAGCTGAAGAAGCTGGTCGTGAACCTGCGGCAGGCCGCCGCCGTCAGCCACGAGATGGCCTCCCGGTACGCGGCCGCCCAGACCCGTCTGCGCAAGTTCGAGGAGGCCGGCCCGCCGCCGGAGCCGCCGCGCGAGCAGGACATCACCATGCGCCTGAAGGGCGGCCGTACCGGCGTCAGGGCCGTCACCTGCGAGCGACTCGAACTGACCGGCCTGATGAAACCGTTCGACCTGGAGGTCTTCTACGGCGAACGGGTCGCCGTCCTCGGCTCCAACGGCTCCGGCAAGTCCCACTTCCTGCGCCTGCTGGCCGGCGAGGACGTCACGCACACGGGCGGCTGGAAGCTCGGCGCACGCGTTGTGCCCGGCCACTTCGCGCAGACCCACGCGCACCCCGAACTCCAGGGCCGTACCCTCCTCGACATCCTGTGGAAGGAGCACGCCCAGGACCGCGGGGCCGCCATGTCGAGGCTGCGCCGCTACGAGCTGACCCAGCAGGCGGAGCAGACCTTCGACCGGCTCTCCGGCGGCCAGCAGGCCCGCTTCCAGATCCTGCTGCTGGAACTGGCGGGCGTCACCGCGCTGCTGCTGGACGAGCCGACCGACAACCTCGACCTGGAGTCCGCCGAGGCCCTCCAGGAGGGCCTGGAGGCCTTCGAGGGCACGGTCCTCGCCGTCACCCACGACCGCTGGTTCGCCCGCTCCTTCGACCGCTACCTGGTCTTCGGCAGCGACGGCCGTGTCCGCGAGACGCCGGAACCGGTCTGGGACGAGCGCCGCGTGTCCCGCGTCCGCTAGCGGCAGCCGGCGCCTCTCGCCGAGGGGGCGCGGCGCGGCCGCATGCCGATACGGCCCCGCACCCCTCTGTCCGTCCGTGCCCGGGCCCGGAACGGCACCGCACCGGTCACTTCCAGCGCAGCACTGCCCCAGGCCGCCCGCCGCGATCTCGTCGCCGGTGTCCTCCAGGACCGGGCCACACCTCGCGGTGCGTGTCGGGCGCCTCCGGGCGGATCAGCAGCTCGGCTGCTCCATGTCCTCGTCGTGCCGGGACAGGTCGACGTATGCGGAGGCCCACGACCCCGGATGTTCGTACAGTGGACTCAGGAACGCGAGCTCCATGGATTCCTCCCGGAAACCGCTCGGGGCAGTGCACGCCGGGCGGGTACCCGTAGCCCATGAACGAACACGACGAGCGGGGCCCCACGATGACCGGAGTCGACGCCAGCCGGCTGGACGACCAGCAGCTCATGAAGGAGCTGGAGACGATCCACCGCACGCGCCACGACACTCTGCTGTACGGCTCGAACGACGCGCTGCGGGCCCACAACGAGCGCATGGCGCAGCTGGAGGGCGAGTACCTGCGCCGCAACCCGCGCCGCCTGGTCAGTGCCGGACGCACCCGTGAGGGTGCCCGCGAGCGTGGCTGCGGCGAGACGGCGAGCCCCGGCGTGCCGGGCACCTGAGCGGCACGCACGCGGTGGGGGGGGGGGGGGCGGGGGGGCGGCCCGCGGCCCCCGAGCGCCCGGGGCGGCGGGGGGCCCCGGGGAGACCGG